>JBBSOG010000123.1:0-13133 GCA_038259985.1 Cytophagales bacterium
AACCTGGAAAAACTTACCGAACTTCAGGATATATTGTATGCCTTTGATAAACATGCGATACTGCTGATTTTTCAAGCGATGGATGCAGCGGGAAAAGACAGCACCATCAAACATGTAATGTCCGGCGTAAATCCCCAAGGATGTGAAGTCAGTAGCTTTAAAGCACCCAGTACGGTTGAACTGCAACATGATTTTTTGTGGAGAACCTACAAAAAACTACCAGAAAGAGGTAAAATAGGGATCTTTAACCGCTCTTACTATGAAGAAGTGCTGGTGACTAAAGTGATCCCTCAGCATATTGTTAGGCAGAATATTCCGGGAATAGGCAGCGCAAAAGATATCACCCCCGAGTTTTGGGAACAACGCTATCGTTCAATCAATGAGATGGAACGGCACCTGCGTGAAAGCGGCACGCTCATCCTTAAGTTTTTCCTTCATGTATCCAAAGAAGAACAGAAAGAACGATTTATGGATAGAATAAATGAGAATGACAAGCATTGGAAGTTTGAAATGGGTGATTTAGAAAGTAGGGATCAATGGGATAAATACCAGCAGGCATACGAGTCAGCCATCAACCATACTTCTACCAGCCATGCGCCATGGTACATCATCCCTGCTGATCATAAGTGGTTTATGAGAACGGCGGTGAGCCAGATTATTGTCAATCAGTTGGAACAACTTGACTTACACTATCCCAAAGTCACCAAGCTTCAGCAAGAGAACATTGATAAGGCGAGGGAAATTTTATCCCAGGAGAAACACTAAAGTGTTTTCAGATATTCCACACTAGACTTCAAATCAGCCAAAATATCCGCTGATTGTTCCAAATTGATAAAATAATAAGGTATATCGCTAAGTAAGGGTGACTGAAGCAAATACTTGAAATCAATGCTTCCTTTGCCAAGAGGCTGAAAAACCTCTTGGGGTAAGGTAATACTCCGGTAAGATTGTAGTGCGCCTGATTTTATATCGCCCAAATGTAAAAGCGCAATATGTTGGCTATACTTTTTTGTAAATTCCTGAATATCAATGCCGGCCACGCTTAGATAAAATACATCCAGTTCCAATTTTACCAAATCGGGATCAAGTTCACTCAGCATCACTTCTATGGGAGAGGTATTTTCTATAGGTTGAAATTCAAAGTTATGGTTGTGGTAACAGAGTTGGATGCCCGCCTCTTTACATATTTCTCCTGCCTTGTTCAGCTGCTCGCTGAAGGATTGAAACAATTCTAACCCACTCCGATCCTGAGGAAACACATCAGGAAGAACGAGGTATTTTAAGTTGTACTTTTTGGCTTCTTCTACCACTGCGCTGAAAGTTGCTATACCAGGTTTTTTGTTTCCAAAAGCAGTATAAGGCTCCCAGTTTCCGGTAACATAAGGGCTGGCGAAATGACTGGAATGTACTTTGAACCCCATGCCATTCATAACAGGATAAAGCTTTTTGAGCAAATCTACATTTGGAAATTCAATGTTTCTTAATCCCAGGCCATGAATGAATTCCAGTGTTTGTTGCGGCTGGCTGATCAGTTGCTCCCGAACACATCCAAGTTGCAAACCCAGCTTATCCATCATGTCATCTTGAAGAAAAACTAATGATGTATTTCCTTTAAAGTGAGTGGCGGATAAAAGCAAAAGGCTTCCTGCAATAAATTCCCTTCTTGATATCTGTTTCATAATGAACTAGATGAATAATTAAAGCACAAATTTCAGTTCACCACAATAAAATATATTTTTTTGGGTATAGCATCACAATTCCAGCATAAGCTTACGCCAGGAATCAGTAGTTCGGCATTCATATCCGGGGAGAATTTAGCTCATCAGCAAAAAATCCCCAATTTAGTAATGACAAAGTGCTCAAACCATGCATAGATTACTGTTTTTCTTTATTTTACTGGTCGCCCGTGTGTCATTTGCCCAACAGCCCACTTTAAGTCATTATCCGGTAAATCCATTACTTATTAACCCGGCATTTGCTGGGCACAAAGGCTTATCACACATTGCTATCAACCAACGGCAACAATGGATAGGCATTAATGACGCCCCTTCGGTTTCTACGTTTCAGTTGAGTACTGCGTTTGGGACACGCATAGGCGCCGGGATAAGCGCCCAACGCTTTACAAGAGGGGCAATTCATTCCAATACCTTCAATGGAATATTTGCATACAAAGTACCTTTTGGAAGAACTACCGGTTTGACTTTTGGATTATCAGGTGGGGTTTCCACTACCGGAATAAATAAGAAAAGCACCTACAATCCGGCAGACCCGGTAATAGCCGCTTTTTTGGAAAACCAACTGCATCCTGATTTAAAATTTGGCATCAACTATCACCTCAAAGATTTCAATCTCGGGCTCACCTTCACCGACATGATCTATGATAATATTTATAGGTCAAACCAAACAGATTATACTGATGTAAAGTTTTATGAAAATTACATCGTAAACTTTGACTACAGATTTAAAATTCCAGCCTCTAAATTTATCATTGAGCCTTTTGCGCTGTACACTGCCGATCTCTATTCTTCGCCTTACTTTGAAGGTGGTAGTCTATTCAGATATGATGAACTACTGTATTTAGGTGGCTCCTACCGACAAGATTATGGGGCAAGTATTCTCTCTGGTTTGCAGATCAAAAAACTTTCGGTAGGCTATGCCTATGAAGTGGCGTCGCAACTGGTCAATTCGCTGGGTCAGGGTTCACATGAAATTCAGCTAAGTTTCCGGTTTGGCAAAGTCCTTTCTGAGGAAAAGAAAGCGCCGAAGATTAAGCAACCAAAGGTTGAAGAGGAAATTAAAGCCCCTGCCCAGGATGAACTGGTTAAGGAATCCGATGTGCCCCAAATCAACAGGGACGAAGAGTTTACCCGGCTGGAGGAAGTTCCCGGACATACTTTTTACTATAAAGGAATAGCTCAGAATGAATTACCGGTAGGATTTTACATCATTGCCGGAGCATATAAGACAGCTGAACGTGCACAAAAAAGAACAGCCGAACTAAGCAAACAAAGTTTGTTTGCCGCCCACGCTTATAATTCCGAAAGCCAGCTTCATTATGTGTATGTGTACCGTTCTGACAGGTTAGAAAAGACGAGTATCGCCAGGGACAACTACAGAAAAAAGGCATCCTTGGAGGATGCCTGGTTATTGGAGATCAAAGAAAAGTAAGCATGCTATTTTCTTTTGGTGCTTTTGCCACGGCGCATACCAAAAATATCCAGATAAAAAGCGTACGCTACTGAGGCACTCACCTGAGAATGGCCGAAAGTGTAGTTTTCTTCAACGCCACTGGTGCCAATAGGCAAATCTAGATTGCTACCCATAAATGTACTACCCCAGGTATATCTCAAATCAAACTGTAAAATTTCACCTTTTCGGTTAATAGGAAGGATAATCCCTGAGCCTGTACTTAGCCCGAACTGCAAGCGGTTAGCATCTTCGGCATACAAAATATTCTCTTGGCCTTCTACTTCCTTAAATTTGACAGTATACGCTGTCTTGACAATGTTTGTGCTACCGAAGGTTTCCAGGCTGGACAATTCGCCTTTACCCGCCAGCCAGTACGCTATGTGTGGCCCGGCATTGATATAGACTTTAGGGGATTTAGAATCTTTACCAATAGGAAGGGTCAACCTCAAAAGTAGTGGAAGCTCAAGAAAATGATAACGTGCCTTGTGCTCCCTGAGCAGAGTATTTAAATCATTCGTTTTTTCATTTTTCCCTCGCTGTGAATAGTAAAGCTCACTGTAAAACGAGACTTTATCACTCAGGTTGAATCCATATAGTGCGCCAATTTGAGGGAACATGATCATGCCATCGGTATAATCAGTGTCATCATAAATTGATGCATAGCGTGTCCAGGATGCTTGGTAGCCGAGTTTAGGCCCAAAAAGGATTTGCGCTGAAACGGCATGGCCCATTACGATAAGTACCGCCAAAACCTGACAGAAAATTTTGATTTGCTTAATCATAGGTGAGAAGACAATAAGAGATATTAATATTCTATTTTACTTTGTTGAGGTTTACCTTTCTAAACCATATTGCTGTTGACATTTCGGCTGTTAAAGCCCACGGGTATACAGTAATACGCAACGAAACTACAAAATCGTCATTTGTGGCTTTTTACTAATTCTCCCCTATGCCAACAGTGTAAGAATTCGCGGATGAAAACATTTTAAATTACCCTAATAAAGTTCAAAGTTTGCCATAAGTTATTTGTAGCTACAAATCCAAAAATGGCGTTGATATATAGAATTACCCTGCTCTTTGTTCTCTGGTCGTCTTATTGTCAGGCACAGGTCCGGCTCACTAATTTCTATCCGGCATCAGCCAATTATCATGATACGCTGCATATTGTAGGAAATGGTTTTGGTAATAATCCTGGGGCTATATCGGTGAGCATCGGGGCAGGTAAAGCGGAGATAGCCACTATTCAGGATCAGCTTATTAAAGTGATTGTCCCTTCCACCGCTACTTTTGGGCGCGTGATCGTCACTGATCTGACAAACAAAGAAGAAGTCTCACTATCCACCCCTTTTCTTCCTACTTACCATACCTCAAGTTTTGATTATACGCACCTGAGCAACAGCCAAAGAATTATAGATGAGGAGGAGGGACTATACGATCTTTGCACCTGCGACTTTGACCAGGATGGTGACAATGATGTAGCTACCGTCAACAATGATGAATCGGCGAAATTAAGCTCAGTCAATGTCTTCAGCAATACTTCATCTTCGCCGGATAATGTCAGTTTCGTGAAAGTGCCCGGCTCGTATTTCAACATTAACCAACCGGCAAGAAATGTGAAATGCAGTGATATCAATGGGGATGGTAAGCCCGATTTGCTGGTGAGCCAGGGCGGAACAGTGGCCGAAAATATTTACGTTTTTCAAAACATAAGCACTGCAGGCGTGATCAAATTTGCCAGTCCTGCTACCCTGAGTACCGCCTTTGAAGGACTTACTAAAGGTACCAGAAGAATTGAGGTCTATGATTTGGATGGAGACCGCAAGCCGGAAATTATTGTCACCAATCAAACCTCACCAGTGGTGATTATTTTTAAAAACGAAACCACCGGCGGCGCTCTGAAATTTCCATCAGACAAAAGACATTTTATTACTGTGCCCAGCAATACGCTTGGCCTGGCGATCAGTGATATTGATGGGGACAAAAAAGCCGATATTGTCACTTCTACTAATTTGGGAAGTAATTTTTATATCATCAAAAATAACAGTGAAAACGGTGCTTTTTCTTTTGAGGCACCCCAAACTATTAATCTCAAGGGCCAATTAGTCAACTTAGCTTCGGGAGATATTGATGGGGACAAAAAGCAGGATATCATTTTGACGGATTTTGAAGATGGGGCAATACTCCTTTTAATCAACCAAAGTACAGTCGGTAATTTTTCCTTCGCTTCTCCGATCAGGATGAACGCTGCCCTCCAGCCCTGGGGAATTGCTTTGGCAGATATTTCAGGAAACCAACAGCTTGACATGATCATCTCTACCCAGGCGGCTTCCGATAAGATTCTGATCCTAAAAAACAATTCCTTACCCGGTGATCCTAATTTTGAGCTAATTCAGGCGGGCTATGCCTCCGTGTACCGGAATATTAATGTGGCAGATATCAATGGTGATTCCAAACCAGATATTGTGAGTACGGAAAAAGATGCTTTTGGAAAATACCATATCGCTTACGTAGAAAACCAAAGCTGTATAGAGATAGAACTTTTTCCCAAAGATCCTCCCGCCATTTGCGAGGCAAGCCCTCTGAAACTATATACCTACGACAACACGCATCTTGATTATCAGTGGTATAAAAATGGCGCTCCTCTCACGGGAGAAACAGCTTCGTCCTTAACTGTCACCCAGGCAGGAACTTACTCTCTCCAAGCTATTGATCCTTTTACTACTTGTTTGAGTATTTCTCAGGATATGGCCATTATAGAAGATAGCGGAACTTTACCTGAAAAACCGTTGATTACTGCACCCACTCAGGTTTGCGAAGGCAACGATCTACAACTTTCCGCCGTCGCTAATCCTTCATTGAGTTATCTGTGGCGAGGGCCAAATGGTTTTGAGTCAACAATGATAAACCCGTTGATTCCTAATATAAGCGCTGAACATGCCGGTGAGTATCAGCTAGAAGTTCGGGAAGGTTTATGTAAGAGCAGTACAAGTTCGGTTTTTATCAGTGTCGCCTCCCAAGAAAAAATAGCGGTCAATGTCAGTGGTCCTTTGGTATTATGTCCTCAGGATTCGGTGACTTTCAGTATCAATGATCCAGGTTTAAGCAATTTCCGATGGTTCATAAACAATCAACTGATTGCTGGTGAAGTGGCTAGTGCGCTGGTGGCCAAAGCATCCGGAAGCTATCACGTAACAGCAAACAACGTGAGCGGCTGCACAATGAGCAGCGATCCATTTGACGTAGAAAAAATAGAAGTAAGCGCTGGTTTCACCTTCAATAAAACCACGGCTTGTGTGGGTGCTACCCTTTCGTTTGAGAGTAATACGCCTTCCAACGCTGGTATCACTTATGAGTGGGATTATGGGGACGGAAGCACCTCCTCCGGTAAAATGACTGAACATACGTATACAACTGAAGGAACATATACAATTAAACATACCGTAATACTCGGAGATGGGAATTGCGCCGATACGCAAACCAAGACAGTCACCGTTCAACCCATCCCTACATTTGAGTTAAATGCTTCCGCCAATGCGATTTGTGAAAGTGATTCGGTGACCTTGAGCGTTAGCGGAGCATATACTTCGCTGAAATGGGAAGACGGAAGTAGCGCAAATCCCCGGATTGTTACTCAAGGAGGGACCTATACAGCAACAGCATCCAACGCCTTTAATTGCAGCAGTACACAACAAGTGACGATTGGGCAAAGTGCCACGCCGGAAGTAATGATAGATCCTGATGGTAACGACCATATTGCCCGTGGTGATTCTGTTGAATTATCTGCCCAGGGTGCAGTCAGTTATCTCTGGCAGCCTTCCGTAGGTTTAAGTGACTCTACTATAGCCAATCCCATGGCTAGTCCTACTAAAACTACTACGTACACCGTGAGTGGTTTTTCAGAAGCCGGTTGCAGCACTAATGCCCAGATCACCGTTTATGTGGCCATTGAGCAGTTTACACTGGATGCACTGGACATCTATTCCCCCAATGCGGATGGTATAGAAGATAGCTGGGTGATTAATAATTTTGACCAGTACCCTGACTGTTATTTTATCATTTTTGATTTGCAGGGAAGGGAAGTATTTCGCTCCGAAGCCCCCTATCAGAATGATTGGTCAGGAACCAATCATCAGGGAAAAGACCTTCCCTCGGGCACATATTATTATGTAGTACGTTGTGGCGATAAAGAGAATAAATCCAGCGGAAGTATAACTATTTTAAGATGAAATTATATTTTTTATATAATAACTTCCGTAAATAAAAACTCCTTCTTTTTAAATTTTTGTACATCGTAATTCTATCTATTTTTTAGTCAAAAGAAATCCGATTGATCTGTTTTTTTTTGCTTTAGCATTTTTGTAAAACTATAAGTAAAAAAACATGATCAATAAGGGTATCAAACTCATTATTTTTCCTTTGTTTCTCTTCCTTTCTACCACCGCCTTTGCCCAGTTTGAGGATTGTAGCAATGGCATTGACGACGATGGTGATGGAAAAATAGATTGTTTTGACCCCAACTGTAGCAATTCCCCTCTGTGTCAGGGGGTAGAAACCAACTGTGCGGATGGGATAGATAACGATAGTGACGGTCTGCCCGACTGCCTTGACTCCGATTGTACCTTCTCCGGTGTTTGCCCGGTAGAAACAGACTGTAACAATGGTATTGACGACGATGGCGACGGTTTCTTTGATTATTACGACGGCGACTGCCTTAACGATCCCAGCAACCCCAACCAATACATCACCAACGTGGCTGACTGCGAGGTAAAACCCCAGGGAAATATTTTTGATATAGAGAAGGAATGGGATTCCCCTATGCAAACCAGCGCTACCCGGGGCATGTTTGCCTTAGCGGATGTAGACAATGATGGAACCCCTGAAGTGGTTTCTTATAATGACGAAACCGGCTACATGTATGTATTAGACGGCAAAACAGGTAACATTGAGCAACAGAGTAGAATTACTAGCAAAGCAAATTTTGCTGCTTACCCTGCTGTAGGGGATGTGGATAATGACGGTTTCGCCGAAATATTTCACATTGATCAGGCAGGAAAATTACGTGCTTATAAAAATAACCTGGATGAATACTGGCCTGCCAAAAACACGGCCGTGAATAAACCTCGGGTTCCACTGTTGGCTGATTTCAATTATGACGGAGAAGTAGAGCTTTATTCTGTCAATGAAATAAGGGATGCCAAGACCGGGAATGTGATCATTCAGGGTAGCCACGGCACCAGTAAGTATAGTGGTGGTAACAGTTGGAATGATGACTTAGCAGGAGTGCCTGTCGCCGTTGATATCCTTCCTGACGCCGCTTGCGGTGCTTGCCAGGGCCTGGAACTTGTGCTCGGGCATGTAATTTACGCGGTAGATATCCCTGGCAAAGCCATGTATGAAGTAAAAAACATGGACAACGCCCTTACGAAACCCGCCGATTATGATTTGAATGGATATCGCCCCAAGCGGTATGATACCCAACACCTTTGGAGTTCTACTTCAGTAGTAGATTATAACCAGGATGGGTATTTAGATGTCATTTGTAGTGGCACTACAGGAAGTTTAAGTGGCCCGGTAACTATCTTTTTCTGGGATTTGCATAATGATATTGTCAAAACATATATTCCTACCCGCCCCTTTGCAACAATTCATAGTGGATTTGTCAGCAACTATGAGGTTCATGGTGGCCAATATGTGTGGTCAAAAGGGGTAGGTGCGCTTAATATTGCCAATATAGACAATGATTCCGGACTGGAATGTAGTTTTATGTCTGGTTCTACCCTCTATGCCTTAGATGAAAACTGGAATGAAGAATGGGCTAATTATGATGACTATTGGGAAGGCTCATCAGGCTTTACCAGTACCGCAGTTTTTGACTTTGACGGTGATGGCGCTTCTGAAATTGTGTACCGGGACGAAATCAATTTATATATCGTAGATGGTACCACTGGCAAGCCACTTAACCAGTTTGTGAGTGCTGATTTTTGTAGCTCTAATACCCATGCAGAATATCCCATCATTGCCGATGTGGATGGAGATGGTGAGACGGAAATCATTGTAGTTTGCGGAAGGGATAAGAATGAAAAATTTAAGAATACAAAAACAGGAGGGGGAAACCAGAAATATGGTTTTGTCAGAGCGTATAAAGCTGCTAACAATAACTATTGGGTGCCTTCCCGTAAGCTTTGGAATCAGTTTGTCTATTTCAATGTCAACGTCAATGATAATTTGACTATTCCCCGTTTTCAACAACCCCATCATCTTAGCTTTGCGCAAAAATGTAACTTGATCGGTGGAAATGTTCCCAAATTTTCATTAAACAAGTTTTATAATCAATCCCCGGTTATCAACTATTGTGGTAACCTATCGTTTCCCTCTCCTAATCTGGAGTTTGGCGATGATCCCGTTCAGGTGGAGCCTCCAGTTTGCCCTGATGCACGCTTCCAGGTAAGGCTGAGGTTTAAAAACACCGGTGATGAAGCGGTTTTTAAACCTGTTCCGGTGTCTTTCTATTCGGAAAACCCAGAGCAAAGCCGTAGTAACGCTTCCCCTAACCCCTACCTGGAAACTATTTACCTGGATGTGCCCGGCGGTTTGCAAATTAATCAACTGCTGGATACCGTAGTCTGGGTCAACGGTATACCCGGAGCATTTACACTATTTACTTCCCTCAACGATATTGGTCCCTTTGATTTTAACGGAAGCTCATTGTCCAACGAGACTTTCTATCCTTTAGACACGCTAAACGGAACGATCAGGGAATGTGATGGCACTCCTACGGTGGTAAAAATTGATGTCAACCCCTACCCTTTTAATACCACATCTGTTTTATTAAAAGATAATGCCAATTGCGCTAATGCTTACAACAGCAACGGTGCTATCACCGCGCATGTGGCCGGGGATACGCTCGGCTACGTATTCAGATGGTTCAAAGGCAGTACCGCCAACGGGTCAGCTGATTATGTGGGCGCTACCCAAAAAGGGCTTACCGGTGGAAAATATACGGTGGTAGCCACGCATATTTTGGCCAAATGTACGGGAAACCCTTCTACCGTCACCGTCAAAGATTTATCTGCCCCGCCGGCGATTGGCGCAGAAGTACTTGCTTTGCAACGTTCCTGTGACCTTAATAATCCATCTGGAGAGCTAACCGCTTATGTACTGCAAGGAAGCAACAGGATAACCAGTGGGTATAATTTCTTCTGGTACAAAGGGCAAAATACCGTAATCCCGGCGCGTTCCGGATATACCGGAGGCGCTACGGTTGATCAGCTTTCCGCAGGAAAATATAGATTAGTAGTGGAGCACATCATCACCGGTTGTACTTCCACTATGGATATTGAAGTGAAAGAATCGTTTGTTTATCCGGTAGTTTCGCTGGTTTCAAAAAACGACCAGACGATATGCGACCCCGCCAATCTGGATGGACAAGCCAATGTTGCTGTTAGCGGTAATACTAGCAATTACGATTTCTATTGGTACAGTGGCAATGTTTCCAGTCCGGATACAACCAGTCTCAGTGTACTGGCAAAGAGCCATTTGATTAGCGGACTTTCTGCCGGTACTTATACGGTTTTCGCGGCCGACAAAATAACCCGTTGTTTATCTAATCCGCTGGCAGTGAAAATATTGAATAAAACCTGGAAACCAGTGGTGGTCACCCAACAGCTTAACCCACAAGAAGCTTGTGATCTGAGTTTGGCCAACGGTTCCCTGGCGGCCAGCGTAGACGAAACTACCAAAGGTGGCATTGCCGGAGTAACTGGTGGTTATACTTTTGACTGGTATTTTGGCGTATTCACTTCCAGTACCTTACCTGCTAACCCCACGGCTAGTGGTAACACTGTCAGTGGACTCATTGAGGGCAAATATACATTGCTGACACGCAGCAACGCGACCGGCTGTCAGACGATTAAATATGTAACTTTATCACCGCAAAAGACCAAACCAATTGTTGATCCAGCCACAGTCACGCCCACCAACAACTGTACTGACCCCTGGGGCAGCGAAATTACAGTGACTGCCGATGGGGGGAAAACCTCCGCCGATGGCTATACTTTCCAGTGGAGGCAAATCAGCACCAATACCATTTTGCCCGAAACTTCTAATGTGCTCAGCAACATCCCTCCTGGTGACTACGGCATCAAGGTGACCAATCCCCTGGGATGTACTTCTCTCAACGAAATGAAGGTGACGGTAAAAGACGAAGGGCCAAAGCCAGTAGTCACTTTGCAAAGTGTGCCCAATTCTACCTGCGATGTCGCGCAGCCCAATGGTATGCTGATCGCCAAAGATTTCGTAGGGTTAGCGACCGACTATACCTTTGAATGGTTTAACAACAACTTGAGTGGTACGCAGCTCGCCAGCACCAGCGATACTGTACGTTTACTTCCCGAAGGTAAATATGCGCTCAGGCTTACTGATGTTACTTCTCAGTGTTTCCAGGTAGCCTATATTTCTATTGGAATACAAGCTGGTGTTAAGCCCACCATTGACACACTCAGCACTAAAGCAACCACCGATTGCCGGGCTGCTTTTGCCAATGGAGAAGCTCAGTTTTACCTTCCTGCTGGCCTAGCACAACTTCCCCCGGATTTTATCAAAGATAGGATCTATACTTTTGAGCTATACAGTGGCCCGACTGTATCAGGTGTCCCGGTGCAAACCAATACAGATGGACTATTTACTGGCTTGAACAATCAGGAATATACTGCCATTGTCAGGGACGATTACAATCATTGTGTATCTTCGCCGATGACCATTGAGATTCCCAAAGCACCGGGTATCGTGGTGAATGTAGATACTTATGATCCATCCTCAGGCTGTACGGCAGTTTCTGCTACCGGAAAGCTAGGGATCAGTGTGAGTTCACCCAACAATAGCGACCCTACGGGTGTAGGATATGATTTTGATTGGTATTATAGCAAAACCGGAACCCCTTCCCCCGGAACGCCTAACCCGGGATTACTTATGCCTTCCATCAATGATTTTTCATCTGAAAGAAATAACCTGGCTGCTGGTTACTATACTGTGATCATCAGCGATAGATTTAGCAGTTGTACGGAAGAATTTAAATTCTATGTAGAGAAAGCATCGCCTCCTAAAATCAATAGTAGCGTAGCCACTAACTCTAACCAGTGCGATCCGGGAGATGGTAGCATTGAAATGCTCGTTACGTCACCCACTGTTACCCTGGATAATTATTGGGTCATTTTGTTTGAGGGAACCACTGTTGATCCACTCTTTTCGAAAGATACTTTAAGCCCTACAGTACCGGGTGTATTGAGTGAAACTTTCATTTTTACTGATCTTGCCGCTGGTAAGTATACGGTTGCCTTTCAGGAAAACTTCGGGGATATGTGCTATAGCACCAGTAAGTCATTTACCATTAAGAATGCCACCCCGATAGCGAAAATTAGCTTCAATACTTTTGACGATTTTAGTTGTAACAATACTGGAAAAGGAAGACTTGAAATAGATAAAATCACCAGGGATTACAGTGGAACCATCGTGAACGAGGATACTGCTACCTTTACTTATGTGTGGTATAAAGGAATTGGTACAACGGGTGATGTAGTAGGCACTCTGAGTGTAACACCTGATACATTATCCAATGGCAATTACACGGTCGTGGTGGAAGATATGGTTCCTAATGGTCAGGGTTGTATTTATACGCAGTCTGTTTATCTTAACAATAAACCTAAAGTACTTTCGGTAGAAGCTTTTACCACTTTGCCCAATAGACTTTGTACCGGCGTCAATGGTGAAATTACGATTACTGATATTACCGAAGATGGCATTAGCGTTGCAGATTCAGGTTATACACTCACGTTGCAAGACAACATAAGTAACAACTTAGGAAGTACTACCGGGCCAACTTTCAGCAATTTATCTGAAGGCACCTATTACGTATTGGCAGAAAACAATGCCACCGGATGTACCGTACT
>JBBSOG010000124.1:0-13072 GCA_038259985.1 Cytophagales bacterium
AAACCTGGATGATCAAATAGATAGTATTCCCAAATCAGGTGTTTCCGGCGATTTCTCAAAAACTTTTGAAGTTAGCGACTTTGAAGCACTACGCATAGAAGGCCCTTTTCGGGTAAACATACAGCCAGGAGAAGCCTATAGCCTGACCATATCGGGAAAGGAAGAAGTAATCAATGAGATTGATGTAGACACTGAAAACAACACACTGGAACTAAAATATGGTAAAAGGTTCGCAAATGATGATGATATCATAGAAGTGACGCTAATGATGCCCGAGCTAAATAAATTGCAACTAAGCGCGAATGCGCAGGCAAACGTGAGTGAAATGAACTTTGAACAATTGACTCTAGACTTGGCAGGTTCCAGTACCGCATTTGTAGAGGGTAATTCGCAAAACATTTCTTTGGATATGCGAGGGGCCTCCAGCCTGAAACTCTATGGAGAAACGCAGCAGATAGACGCCGTACTGAGTGGTGCAGCCCGCTTAGAGGCCCTAGAAATGCGTATCACTAATGCCAGCTTGGAAACCAGTGGGGCCTCCAGGGCCAAAATAAATGTAAGTGATGAATTAAATGCTGATGCTGAAGACTCCAGCCGGATAGAATACACCGGAGACCCAACGCTCAACATCAGTAGTGGAAGTGAAGGAAAAGTGCTAAAGCACCAGCCTGATTGAATCAACCAAAACCCAAAAGAAAAAGGCCGAGAAAATTTACTTTTCGGCTTTTTTCTTCCTGAACCGTTCACTGATCAAATTAGTATTTCCCAGATGACTGTATTTGACAATTGCCACAAATACAGTTCCTCCAATGATATTGCCCAAAGTGGCAAATAGCTGAAAATGAAGATAGTCTCCAATTGTAATTCTCTTGTCAGAAATTAGGCCAGCAAAAACTTCTATGGAACCCACAATGGAGTGGTGTAATCCGCAGATACCAATGACAGTAGTCACCAAGATAATGACCAGGATACGACTGATCGTATCTTTAGAAGAAGTCACCAGCCATGACAACAAGCCCATTAACCAACCGGCAAACATGGCACTGCCCAGCGTGATCTGCCAGTTGTATTGTATCATTTTGTGGGCAAAATGATACAAGCTCTCCTGACTGACAATGCCCATCGCCGGTCCTAACTGGCTAAGCAGAAAACTGAAAAGATAACCACCCATCAGGTTGCCAACAAAGATTACCCCCCAAAGCTCCAGCAGGTTGACTACCCTGGCTGATCCATTTAACACCGGCAAAACAGCCAGATTGGTATGCTCAGTAAACAATTCGGAACGTCCCAAAATGACGAAGATGAAACCAATAGGGTAAGCAAAAGCTAAAGCAACTTCCAAACCGGGTTCACTCATTGTCCCGGAGAACATAGTGTATAAAGTAGCCATCAGCAACAAGCTGAAACCAATTTCCAAGCCTCCTGAAAAGGCTGAGAAAAAGACGGCTTTATTATGGCGCCGATATTCGGTAAGCGCCATTTGAATTTGCTCTTTTAAAATTTCTTCACCCTCTTTAGGCTTATCAAAATTTTCTATGTCCTCTTTTCCATCATAGTTATTGATGTGTTTGCGGGCGAGGGCTGCCCGTTGTGCTGTTATTTTCTGCTGTTTTTCTAAAGTTTCCGGGTCGTGTGCCATATAAATTTGATCACTAAGCGTTCTTGATGATTTGAGATAAACGCTGGCTATCCATATATAACTGTATTTTAGAAAAAAGTTAAATTAATGTTAAAAAAGCTTCCTCCAACTTTCCCAAAAACAGGCGCTCGCTATCACAATATGAATGATTTTATAAGAAAATAAGTTATGCATGCATACTATTCTTTAAATTTATTTTTTATATTTGTTAGGTATGCATAACAAATCAATATGCATCCACATGATCAAAATATATATTCAATAAATACAGCTTCGCATGGAAACAATTGCTAAAAAACAAGCTATCAAAGGTGCAGAATTTCTCATCAAAGAAACTGAAGCCAAGGACATCTTCATTCCTGAAGAGTTTAGTGAAGAGCAGCGGATGATGGCCCAGGCCACTCAGGATTTTATAGAAAAAGAAGTTACGCCCAACATAGCGCGGATGGATAGCATGGAACATGGCTTTATGCCATCCCTGCTGGACAAGGCAGGTGAGTTGGGATTATTAGGTGTTGCTATTCCTAAAGAATATGGAGGCTTAGGCATGAACTTTAATACATCCATGCTTATCGCTGATGTAATAGGTTCTGCCGGATCATTTTCCACCGCCTATGGCGCCCATACTGGTATTGGAACTTTGCCCATTTTGTACTACGGTACCGAAGAACAAAAACAAAAGTATTTGCCTCTCTTGGCAAGCGGTGAATGGAAAGCCTGTTATTGCCTTACTGAGCCGGATGCTGGTTCAGATGCCAATTCAGGCAAAACCAAGGCAGTACTCACCGAAGATGGTAAGCACTACAAAATCACTGGGCAAAAGATGTGGATTTCCAATGCCGGTTTTGCCGATCTCTTTATCGTATTTGCCCGGATAGAAGATGATAAATATCTATCTGCTTTTATTGTAGAGAAGACTTTCGGTGGCATTACCATGAATGAAGAAGAGAAGAAACTGGGAATCAAGGGTTCATCTACCCGTCAGGTTTTCTTCAATGATACGATGGTTCCGGTAGAAAATATGCTTTCCGAGCGGGGAAATGGCTTCAAGATAGCCGTAAATATTCTGAATATCGGCCGGATCAAACTGGGCGCAGGTGTGATTGGTGGTTGCAAGGAAGTGGTAAGTGACTCAGTACGCTACGCCAACGAACGCAAACAATTTGGGGTATCTATTTCCAGTTTTGGTGCGATCAAGCTAAAATTAGCTAATATGGCTACTATGATTTATGCTACTGAATCAGCGGCTTATCGTGCTGGTCAGGATATAGAAGATCGTACAAAGGCTTTGATTGATGATGGAATGTCCGCATCGGAAGCTAAGCTAAAAGGTGTGGAACAGTTCGCGATAGAATGTGCGATCATGAAAGTTCATGGTTCTGAAATACTGGATTACTGTGTTGACGAAGGGGTACAGATTTACGGAGGGATGGGTTTTTCCGCTGAAGCACCAATGGAAAGGGCTTATCGTGATGCGCGCATCTCTCGTATCTATGAAGGTACCAATGAGATCAACCGCATGTTGCTGGTAGGTATGACCTTGAAAAGGGCTTTCAAAGGTGAAATTGATTTGCTCGGTCCGGCGATGGCAGTAGGTAAAGAACTCACTTCAGTACCTGATTTTGGCGCTAAAGATTTGACGGGCATATTTGCCAAAGAAAAAGACACCCTTAAAAACCTGAAAAAAGCGGTGTTGATGGTCGCTGGAAAAGCAGTGCAAGACTTTGGCCCCAAACTGGATGATGAGCAGGAAATACTCATGAACATTGCTGATATGATGATTGAGGTATATGCGGCCGAGTCAACTTTGCTGAGGACAGAAAAGTTGATAGATATCAAAGGGGAAGATGCTTGTCAACAGCAAATCAACATGGCCAAGTTGTACCTTTATATGGCAGTAGACAAAATCAATAGCAGCGGAAAGGAAGCTATCATCTCATTTGCTAAAGGCGACGAACAGCGAGTGATGCTGATGGGCTTAAAGCGGTTTACCAAGACAGATTTTGAGAACGTGAAGGAACTAAGAAGAGCCATTGCTGACTTTCTAATAGAAAAGAATAAATATGCATTTTGATAGTGCTAAGCACAAAAGAGAAAGCCAATCCACTAGGATTGGCTTTTTTGTTAGCAGTTATTGTATTTCGTTCTGTGCCGGTTTCTGCTTGGATATCTGGTAATATGAAGTACTCGAAAAGAAAAACCTTCTTTAAGTAAAGAAGGTTTTCTTGCTGTAAACAGGTGTATGAATAAAAACAATTTGTGTTATGTATATATATACTGCAAGCAAGGGAAAGGTAACCCCCAACACCTAAAAAAATATGATCTTTATTCAAATTAGGTATAAGAGATTGATATTCAATCTCTTATATACGAAAAAAAAAGAATAGTTTTTTAAATTGAATGGAGATAATATCAAATTTTTTTCAGTTAGGTAAACAGATTCTGATGATAGTCGCGTGAAATACTTTTGTCTTGTCTCTTTTTGATGTATATTTTTAAACACGGACTTATCTTCATCTCTTTTAAGTAAAAATTCTTCCCAAAATGATCAATGTTTTGTTTGTGTGCTTAGGCAATATTTGTCGCTCTCCCATGGCAGAAGCTGTTTTCAATGGTTTACTAAGCAAAGAAGGCTTAAAGGAAAAAATCCAATGTGATTCTGCGGGCACTTCAGATTATCATATTGGGAGTGCAGCAGACCCGCGTACTTTGGATGTAGTTAAAGAATACCAGCTTACGCTACAGCATTTGGGACGGCAGTTCTTGGATGAAGATTTCAAAAAGTTTGATTACATCATCGCTATGGACGAAAGCAACCGAAATAATATCTTAAAACTGGAGAAAAAATCCTTCAATAAAAGCTATCAGGTATACCTGATACGTGAATTTGATGACAGTCCAAATAACTTGAATGTACCAGATCCTTACTGGAGTGGGCAGGATGGCTTTACGGAAGTATATAATATCTTGCAAAAAAGTTGTCATAATTTACTTGAACATATCAGAAGAGAGCATCATCTGTAAAACTTAAACAGCTTTCAAAAGAAGCATTGGCTATGGCAAATAATTTAGGACTACCGGTAGGTACCACTTTGGATAGGTTTATCAAAAGAAACCAGGAAGATTTTCCATACGCTTCTGGTGAACTGTCTCAACTCTTGAGGGATATTGCACTCGCCGGAAAAATATTGAACAAAGAGATTAATCACGCCGGTTTAGGTAATGTTGTTGGTGAAATGGGGGAGACCAATGTTCAAGGAGAAAATCAACAAAAACTGGATGTTGTCGCTGATATACGCTTCACCAGAGCTTTGCGAAATGGGGGTGAGGTATGCGCGATTGTTTCGGAAGAGAATGAAGAAATTATCCATCTGAACCCCAATTCAAAGTACCTGGTGGCTATTGATCCATTAGATGGGTCTTCCAATATCGACGTGAATGTCTCCATCGGTACTATCTTTTCCATTTATCGCCGTAAATCGCCTATTGGTTCACCAGCCACCGTTGAAGATGTGCTCCAGCCTGGTAGTGATCAGGTAGCAGCGGGTTATCTTCTCTATGGTTCTTCCACCATGCTGGTATATACCACTGGCAATAAAGTGAATGGCTTTACTTATGAGCCATCGTTAGGGGAGTTTTTTCTCTCTCACAGTGATATGAGTATTCCAAAAGATGGTGAAATATTCTCTATCAATGAAGGGTATTATAATGACTATGAAGAAGGTGTAAAAGTTTATATATCAAGTTGTAAAAACCGCCATTATTCGGCTCGTTATATAGGTTCTTTGGTGGGTGATTTTCACCGGAATTTGTTGAAAGGAGGGATTTATTTGTACCCCGCTACGCAGAAAAATCCTTCCGGCAAACTTAGATTATTGTATGAATGCAATGCATTGGCTTTCATCGCTGAACAAGCCGGAGGAAAGGCTACAGATGGTAAGCGACGTATACTGGACATTTTGCCCAAGTCATTTCACCAACGAACCTCTTTTTTTGTGGGTTCACCACAAATGGTGGATGAAGTAATGAAAACTTTAAGCGAGTAATTTGCGGTAAATAATGCTGACAATAAACCCTCGGTAAAAATACTTTTGTTGTACGGGAAAGTACTGTAATTCTTCAAAAATCAACTGATAATCTGGCAAGGATTGGTTGTGCAAATTGGTCGTTAGCCAAAAAAACTTGTACATGATGTTGAGTAGTGCTTTCTTCCAAAGTAGCTGAATGCCTTTCCCTTCCAAACAAAAATCCGCAAAAAGCCAACTCCCCGAGGGCCTAAGATGATGAGATAGCTTGTATGTTAGCACCTTTGCTTGTGGGGTTGCATATACATCCAACAAAAAGAAAGTCATCAGCACATCGCATCTCAATGTCTGCGGAATATCGTCCTCGTTGCCATGAATGAACTGTACCTCTGTGTTCATTTGCTTTTTCTTTTGAATGATACTGAGCCGTTTTTTAGCAAGCCGCAGCATGGCTGAGGAGGTTTCTACATAAAAGATTTGCCGGGGAGAAACCTTGTCAATTAATTCATCTAGTATTCTTCCGCTTCCACCCCCCATGATAAGTATGGAACTAGCTTGAGGAATAAGGGAAAAAAAAGCTGTTTGTGCTTTATCAAGCGCGTCGCCAAAGACAAATCTTGCCAGTAAATCGTAATAAGGGGCAATAAATTGAAAAGAAACAGGCTTCATTTACAGTAATAAATACAGAATAGGATACAAAAATATGGCATCCGCTATCCCTCTGTACCGTTCATGCTGGCGAAAATAAGCAGGAAAGCTCAGAACACCATGCAGCGTAAGTGTCATGAGCAATAGGATAACTTGAGTAAAAATAAATATTGGTTCGGAGACATTGAGCAATGTTGACAGAATAATGACCCCGTATAGGAAATACAAACAAAAGATAAGTGTTTTTTTTGCTTTTCTTTCGCCTACCAAAGTTACAAATGAGATATGATTATCCTGTTCATCAAGTGTTTTTTCGTACCAGGAAAAGAGAATGAGATTGATAAATGCAATGAAAATGTATTCTATAAAAAGAATTATAACAGTGATTTTTAAAGGAAAAGTACTAAAATAAACAGGTGCTAGAAAAATGCCAACACTGTAAAGAAGGGCTATCACGATCTCTTTGTGAACGATATACTGGAGCTTGAGCCAACGAATAGAAATAAAATACAAGCCTACAATTCCTAAGACGAAGCTTCCCCAGATGATTAAACGCAAAGGCAGCTGACTGAGTAAAAAAAGCCCTGTGGCAGATACGATGAAAAAAAATATTCTTACCGTTTTAATATATTTTTGATGAAAACGATGGCGGCTGGTATGGGCTTCATGAGGGATACTAAGAGCATCTGAGAGATGATCGGCAGTATAAATGAGCCAAACACAAATAGCCAGTGCAATTATTGTTGTCAGAGGAAGTTGTACCTGAAGAAAGTCAGCTATAAATAGACTACTGATGATGCTTCCCAGCACCACATCCATGCTAAGTATTCTGACTAATTGTATACTTCTTTTCCACATAATACAGCAGAATGACAAAAGTGATCCACAAAAAAAAGCCCTGGGAAGGGCTTCTAAAAGATTTATTCTACTGCTATAGATTAACTTTCCAAAGCATCAGCACCCGCTACAATTTCCAAAATTTCTTTGGTAATAGCAGCCTGTCGTGTGCGGTTGTAAGTAAGCTTCAATTGCTTTAAGAGCTCACCGGCATTGTCAGTAGCCTGATCCATGGCTGTCATCCGGGCACCTTGCTCTGAAGCAGCGGATTCTAGATAGGCTTTGTAAAACTGAATTTTTAGAGACTGGGGAATAAGCTCATCCACGATGTATTCCTCAGAAGGTTCGTAGATGTAATCAATAGGTTCATTTGCTTTCTCGTTCTCCTCCTCAGCAGCAGATTCAACCGGCAAAAACTGCTCATTGGTAACCACCTGGGTAGCTATATTTTTGAAAGTATTGTATATCAGAATGACTTTATCTACCTCACCCTCATGGTACATCTGCATCACTGATTCTGCGGCAGTGCGGACATTCTCAAAAGTCTGTTCGTTGAACAAGTGAACATACTGCTCGTTCAAGTCCTGGCCACGGCGCTTGTAATAGTCGCGTCCTTTGGTGCCCACCGTCATGATGGTCAGCCGGTTATTACGTTCATAGGTACTATACTGGCTAGAAATCAGCTGCCTCAAGTAACGGAAAAGACTGGTATTAAATGCCCCACATAACCCCTTATCAGAGGTAAATACTACAAACAATACATTTTTGACATCTCTTTGCTTGGCATATTCGCTCACATTTTCTTCGCTCAAGTTAGAAGAAACATTGCTGAGGATTTTATTTAGTTTCTCAGCATAGGGGCGCATTTGCAACAAACGATCTTGCGCTCTACGCAGTTTTGAAGCAGCTACCATTTTCATGGCTTTAGTAATTTGCTGCGTTGATCTAACAGAGGCTATTCGGCTTTTGACTGCTTTTAAGCTCGGCATATTTTTATCTTATGAGTATAAGTGCAGACGGCATCATATCAAGTGCAGCCTGTAGTTAAGCATTCTATTCCTTGTAATTAGGGGCAAGTTCAGTCGCTACCTTCTTAAGCACATCGGTAATGCTATCATCAAACTTACCAGCAGATAATGCATCCAAAGTATCCCTGTGCTGGGCTTTGAGCTGGTTCAGATACTCTGTTTCAAACTCTTTTACCCGGGAGATAGCCACTTTATCCATGTGTCCCTTAGTAGAAGCAAAGATAATCGCTACCTGTTCTTCTACTGACATGGGAGAGAACTGGGCCTGCTTCAAAATTTGCTGATTTCTTCTACCTCGGTCAATGGTAAGTTGTGTGGCAGCATCCAGGTCAGAACCAAATTTAGCAAAAGCTTCTAGTTCGCGGAACTGTGCCTGGTCCAATTTAAGCGTACCTGCTACTTTTTTCATGGATTTGATCTGTGCTGAACCACCCACACGGGATACGGAGATACCTACGTTAATTGCCGGGCGCAAACCTGCGTTGAATAAACCCGTCTCCAGGAAGATCTGTCCATCGGTGATAGAAATCACGTTGGTGGGAATATACGCCGAAACATCACCCGCCTGTGTTTCAATGATAGGTAGTGCGGTTAATGAGCCGCCTCCTTTTACCAGTGGCTTGATAACTTCAGGAAGGTCGTTCATTTGCTGCACAATCTCGGTATTGGAGTTCAGCTTGGCAGCACGCTCCAGAAGGCGGGAGTGAAGATAAAACACATCGCCAGGATAAGCTTCACGTCCGGGAGGCCTGCGAAGGAGCAGGGAAACTTCACGGTAAGCTACCGCCTGTTTGGAAAGGTCGTCATAGATCACTAATGCAGGCCTTCCGGTATCGCGGAAAAACTCACCAATGACAGCTCCGGTAAAGGGAGCAAAAAACTGCATAGGCGCAGGGTCAGAAGCGGAAGCAGATACAACCGTAGTGTAGGCCATAGCGCCATGCTTCTCCAGGGAATTGACAATTCCGGCTACGGTAGAAGCTTTCTGTCCACAGGCTACATATATACAGTAAACAGGCTCACCTTTATCGTAAAATTCTTTCTGATTGATGATGGTATCTATTGCTACAGCAGTTTTACCAGTCTGGCGGTCACCGATGATCAATTCGCGCTGACCTCTGCCAATTGGGATCATAGAGTCAATCGCTTTGATACCCGTCTGAAGGGGTTCGTTTACTGGCTGACGATAAATCACACCTGGTGCCCTTCGTTCAATAGGAAGTTCGTAAAGGTCTCCTTCAATAGGCCCTTTGCCATCAATAGGCTCACCCAGGGTATTAACTACCCTTCCTGCCAGCCCATCACCCACTTTGACAGACGCGATACGTTTGGTACGTTTTACAGTATCCCCTTCTTTGATATCTTCCTGCTCTCCCAGAAGTACTGCCCCTACATTGTCTTCTTCCAGGTTGAGTACAAGGGCATTCAGGCCATTCTCAAACTCCAACAGTTCTCCGGATTGCGCTTTGGTCAGGCCATAAATGCGGGCCACGCCATCACCTACTTGTAGTACCGTGCCTACTTCTTCAAGCTCTGCTTCTGTCTTGAAATTAGAAAGTTGCTCTCTTAATATTGCTGAAACCTCATCAGGTCTTACTTCTGCCATTATATAATAAGTTTTAAATTAAAGTAATATTCAATTTAGATTGCTCGCACGTAGCTATCGTCAGAAAATTCGTATGAAAGCGTTTTCAGTTTAGTTTTTACAGAATTGTCTATCCGCTGATCACCGATATTCAAAATATACCCTCCAATAATTGCAGGATCAACTTTCTCTTCCATATCTATTTCTTTACCCGTTTGTTTGGCAATCATGGCCATAAACTCTTTTCTCAAAGTATCCGTCAGTGGCACTGGCGTGGTGACTATAGCCTTGACAATCCCCTCATGCTGACGATATTGGATTTCAAAAGATTCTGCAATTGCCGGAAGATAGCTCTCTCTATTTTTGCGGGTAATCACATCAAAAATCGCCAGCGTTGCAGGGTTAAATTTACCTTTAAAAATCGCGTAAAGTACCGCTTTCTTTTTTTCGTGACTAATAATAGGGTTACGAAGCATCAACACCAAGTCGCGATTGGCTGCACAGGTTTTTTTGAAAAGCACCATATCGGCATAGACTTCTTTCAATAACTTTTTTTCCACGGCCAGATCCAGCAGTGATTTCGCATACCGTGACGCTACTCTTGAACTAATCATAAATGAAAATCAGATTTTGCTTGACTAATGAAGGAATTAATTAACGCTTAAGTCATTCACCAGTTTTGAAACGTATTCTTTCTGGGCCTTATCATCACTTAGTTTTTCTCTTAGGATTTTTTCGGCGATTTGTACAGACAGTTTAGCCACCTGGTCTTTTACTTCCGCAAGGGCAGCATTCTTCTGCATTTCAATAGCCGCTTTAGCATCAGCAATGATACGTGCACCGTCCTGTGACGCTTGTTCGCGGGCTTCTTCCCTCAATTTGTTCGCGGCGGCAGTCGCATCCTTTAGGATAACATCCCTTTCTTTTCTTGCTTCGGCCAGTAGTTTCTCATTTTCAGCTTTCAGCTGGGCCATTTCGTTTTTGGCTTTTTCCGCGGAGCGTAATGCTTCTTCTATAGAGCTTTCCCGCGCATTCAAGCCATTGACGATAGGAGTCCAGGCAAATTTAGAGAGAACAAACAATACAACTAAAAAGATAAGGATCTGCCAGACTATCAGTCCAAAATCTGGGGTGAGTAAATCCATTGCAGCTAATTTATAAGTAAAAATTTAAAATTTGTTTCATTAAAGAACCGGCCCTAAGCCTAATGCTAAGGACCGGTTATCAAAGTTGGGATTATGCAGTTGCTATAATCAGACAGATGATTACCCCAAAGAGGGCAACACCTTCAATCAAAGCAGCTACAATAATCATAGCGGTCTGAATACGCCCACTAGCCTCTGGCTGACGAGCGATAGCTTCCATAGCAGCACCACCAATTTTTCCAATACCAAGGCCAGCGCCTAACGCAACTATCCCGGCACCAATACCTGCGCCCATGGTTCCTAATCCGGATACCGTTTCGACAGCAGCTTGTAATAATAAAGCTAACAACATAAGAGTTTAACTATTTATATAAATGAAACAAATGAAAGCTATTTAAACCATTGCAGAGTCAGCCTGCAAAGGGGCATTATTGTGTTCGTCTTCCAAAGCTTTACCTTCTGCATGGTGATGGTCTTCTACCGCTCCGCCAAAATATATGGCTGAAAGCAAAGTGAATACGAACGCTTGCAAAAGCGCCACTAACAACTCCAGAAAATTCATGGCTGCGGCGAATATGACACTTACTGGGCCTACGGCAAGACTTTCAAAGATGAAAACCAAACCGATGATACTAAGAATAATGATGTGTCCGGCAGTAATGTTTGCGAAAAGCCTAACCATCAAAGAAAATGGTTTGGTAAACAAGCCAATGATCTCCACCGGAATCATGATGGGCAATAGCCACCAAGGTACACCCGGCGTATTGAATACGTGTTTCCAGTAATTTTTATTCCCACTGAATTGTGTAATCAAAAAAGTAAACAATGCCAGTGTGAGGGTAACCGAAATGTTTCCGGTAACATTGGCGGCACCGGGAAGTAATCCTAAAAGGTTATTGACCAGGATGAAAAAGAAAACCGTAAGCAGATAAGGCATAAACCGCTTGTATTTATCCTCCCCAATCGCAGGAATCGCCACCTCATCACGAATAAATATAATAATCGGCTCAAGAAATGACTGAAGTCCCCGGGGGGCAGAAGCCGGATTTTGCTTATAGCGAGAAGCCGCTGCCGGAAAAATAAGCAGCATCACAATTGCCCCGACGATCATGGAAGCCACATTCTTGGTAAGAGAAAGATCATAAAAGCTACGGCCTTCTACTGAAACAAGGTGGGTGCCGTCATCTTCCAGGGCATATCCCTTGTAAGGAACATAATTATGCTCTTCATTCAAGAAGTTTGATGACATAAATGCTTCTACCCCTCTGTCTTGGGAATAAAGAATAATGGGTAGGGGAAGGGTAATATGGGTATGGCCGATCGTTGCAAAATGCCAATCGTAGGAATTTTCTATATGATGAAATATAAATTCAGTGGGACCTTCTGTTTCAGGGTCTGGTGCTACTTCCTCAGCATGGAGCCTGCTAAGGGGAAGTGCTGATAAAAAAAGGATTATATAACTGATTAAGAATAGGTTACGCTGATTTTTCTTGCTTTTTTTCCGCATTTTCTGCCCGCTTTTGAGAATTTGAGCGCAAGGTAGTCAATAAGGCATATATTTCAAAAATTAAAAAAGCCAAATACACGAATGCAAAGTTGGCAACGAATAGTATCCTATCAGGAATACCCTGGAGCAATACTATGATGATAAGTCCTATGCCCATCAGCAGGCGAAAAGTCATCGTGCCCAAATATACTAATGCAAACTTATCCGGAATATGCTTGAAACCTAGTAGGGAAATATAATGCGTGAAAATAGTGAGCAACAAAAAGAAGGCGATGATATAATAAGCGCCCTGATGTACTATCGCAGGAATAATAGCTTGTGTTAGAAAAACAACAAAAGTAAGGGCGATGGCAAATAAAAATAGCGCCAGCCATGATTTCTTATGATCGGACATTTACTCTTTAGGTAACCCCCGGATAGTGATAATGAGAGAGCCGGTAAAAGCAATAAGGGCAAAGATAATCGTGAATAACGGAAAACCATTGCCCATTTTATCGTCTAGTTTCATGCCCCCCCATACAGCCACGCCTAGTACGGCGATCATTTGGAAAGCTAAACCGGAGTATTTGATATAGGTCTTAAATTGATCTTGATTCTGTTTTTTTGGAGTCTGGCTCAATTTCTTCTTCTTCAGGTTCGTCATCAATCATTTCTGGCT
>JBBSOG010000125.1:0-13053 GCA_038259985.1 Cytophagales bacterium
TACAGCTTCCTGACCAGATAAGGTATGACTAAATAAGGAAGCTTTTTTACCATATTCAGTTCCGTGTTGCATGTTTTTCTGTTTAGGAATGAAGTCATTCAAAGAAATGGCACCGGCAAAACCAAAATCAAGCTCAATCTTTCTTTCATCCCCGTTGATCATAACCGGAATTTTCCACTTACCCTCTGTCTTTTTTAGGGCCAAGGTTGTCGTATTGTCAACGTTTGCCAGCCCATCAATGGATTTTGCTATGGTCACCTGATTATTTCGTAAATCAAAATCCCAGACAAAATGTGTTAGAAAATTATTGCCAATGATTCCTAGAATATTGTTTACTCCAGCATGTATCCCGCCTTGGTTCCAAGCTCCAGTATCTGCGGGCCAAAATACCACATTAGTGGCTTGTATATCGCCTAGTTGAAAATGATCCATTAGCCTCAATTTCTTCCTCTGTAGCAATCCGGAAGCATCGGTCATGGTAAAGTCATGTTGAAATATGCTATCTGGGGGAACAAGCTCATTTAGGGTACATAGTCCTGCCCCGGTATCAAACATAAATAAGCCGTTGGTATCATTGATCTGTGCTTCCAGTAGGATTCGCCCACTTTTCCCTACCTGGAATGGCAGGGTGATGGTATTTTTTTCTTCGGGCCACTGATAACTTAACGTATTATTTTCCAGTGCGGAAGAATTAATAAATTTTCTAATGGATACCAGGCCAACGATAAGTAAAACAAAAAGCATAAGGGAAACCAAAAAATGGGGATGATGTCTCGTGAACCAGGCAATCACTAAACCAATTCCAAGAAAAGTGACCATAAGATATGCTACAAATCTATCTCCTTCTGTACCATGAAAAATGTAATTGTAAAAAACGAAACAGAGGCAAAAAAGTGTGCCCGCCGAACAAATAGCAAGAAAGACGTTAGCAAATTTCTCAAACAATACTTTGGTGGTTGTTATAAGCTTCAGCGTTCAATATAAATAATGAAACTCACAAGTTAAATGTGAAACCTATAATAATAGATAAAACGAGTGATTACACTCAATTCTAAAATTATGAGTTTGAGAAATAGATTGAATTGAGTTTTGACTCTTTTGACTCCAACATGAAACTAAATTACCCAATTAATTAGTTTTTATACCCAATCGGAGGCATAATTGTGCAAATATCAGGTAATATACTGCCTGTTTTTTTCATTGAAAATGCCCATCTTAGCCCTAAACAACCTAGACTATTATGAAAATCACGAAGTATTGGTTTTGCTATTTGCTATGTTTATTCATTGTAGCCTGTAAAAGTGAGCAGCAGCAGGCAGACACTGGCCCCCGGCCCATAGAAATTCTCTTTCTGGGTCATGAAAGTGACCATCACAATTCCGAAGTGTTCATGCCCATGCTGGCCGAGCCCCTTTACAAAAAAGGAATTAACTTTACCTACACTGAAGATCAGGCTGACCTAAACGCCGAAACCCTCAGCAAATATGATGGCCTGTTGATTTATGCCAATCACGAAAGTATCACGTCTTCCCAGGAAGAAGCCCTGCTGGACTTTGTGGAGAGTGGCAAAGCATTTATCCCCGTTCATTCCGCCAGTTATTGTTTTCTCAATTCCGATGCTTACATAGACCTGGTAGGCGGGCAGTTTCAAAAGCATGACACCGGTACTTTTGTGACGAAAATTATCAAACCTGAACATCCGGCGATGGAAGGTGTAGAGGAATTTTCTGCCTGGGATGAAACATACGTTCACCATCAGTTGAACGATGACATCACTGTGCTCATGGAACGTGTGGAGGGAGACCACCATGAGCCATGGACCTGGATAAGGGAGCAGGGTGATGGGCGCGTATTTTATACCGCCTATGGACATGACGAGAGGGTATGGGGCAATCTGGGATTTCATAAACTCATGGAGAAAGGGATTTTGTGGGCAGTAAGTGATCCGGTCAAAGAGCAATGGCAGGCTTATGTCAAAGATATTCCCGTGCTCAAGTACGTAGCCCGGGACAGTATTCCTAACTATGAGAAAAGGGACCCCGCCCCCAAATTTCAATTTCCACTATCTCCTGAAGAATCTAAAAAACTGATTCAGGTTCCCCCCGATTTCAGGCTGGAACTTTTTGCCTCCGAGCCTGATATCATCAATCCTATTGCAATGGATTGGGATGAAAAAGGACGCCTTTGGGTAATTGAAACAGTGGATTACCCCAATACTGTAAGAAATGATTCAGGAATAGGCGATGACCGCATCAAAATATGTGAAGATACTGACGGTGATGGCAAAGCGGATAAATTTACCATATTCGCTGACCAGTTGAATATTCCGACCAGTTTGGCGTTCGTCAACGGTGGAATAGTTGTTTCCCAAGCCCCGGATTTCCTCTTTTTCAAAGATACTGATGGCGACGACAAAGCGGATGAACGTAAAGTATTCATCAACGGCTGGGGCACTTTTGATACCCATGCCGGTCCATCTAATTTAAAATATGGCATAGACAACTGGATATGGGGCGTGGTTGGTTATTCCGGTTTTGAAGGAAGCATTGCCGGAAAAAAAGAGCAGTTTAGTCAGGGGGTTTATCACTTTAAACCGGATGTAAAGAAATTTGAGTTTTTGACCAGTACCAGCAACAATACCTGGGGGCTGGGCTTTACTGAAGCCTTTGATGTATTTGCTTCTACCGCTAACAATACCCACAGCGTATTTTTAGGTATTCCCAATGCCTATTACGAAAATGTGGATGGCCTGCCGGTCAGCGGAAGTACTAAGATTGATGGACATTACAGCATGCAGCCACTTACCCCTAATATTCGTCAGGTAGATGTGTGGGGTGGCTTTACCGCCGCGGCGGGACATAATTTTTATACCGCACGAAGCTTTCCCCAAGCCTACTGGAACCGTATCGCCCTAGTGTGTGAGCCTACCGGTGGTGTAGTACATAATGCGATTATAGAAAAAGAAGGTGCCGGTTTTATAGAAAAAAACGGGGGCAACCTGCTGGCCAGTGCCGACGAATGGGTTTCCCCGGTAGAGGCCAGGGTTGGGCCTGACGGTGCAGTATGGGTAGCGGATTGGTACAATTTTATTGTGCAGCATAATCCTACGCCTACGCCCGAACGTGGAGGTTATGAAGCAGAAACCGGAGAGGGAAATGCCTATGTAAACCCTCTCCGTGACCGTCAGCATGGCCGTATCTGGCGCGTTGTGTATAAAGATGCCGACGAATATGAGCCTATGACATTGAGCATGGATGATCCCGAAGGCTTGATCAATGCTTTGGAAAATGACAATATGTTCTGGCGGCTTACTGCCCAGCGCCTGTTGGTAGAAAGGGCTAATACAGACGTATTGCCAGGACTTTATGATTTGGTAGAAAACAGGCAAACTGATGATATGGCACTCAACAACGCGGCCTTGCATGCCTTATGGACAGTACACGGCTTAGGAGCACTGGAAGAAGGCGCAAACGAGGAAGCATATCGGGTGGCAGTAGCCGCGCTGCATCATCCGGCGGCAGGCGTAAGGAAAGCGGCCTTGCAGGTGTTGCCACGTAATGCCTGGGCAAATCAGGCAATACTCAAATCTAAACTTATTAATGATCCTGATCCACATACGCGCCTAGCAGCGACCCTTGTTTTGGCGGATATGCCTACTTCTGACGGTATGGGCCAGAAACTATACGCGATGAGCCAGGAAGAAGCTGTGCAAGACGATCCTTGGCTTTCCAAAGCAGCGTATCTGGCAGGTAGCCGGCATAAGAATGGTTATATGGCGGCATTCCTATCTGATCATCCCCGCTATGAAGAACAATTAGCTAAAAAAGCCGCGATGCCTTCCCGTGAAAAACTGGGTTATGAGGATAACGAATGGAAGCTGATGCAGTTGCCTGATTTTTTTGAACGTTCCGGCATAGAAATAGACGGCATCGTCTGGTTTAGAAAGAACATTAATCTGCCTGTCCAGGCAGCGGGAAAAGCAGGCACAATCTCATTGGGTCCAATAGATGAAACCGATGAAGTATGGATCAATGGCATACGGGTGGGGGGCACTAAAGATGATTATAATACTCCCAGGGAATATCAAATTCCTGCTAACCTATTAAAATCAGGAAATAACCTGATGGTGGTCAAAGTAGAAGATTATCGGGGTTGGGGTGGATTTGGAGGCAAGCCGGAGCAAATGTATGTGCAAACCGGAAGCAACAAAAGCTCGCTGGCCGGAAACTGGAAGTATCAGATAGAAAAAGAATTTAAGCAGGGAAGTTCACCCTTTGAAGGCACGACCTTGGCTGATGCCCTGATGGAAAATTACTGGAACAAACCCGCACAAAGCAGCACTACCACCATGCTGGCTTCCAATGTGGAAGAAACACAGGTGGTACAGATAAAAACGGTGAAAAACGCTATGAAATACGATCTCAGCGAGTTTGTGGTGGAAGCGGGTAAGCCTGTCAAGATTGTCTTTGAAAACCCTGATTTCATGCAGCATAACCTGATCATTGCCCAACAGGGGGCTTTAGAAATTGTAGGTGCTGCTGCCGATAAACTGGCGACCGATCCCCAGGGTGCGGAGCAAGAATATGTACCTAAAATACCTGAAGTCCTATTTAGTACTCCATTGATAGACCCTGAACAAACAGTTGAACTCACTTTCGTAGCACCGGATAAACCGGGAGAGTATCCTTTCATATGCACCTTTCCCGGACACTGGCGCATTATGCAGGGCACTATGAAAGTAGTGAATGCGAATGTGATTTAGCGTGCTTCAATATTTTTTAATTATAGCCAGGCTAAAACGTACAATTCAAATACTCTGAATTTTCAGGAAAAACGTTTCCATTAAATCATCTTAACCAGTAAGATAAAAGATAAGCGTTAGTTATATTTAAAGGGCAAAATTAACATAATACAAGTATTTGTAATAAAAGTACCTTTTGTATCCTTTTTTGATCGAATCTTAGAAATACATTGCAGATATTTAGATTTGATTGAAAGCTGAAGGATATATGACAATTACTTTACATCTTTTGAGAAGTTTTTGTAGAAAAAAGGATCAATATCATATTGATATTTTTCGCATATGTATAGCAATTTCTATGCTCCTTTTTTCAATAAGTGCCACTTATGGTCAGACGGTCGTAGGTATGGGTACAGAAAGTCCCAACCCTAACTCAGTACTAGAGCTGGTTTCCAATAATCGTAACCAGGGCTTATTAGTCCCACGCTTATCTTCTCAGGATATTATTTCCCTGGCAAAAAAACTATCCCAGAAAGACAATGGATTGCTGGTCTTTGTGGAAGACGAAGGTAAGTTTTTTTACTGGTGGGATAATAATTGGCGTAAACTTGAACCAGATAGTTCGGATAAAGTAGTAGAAACTATACAACATGAACAACTAAAATATAAAGCTGGAGCAGGAATTGACATTAATGAGAATGTCATTACCAATATTGGGGATAAGGATAGTACGAACGAACTTCAGAATATAGCTTCAGTTTTGAAACTAGGAACTGATGCAAATGGATACCGAATTTCCAACATTGCTGACCCCCTTGATGATCAGGATGCTGCTACCCGTAAGTTTGTATTGAATCAAATGGCATTGACTGCACCACCCACGCTAGTGTACGACAATATAAGTCATTCTCTCAGTATTGATGGAAGCAATACCATAGAGTTGGGAAGTTCCCTGATCAATACCGATAGCCAAAATTTATCAAGTATCAAAAGTTCTTCCTATGTTTCAATTAGTATAAGCGGTGGTAATACGACAACTTTTTCTGTAGCTGATCAGGACAATGATGTAAACAACGAGATACAGGATCTGACCCTAATCGGTAATATTCTTAAGGTTAACAAAAACACCTTGGCTAGCTCCATAAATCTTTCACCATACCTGGACAATACCGATGCTCAAACTTTATCGCTTACAGGTAGCCAACTTAATATCACCAACGGCAATAGTGTTGATTTAAGTAGTCTTTCAGGGGTAGCGTATACTGCCGGAGCTGGCATTGGCATCAGTGGAAGTAATGTAATTGCCAACACTGCCCCTGACCAAACAGTAAACTTGAATGGTAGCGGTGCTGTAAGTGTAAGCGGCACCTACCCTAATTTCACAATTTCTGCTACTGATAACGTGGATGATGCAGATGCAAATCCATCTAACGAGATACAGGACTTATCACTTAGCACTAACACTTTAAAAATAACGAATAACCCTACGGCAACATCAGTTGATTTGAATCCCTATCTGGATAATAAAGACGAGCAGACTTTGACTACTACAGGCACTTCACTGATTATTTCCAATGGAAATACAGTTAATCTGGGAGGACTGGTCAATGCCACGACTTTAGCTGAAGGAAATATATGGGTAGGAAACAATACTAATAAAGCAATCCCTCTAGATGCCAGTTCAGATGCGCAGATTTTAGTAGGCAAAGGAACTACCGTGGCATCGGTAAGCATCATTGGCGATCTGGTGTTACAATCCGATGGTACGCTTTCGCTCAAAAATACGGTAGTTACTACAAACAAAATTGATGATGGAGCAGTAACTTCTGCCAAACTGGCTAGCAATGCGGTGACTGAAGTAAAAATAGCTGATGACGCTGTGTCCCGGGATAAAATAAATGTCAATGTTGCGGGAACTGGCTTGATGCAAGCGGCTAACGGAAGTTTGCAAACGACCAATACCACCAGCGGGGAAATACTCATTGGTCAGGGAGGTACTGTATCCTCAAGAAGCATTTCCGGTGACCTTTCTTTAGCGGCTGATGGAAGTACCAACATAGCAAAGCTACAGGGCAAAAACGTAAATGCCAATAATCCAAGCAACGGAGAGGTACTAACCTGGAACGGTACTGCCTGGACCTCAGCGCCGGCTAGTGCAGGAGGAGACAAACAGTGGTACGAAGGTATCAACGCCCCAACCTCTGGTAATCCCAGCGGTGCCAGTGATGGCGATTATTACTATGATACTGACGACAACATCGTCTACAGGAAAGTAAGTGGAAGTTGGACTTCCATAGGTGGGTACAACATTGCCCCCTCTGCACCGATCAACATGGGTACCAGAGCTGATGCCTACCGTACACCAATTCTTTATACAGGAGACGATAAACCTGAAGAAGGGGACGACATTGGTTCAGTGGGTGATTTCTACTATAGCCGAAATGAGGAAAAGATGTATTATAGAGTCTTGGATGTTAGCAACGGTAAGATTAAGTGGATAGAAATATAAAACTAAATTGAAAATTATAGCACTATATATTGTCTATATGTTATTTCTGGTCAACGTGCCTTTTAGTGTGTTGGCACAAGTCATAGTACAGGATGGTGTGTTAATTATTAGTAGTGAAAATTCAGTGGTTTACGCTAATGAAGCACTTACCAACCAAGGCAAACTGATCCATCAAGGCAAAATGTATCTACAATCAAATTTCATCAATAATGCTAATTACGAAGCCTCTCAGGGTACATTGATGATGAGCGGCAATGATCAACTCATTTCAGTAGGTGCTGCAAAATTAGGAGGCATAGAGATTTATAATGGAGGCAATAAAAAGATAGCGGGTGACTTAGAAATCCTAAACCACCTGGCTTTGGAAAAAGGTATGCTATTGATTCCTATTGAAAGTAAATTAATGCTTTCTAATGAGGCTGCTATCACTCAAAGCAGCTCCTCCTCATACATACAAGGATATTTGTATCACCGGGGCAATGGGGAGAAATTTTTTCCGGTAGGTTCCGCCAATCAATATGCACCTTTAACTTTAAATGAGGTAGAAGGGGAGGAGCCAGTAATCGGGATTTCTTATGAGCCGACCCAGGATAAACCTTACTGGAAACAAACCACTTTCTCAGGAACATATTTGGGATCAACGGCTACCGTCACTTTTATGAGTGACAACTCAGATTATCTCTTTTATAAGGATGATTTAGAAATACTAGCACAAACTGAGATAAAAGGCTCAAGTACAGCTCTTGGTGGTGAGAAAATAAGGGTTAAAGACAATCTTTTTACACTGTCAGGTATTGAAAAAACCAGTTTGCCCTGGATCACTGTCGGATTTGATAGCAATAAGCTCTTAGAAAGAGTCTTCGTTCCCAATGCTTTTTCCCCTGGAGCGCCCAGCACAGAAGACCAAGGCATTAAAGTTTATGGAAAATATATTTCACTCAAAAATTTTGATTTTGGCATTCAAGACGAATGGGGAAGATGGGTTTATCGTACTACTTCTTTGGTTGAGGCAATGGAGGCAGGATGGACAGCAGCAAATACATCTTCTACTGCTACAAAATATAGATATGTGGTAAGTGGCAGGTATCTGTCAGGTAAGACTTTTCAACAATCAGATGTCATCATGAAATTTTAGTATGGCTAGTATTTTTTCCAAAGTTTTGTATACTATGAAAGTTAGCCTGCTCATCGCTTTATTTTGTAAGGCTAAAAATTGTGCTGCACAACAAGTTCCTGTAAGTCAATACTTTGTAATTCCCGTAAATGTAAACCCTGCATTAATTGGAAGTTATACTCATCCTCAAGTAGCTTTTCATCATCGCTCTCAATGGAATTCTTTTTCCAATAATTATCCTATCAGTACCGCCTCTGCTATTTACCCAATCGTACAGGAATACCCGCGACGAAGTATTAAAGGTGGGGTAGGGGTGAAGTTTTCAAGAGAGGTAATTGGTGCTCAGGCATGGTTAAAATATACTGATTTTCAGATAGCCGGAGCATACAATCTTCCCTTGGATTACAGTCAGCATCATGTGCTTTCATTTGGCGTTGCTACTGAGTTTGTACAAAGTACCATAAATCCGGGTAATCTACAATGGGGTTCTCAGTACAACCCTAAAGATGGATATGATCCGGGTATTGCTCCCTCAGTAAACATTTTGAAATACAATAGGAGATATATGATCGCTGAGGCGGGGGCTGTTTGGTCATATAATGTTTTCAAAAACCAACTGTTAAGTCCCTGGCAATGGTTAAGCGGAATAGCAGTAAGCAATATCAACCGACCCGATATTTCATTTACCGATCAGGAAAGGCGTGCTCCTATCATGTTAAAATGGCATACCGGGATTTCATACACCAGCAACAATTGGAGGATTCACCCCCAGACGATGCTACTCTTACAAGAGCAAAATTATCATCTGAGCATAGGGACCTACGCACAGTATAGGGTGGGTGCACCCTCACAAGGAAGGAAGCCAAGTACATTATTGCTAGTTGGATTATGGTACCGTTGGAACGATGCCGTTGCGGTATCGGGGGGAATACTTTATCAGAATTTGCAGTTTGCCTTCAGTGCTGATTTTTCCCAACATCCGACAATCAACTATTTCAGCACAGGTTATGCCTGGGAAGCATCGCTGGTATATACCCTTAAGCGTAACAAACAGGTCACAAGAAAACGATATACGCCTTTAATATGATCAAAAGAATTAGGATTTTAAGTGTTAGCCTCAATCTCTGCTTGCTGCTGATAGCATCTTCATTGGTAATGGCTAAGCCAAATCCACTGAAAGAGCTTTTGAGGTCTGCTTTTGAAAAATACAATCAGGGCTTATATTTTGAGACAATACCTTATTATCAGAAAGTACTTACGCTAGATAGTTTACACCAGGAAGCGAATTTTTATTTGGGAGATTGTCACCGTTATCTGTTCCAGTATGAATTAGCTTTAAAGCATTACGAGCGCGTAACCCTCAGTGATAAATCGGATTACCCACAACTCCCTCTCAATATTGGATTTGTACACAAGTCACTGGGTAACTACGAACAAGCTGAATATTTCTTTCAGTATTTTTTACAACATAAACCCTCTGAAAACTATCAGGATTACAGTCTGTGGGTTAAAAGAGCAGAAGAGGAATTGCTTAGTTTGTCTATACTAAAGAAAGTGCCGATTTCTCCGGATATTGATATTGAAGTAGCCCGCTTACCTTTCCCCATAAATTCTAAAAGTCATGATCTGGCTGCCCATCCTTATTTAGATTCCACCATCATTGTGCTTACGTCCACTCGTCTGGATAGTAAAGGAAACCAATATCATGATCAGCACGGAGAGTCCTATAGTGACAACTTTCTGTTTTTGCAAGACTCAACAGGTTGGCACGAAAGTTCAGCTTTGCATCGCTTTTCGTCTATCAATTCTCCCCTTGACGAGGGGCCTGGCACCATAAGTCATGACAAGAAAAAGTATTTATTTACAAAATACACCAGCAAAGGAGACTATCATATTTTTTCCAGCTTGTTTCATAATGGGCAATGGCAAAGCCCTCAGATACTTTCTGAAGCCATTAATTTACCCGGTTATTTCAGCAAACAACCTTCCTTATCGGTTTCAGGAGATACCCTATTCTTTTCTTCAAATCGTCCGGGTGGTTTTGGTGAAAGTGATCTTTGGATGAGCACGAAAGCCAATGGGGATTGGCAGCAGCCCGTTAACCTGGGAAATTCAATCAACACGCCTTATCAGGATACTTCACCTTTTTGGGATACTTCCCAGCGACTTCTGTTTTTTGCCTCAAACGGTCATCCTGGTTGGGGGGGATATGATTTATTTATGACATATGTCCTTCCGGGCCACCCATCCCTGGAAGTGCGCAATCTGGGTAAACGGCTAAATACCTCCAAAGACGATACTTACATTTGGTTAGGAAAAAATTATGGATATATCACATCTAATCGAGATAGCGAAACTGGTAATTTTGACATTTTCAAATTTCAGTATGTGCCTGAGCCCAAAGTTGTGCTTTCTTTTGTAAACCAATCTTTTTGGGATAGATGGATCAATACTATGCGCAGCAGACTTTCCGGAAAAGAAGCCCAAGAAAGCTACATGTTTTATTCAACTCTGCCCAGTCAGGAAAAAGAAAAACTACAAGCGCAAGTAAATCAGAGAATTTTCAATAGTATCCTATCAGAAAATATCGCATTAAGTGAAAAGGAAATTCAATATCGTTATACGACCAAAGAAGAGAGGGGGAGCATTCAGGAGATCATAAAACACAAATTAGCTTTTTACATTTCACTCCAAGTCCCAACCTGGAGTGAGGCCACTCAATACTGGTATAAAACTTTGACACCAGAGGCAAAAGAAGAAATTGACAAATTCACCCAAATGATGGTGTTGAAGGAGATCCTCCAAGAAACCAATGCCGACTTACTCAATGAAAGTTATGCCTATGAAAAACTGACTGCCGAAGAAAGTAGTTGGGTTGATAAGGCCAGCGAAAGAGAAATAAAAAACTTCAGAGAGATCATCAATGAATCAGTAGGACTGGAGAAGATTTTTGAGTGGCAGATGCTTCCTTCCGACCAGAAGGAAAAACTAGAACAGGAATTGGCTTACCAGTATTTTGCCCACTCTGCATTTTCAGATGAAACCTCACTTGAGCAAGCGAAACATCAATATGCATTACTTCCTCAGGAAAAAAAGCAACAAATTGATCGCTTGGCGCATGCCCTAATATTTGAGGCAAGAGCTAATAATCATACTGAATTGAACAAAAACGCTGAGCAGATAAGCGCCTTGTCAGAAGAAGAGCAATTGGCGCTTTACAATATGGTGATTTATCGTGCTGATGAATTAAGGAAAGAAGAATCCGGTGAATCAGCAAACTCTATTTATTTTTGGGAAGAACTACCTGAGGAATCTCAAACTACCATTGGCAGGGTGGTAAAGCATCGTCAGTTCGCAATGCATGCGCTAAGCGATTTAAAAAAGCCAGAAGAAAAAAATCGTCAAATTGATATCCATTCCCTACTCAAGGATCATCCGGATATTGTTACTATCAAAGGTAGGGTACGGCAAAACGCTTCTGCCCAGCAGCAAATCACCGTTTCATTGGGTAACAAACTAAAACATATCAGTGTAAAAACTCAATCAGATGGAAGTTTCGCTTTTGAGCATGTTAAATATACCCAAGCTCAACAAATACTTATAGGTGACCAGGAAAATAGCATGTCAGAATTGCTTTCTGCATCGCTTGAGCATCTGGAAATCATCGTAGTTCAAGACTCTCAGTTTGTGGCTTCTTTTGATAATATTTATTTTGAGACGGACAAATATACCCTGGCAAGTGACGCCTCTCCGGTGTTAAGGCGTATTGAAAAATTTCACAAAAAGCATCTTGATGTTACTATACAAATCCATGCCTATGCTGATTCAGTTGGGAGCCAAAGCTATAATTACCAGTTGAGTGAACGTAGAGGAAAAGCAGTTTATAATGCATTGGTGAAGCAGGGAGTAAACCCAGTTAATTTAGATATAATTCCGAGGGGAAAAGAAAAATTAGAAGCATCTAAATTTCTCTCATATAGCAGAAGGGTAGAATTCAAGATTGCGGGAAATAATACAAGTTACAATCCCACTAAAGAACGCTACTTACTAGTCGCAAACCCTGACCTAAAAGTAATTGCTCAACAGTATAACACATCCGTTGAGCAACTTTTGTCCATCAACCCTGGATTGTCTACCCAACATTTATCCTATGAGGTCATAAAAATAACAACTAATATTCAGGATGATGAAAGGTAAAATACTTGTGCTAATGCTCTTACTACTGATCAGTGGAAAGGGTTTTGGGCAGGTGAAAGAACATTGGGAGAAAAAGCTGCGCTTTGATCATCTCACGCCTGCCATTCAAGATAGTTTGCAAAGCAAAAAGGTCAACTGTTTCTTAAGAGACAGAAATGGCAACAGTTGGTTTGGTACCAAGCAAGGTTTGGTGTATTTCAACGGACATGATATCATATCGGTTCAGGATACTACAAATACAGGGATACCTATCCACGAAATTGAGATTCAGGACTTGGTAGAGACTTCTCAAGGGGATATTTGGATGGGAACCAAAAACTTTGGGGTTTTGAGGTATCAAGCCCATGAAAAAATCTATCAGCAGTACTCTTTGGCCTCACCAAAAAATTCAGATCGGGAAATTTCCTCAGTACTAAGTCTTTGCGAGGGAGACAAAAACGATATGTGGGCCGGCACATTTGGTGGTGGCGTTTACCATCTTGACTCGCTTCA
>JBBSOG010000126.1:0-13021 GCA_038259985.1 Cytophagales bacterium
CTCTAACATAACGAACAGATAAACGGTAAGCACTTCTTTGTCAGTGAAGGCAGGTTCACTGGAATTGTTGCTGAAGCGTTGACACTGATGAGCCAATTGATTATCATAGCAGTCGCAGATGTGATAGTACAGGGCAATTAATTGTAGAGTTTCCATACTCAACTAAGGCATTGGCTAGCACATCTGTTTCTTCTAGTTTCCTACCCTTGATTCGCATAAGGTCTTTATTTTGCTTTTTTGACAAATCTATTAGCTCATTTTTCTTTGTTTCGGCCTCTTCATACAGTTTAAACTCACTAAAAAGTTCAGATCTATATTTTACATAGAATTCAAGATATTCCCGGTAATCAGGGTCATGAATAAGATTTGTTCTTTCTTCGTAGGTTAAATCATTTTTTTTTCTCTTAGCTCAGAATTTTCTTTAATTATCTTGTCAGTCTCAATGATTTTTTTCTCAGTTTCTTCAATTATTTTTCTGGTCTCTTCAACCTCCCAATTAAATAATTTGATTTTTAGCTGCAACTGATTTTGTTCTTCTCGCAAATCATCAAGTAAAAACCTTGGCATTATGAGACCTAAGACAACTAGGACGAGACCTGATATGCTCATAAATTTGTAGAGACTATCAGTAGGCAAGTTTGGTATTTCCATTTCAATATTAGCTTTTTAATTATGACATAGAAATAAATATCATTTCCATCAAAGTAAACCATCATTTTAAGTTACTTACCAGTAGAGATACTTTCCATATCAATCGGAGGTGGGCCATCCGGTAGAATACCTTTATACTCATAATCACCTTTGCGTTCTTTGAACTCTGCTTGGATGTCTTCTCTCAGCTTCTCTTGTTCAAACAAATCTACCATCGTCATAGAAAGGGCTTTAGCGGCGTATTCCATCCCTTTATGCCCGATAGACATACCTCCGCAGGCCACTACTGCCCATGAATGCCAAGGCGTGCCCTTGGGCGCAGTCGTGGCGCTCAACCGGATGGTGGGTACGACATAACTCACGTCACCCACATCGGTAGAACCGCCCATGGGGTTTTCCAAAGTTTCTTCCATCGGCTCAATGACAGACTCAATCCCAAGTACTTCCGAGCGGGTAGCTTCCTGTATTTTTTTGGCAAAACCCTGCTCTTCATCAGTATAGTCTATGGCTCCCAAAGATTTCAGGTTGGCTTGCAACGCGCCCGCACCGGTACGGTTCACCAATACCTCATGTACACCGGAAACCAGACTGATCTTATAATCTACATTGGCCATGATGGAAGCGCCCTCCGCAATGCGCTCCACCTGCTTCCAAACTTTCTCCATACCTTCGCGATTGGTGTCCCGCACCCTCATCCAGATTTTAGCATAGTCGGGCACAACGTTGACCACCTGTCCGCCATCCTGGATGTGGTAGTGGATGCGCACCGTAGGTTTGATATGCTCCCGGTAATAGTTGATACCCGTAGTGTATAATTCCAACCCATCAGAAGCGCTGCGCCCGTTCCAGGGATCACCGGAAGCATGAGCGGCCTGACCTTCAAATTCTACGATAAAATCTACTAGAGCCAGGCCTTTTTGCACGTTAGCTTTGGTCTCGTCGGCGGGATGCCAATCCATGCAGACATCCACATCGTCAAACAAGCCTTCGCGCACCATCCAAAGTTTACCGAAAAACTTCTCTTCCGCCGGGGTGCCGTAGAAGCGTACTGTACCCTTCAATTCTCCTGCTTCAATGCGCTCTTTGATGGCAGTGGCTGCTCCTAAAGAAGCCACGCCAAAGAGGTTGTGTCCGCAACCATGACCGGGAGCACCAGGATGCAGTGGGTCTTTGGTAGGAACAGTTTTTTGTGATAAACCCGGCAAAGCATCAAACTCTCCCAGGATACCGATGACCGGTTCACCTGAACCGTACTCAGCCGTGAAAGCAGTAGGAATACCAGCTACGCCTCGGGTCACTTTGAAGCCCTGGGCTTCGGCAAAATCTGCTAATGCTTTTGCGGATTGGGTTTCCTGGAAAGCAATTTCCTCATAGACCCAGATCTTATCGCTCAGCTCGGTGAGTTGATTTCTCTTACTTTCTACCGAAGTGATGACTGCCTTCTTATTAGCATTGATTTTTGGCTTTTTTTGAGCGTAGGTAACGAGTACGCAGCTGAGCAACAGCAGTGTAAGTAAGCTATTTTTCATAGTAGGTAGGTTAGGATAATTTTTGAAGATATACAAAGCCACCAAATTTTCAAACCTCACTTCAAACTTAAGCTTATTAAAAGCCTTACCATTCCATGATTCGCTGCAACTCCCGCTCATCCTTGGGGCAGGGCACTTCTATCCATTCTCCCACTTGTAAATGTTGTAAAGACCAGGGGCCTACTGACTGACGAATCAGTCTGAGGGTAGGGAAACCCACCGCAGCAGTCATGCGGCGCACCTGTCGGTTACGGCCTTCACTAATCGTCAATTCTATCCAGGCGGTAGGGATGTTCTTCCGTTCGCGGATTGGAGGGTTTCTGGGCCAAATAGCTGGTTCACTGATCAATTTTGCTTCAGCGGGTTTGGTAAGTCCGTCCTTTAATGTTACTCCCTGTGAAAGTTGCTGTAAAGCCTGTTCATCAGGAATCTGCTCCACCTGTGCCCAATAAGTTTTGTTCATCTTATGCTTGGGATCACTGATGAGGTGTTGCAGATAACCGGCATCGGTGAGCACTACCAAACCTTCACTATCATAATCCAATCTTCCGGCAGGATATACTTTATGAACAGGTACAAAATCTTTAAGCGTTTGCTTATCTCCTTCGGGAGAGAACTGGCAAAGTACCTGGAAAGGCTTGTTGAGCAGTATCAAACGGGCCATTGGATAATGAATGATTAATGTGGGATGATTAATGTGGGATGACTAATGAAAAGAGGATTTTCTCATCATAAACAATAATCATTCGTTATTCACTATTTATTCATGGCTACTGAACTATCCGCAGCTACGGTTTCCCAGTTTTCTACCCCCATGTTTACTTCCAGTTGTGGCAAAGCCTGCTGAAGTTGAGCTACGCCTTCTTTAGTAGCCTTGGTCTGCCATAAATAGAGTTTCCGCAGGTTTTTCAGTTCCTTGAGTTGTTGTATGCCCTCATCAGTGACCTGGGTACCGTATAAGTTAAGGTATTCCAGATAAGGCAAATCTTTCAAGTGTTGTAGTCCCGCATCGGTTACCAGGGTATTTTCCAAATGTAGACGGGTGAGCTTAGTGAATTGTGGTATCCGCTCCAATGCCTGATCCGTAGTTTTGGTATCGCCCAAGTCCAGCCAGGTAAGCTGTTCGGCCAGCGGACTCAGTGACTGTATCAGCGAGTCACCGGACTTACTCAATGGAATGCGTACCTGCAACCAGTTAACTTCCGCAGCCAGCGGCATGGCCTGTATGCCCTGTTGCTGTAACTGGTTGAGGGCTTGCTCGTCCGGCGCTTTCACCTCTGAGGCCAGTAGTATTTCTACCTCTGTTTTGTTAGCATTGGGGTCTACCAAAGTATTCAACACCTTTTGTATGTCATCGCTGACATTGACCTGGGCTACTTTTTTGTCAAAAGGAGCACCTTCTTCTATCCACCAGTTCAGCAGTTCCACCTGCTCATCGGTAAGCTGGCTTTTGCCATCGGGGGGCATGTGGTCTTCATCTTCTTCCGGCAACAGTATACGCTTGATCATATCACTTTCCTCCGTGTTACCTGCTACGAAGATAGCCCCGTTTTCTCCGCCTTCCTCCATAGCTTCTACGGTATGCATCATCAGCTCGCCTTTCTTTTTGTCAGGGTTATGGCAGGAGACACAACGGGCATCAATGATAGGATAGATGATATCGTGATAAATCTGGGCTTCAGGAAGATTGGTGATAAGTACGGCAACTTTTTCTTTTTTAGGTTCCAGACCGGCTACAGCACGTAGTGGGTTAGGCATATATTGGGTAAGGTAATCGGAGCCGTGGGTAAGTGAGCCGCCATAATGTCCGGCTGCCATCAGCACTACCACCATCACCGAAAGTACTGATACATAGGCTTTGTCCAAACCGGAAGAAGCTTTCTTTCGGGCCTGCCAGTTGAGTACAAAGGCCACTACCGCCGTCACTGCTGCACTGATGCCTAACCATTGGTGGAGGGAAAGTAGCTCTTCCCCGTAGCCGCCACCTTCGGCGAGCATCAATCCTAGAACAACTGCCACGATAGCGGAGACTGCCCCTAAAAAAAGAATAAGTCCTACCGCGGGCCGATAGGTTTTAAACCGCTCAAGGCGGGACATCATCTCCAGCACAAAGGCGATCAGTAAAAATCCAATAGGAAGGTGAAGGATAATCGGGTGAAAACGGCCGAAAAATAATACTAAATCTGAGGTCTCTTGCTCCATAATCGGTTGTTGTGAATCTTTTGTTGACAGTTCAATTTTACAATATAGTAATCTACGCCAGAATATCCTTGACCACTTTACCTGCCACATCAGTGAGACGGAAATCCCTGCCCTGGAAGTGATAGGTGAGCTGTTCATGGTGCATACCCATTTGGTGTAGAATGGTGGCTTGCAAGTCATGAATATGCACTCGATCTTTGATACCGTAATACCCGATCTCATCGGTTTCGCCATAGCTGATACCTCCTTTGACACCTCCGCCCGCCATCCACATACTGAAGGCTTCGGTGTGATGGTCGCGACCCATAAATGGCATCTCCCGTCCATTTCTGTTTTCCTGCATAGGCGTACGACCAAATTCCCCACCCCAAACAACCAGGGTTTCTTCCAAAAGACCACGTTGCTTTAAATCTTTGATGAGCGCAGCGACTGGCTGGTCAGTCTGCTTACACTTGTCTCGAAAGCCATGCTCAATTGCCCCGTCTTTGCTGCTGCCGTGGGTGTCCCAGCCCCAGTCGTAGAGTTGGATAAAGCGCACGCCCCGTTCACTAAGGCGACGGGCCAGCAGGCAGTTGTTGGCAAAAGAAGCTTTGCCAGGTTCGGTACCGTACATCTGATGGATATAATCAGGTTCTTTGGAAATATCCATGATCTCCGGCACGGAGATCTGCATGCGAAAAGCCATTTCATACTGGGAAATACGCGTCAGTGTTTCCGGGTCGCCCATCTCCTGGTATTCGTCTTCATTGATGCGGTTGATGGCATCCAGTGATTTGCGTCGCAAGTCACGGTTCATGCCTTCAGGATTAGAAACATATAATACCGGGTCGCCTTCGGAACGGCACTGTACGCCTTGATAAATAGTGGGCAGAAAGCCGCTGCCCCACACACTTTTTCCGGCACTGGGCGTATTGCCTCCTGAAACCAAGACGATGAAGCCTGGCAGATTATCATTTTCAGAACCTAAGCCATAAGTAACCCACGAACCCATACTAGGCCGGCCGAGGCGGGCACTTCCCGTCTGTACCAGGAGCTGTGCCGGGGCATGGTTAAACTCGTCGGTATGCAATGTCTTGATAATGGCCGCTTCATCTACGACTTCATGAAAATAAGGCAGAAGATCTGAAACCATTGTTCCGGATTCGCCACGGGGGGCAAACTTGGCCTGGGGACCTAACATTTTAGGCACGCCTTGAATAAAAGCAAATCTTTTTCCTTCTAGTAACGATTGCGGGCAGTCCAGGCCGTGCAGTTTAGCCAGTTCCGGTTTGTAGTCAAACAATTCTAACTGAGAAGGCGCACCGGCCATGTGGAGATAAATCACCCGCTTGGCTTGGGGGGCAAAGTGCGGTGCTGCCGGTGCCAATGGATTTCGGTTGATAGGCGCTGCTGTCAAAACTTGCCCGGTAGAGTCACTAAAAGGATTACAACCAAACAAAGAACCTAGCGCTATGCCACCCAAACCGGATGTACACTGCTTCAAAAAGTGGCGGCGGGTCTCGTATTCCGCAGCACGTTGTCTGGCTTCCTCAAAAAGTCTCATATACTAAATTTTAACTATTCTTAATCAACCTTAAACCTTCAACTTTTAACCTTCAAACCCACTCTATCCCTTCGTCACAAATTCATCCAAGTTCATCATCGCATTGGCAACAATAGCTAAAGCCGCCAATTGCTGATTGTCTTCTCCCGCCATTTTAGCAGTCTCTTCGGGATTTTCCTGATAATATTGGATGGCTTCCTGATAAAGTGTCAACAGCGCTTCTTTCTTTTTGGCGTCAATAGGTTTGACCATAGCCATTTTGTAACCCGACGCAATGCGTTCTTCCGTGGTATCCCCTCCCTCATTGATCATGCGTTGGGCAAGGGAGCGGGCAGCTTCCATAAATACCGGATCGTTCAAACTCACCAAAGCCTGGAGAGGTGTATTGGTAGGAATACGGCGGGTGACACAAAATTCCCGGCTAGGGCTGTCAAAGGCAATCATGGAGGGGTAAGGGCTTGTGCGTCGCCAGTAGGTATACAGCCCCCGGCGATGCTTATCTTCTCCTTCGCTGGTTTCCCATTCCATACCGCTGTAGACCACCTGCCAGAGTCCTTCCGGCTGAGGGGGCATCACGCTGGGGCCATGCATTTTATCACTTAGCAAACCACTGACTGCCAGGGCCTGATCGCGGTTTTGCTCAGCAGAAAGACGTACCCTGGGCCCGCGAGCTAACCACTGATTTGCCGGATCAAGTTCCTGTAGCTCAGGAGTTATTTTGGAAGATTGTTGATAAGTGGCGGACATCACGATCTCTTTGAGTAAGCTTTTGATACTCCAATCATATTCATGCATCAACTGCATCGCCAGCCAGTCCAGCAGTTCAGGATGCGTAGGCTTGGCGCCTTGGGTACCAAAATCTTCTATCGTCTCTACGATTCCTCTGCCAAAGAGCTGTGCCCAAAAACGATTGACCGCTACCCGGGCGGTGAGCGGATTCTCGGTGCTCACCATCCACTGCGCCATGCCCAGACGGTTTCGGGGCGCGCCCTCCGGCAGGGCAGGTAATGACTGAGGCACATCGGGCTGTACTTCTTCCCCGTCTACTAGCCAATTGCCCCGTACAAAGACGTGTGTTTTTCTGCTGAAATATTCTGGTCGTTCTATCATCACCGGCGTTTCATCTACTTCCCGGGTATTGAGTAGGCTAATAAACTTCTGCTTAACCTCAGGGTATTGCACCTGATCTTCACCGGGTAGTGCTTTATTGAATAAAACCCACTCTATTTTGCAGGTCCGCCCTACCCCGGCCGGACTTCTGAAAACCATATACACATCATGTCGTCCGGTAGTAGGCTTTATGGGAATGATTGTTTTGTTAAATCCACCCTCCATCTTTTGAACGTGCCAGTCAGCCAGAAGCTCACCATCGGGGCTGTCTTTTCTGAATTCTATGCTTCCCAATGATTTGTTGGCAGCGTAGCTGAGAATGATTTGGTTTTTGCCATCCAATAAATAATTCGGGATCATCGCATAGCCACCGTTATCCGCTTCCAGAAATTTGCCATCAGCCAGCGCCCCATTGGTAACTTTTTTATAATGCTTAGGATGGACTTTTGGCTCGGTAAACTTCACCATGTGGATGAGTTCCTGGGCTTTTTCTAACTTATCATCCGCGGAGGCAGTGTGGGTGATCACCCAGTTTTTTACCTCTTCCAGTTTCTTACGGTCTTCTTCTTTTTTGAATTGCCGGAGGTTGGGTGCTTCGCTGGGTACGTCAGCATCCGATGAATTGTTGAGGAAAGCATAGAACTGATAATATTCCTCATGCCGTATAGGGTCATAAGGATGGCTGTGACACTGTACACAGGACATGGTCGTAGCCTGCCACACATCCCAGGTGGTATTGGTTCGGTCAATGACAGAAGCTACCCGGAATTCTTCATCATCGGTGCCACCCTCGTCATTGTTCATAGTATTGCGATGGAAAGCCGTTGCGATCATTTGCTCCTCTGTGGGATTGGGCAGCAAGTCACCGGCCAGTTGCTCAATGGTAAACTGGTCAAAAGGTTTGTCTTCGTTAAATGCATTGATCAACCAGTCACGGTATTTCCACATATTGCGAGGGCCGTCTTTTTCATACCCTTTAGAATCTGCATAGCGCGCCAGGTCCATCCACATAGCCGTCCAGCGTTCGCCATACTTAGGGGATGCCAGCAATTGATCTACTACATTTTCGTAGGCATTGGCGCTAGAATCTGCCAGAAAAGCATCCAGTTCGGCAGGTGTTGGGGGCAGGCCGGTAAGATCAAGGCTCACCCGTCGGAGCAAAGTCGCTTTGTCAGCGCGAGGTGAGGGCAGTAGTTCTCCCACCTGTAACTGTTTGAATATAAATTTGTCAATATCATTTGCTACCCAATCTGTTTCTACCGCAGGTGGGTCAATGGGTTCGAGTTTCACATAAGCCCAGTGGTCTTCCCATTGCGCGCCTTGTTCAATCCAACGGGTAAGTAGTTCAATTTCTTCCGGGGGCAATGGATCGCCTTCGGGGGGCATGCGCTCTTCAGGATCATGATGGTTGATACGGCGGATCATCTCGCTCTCTTCCACACTGCCGGGCACAATCGCCCGCTTGCCGGATTCGTTGGGGCTAAGGGCATCGGAGCGGAACAGCAGGCTAAACTCTCCGGAACGCTTTACCCCTCCGTGGCAAGTGATACATTTTTTGTTAATGATAGGCCTTATTTCCGCGTTGAAATCAACTTTATGCTCAGTAAATACCCCATTATCCCATACCAGATAGGTAGAAGCTAACAGAATAATGACTGCCAGTAAAATCAGGTACTTTGTTTTCTGACGGAGCGCAGAACGGCCGGACATAGATTCATTTTTAGATTGTTAGCAATAACACGATAAAAAGTAAGCTGCTTTTGGCAAAGCATAACCTATCAACCAACAATTTAGTAAAAATTTAAATTCCTTATGAAATATTACTGCTAAATACTTCAGCCCGGTAAGGCTTTTAAAGAAGATACGGGAAGGGCTAATAGTATTTTTCCCATCATTATGCTAATTGCTGCCTTCGCCACTCCTCCGGCTCTCCTTCGGTGATCCTTCGGTCCAGCTATAAACCAGGCATTTTTGTACTTTATCAAGGAAACGTCTTGAACCTACGGATGCATTTGCCCCCTTTTTCATACATGATATTGCGTGTTCCCTGTTCCTCTGAAAATAATGTCTTTAGGATATCGCTACATCAAGTATTTGCTGCTTACCTTTGGTGACTTCTTGCAGACTGTAGCATACGAACGCACTTATGAATTTATGTTAATTTATATACTGTTTGGGATTGGTTTTGTCCTGTTGATCAAAGGGGCGGACTGGCTGGTGGGCGGTGCCTCTTCTATCGCCAAAAAATATCATGTGCCGGACATTGTGATTGGCCTTACCATCGTATCCTTTGGCACTTCTATGCCTGAACTGGTGGTAAACATTGTTGCCAGCCTTAATGGCAATGCGGAAATTGCCGTCGGTAATGTCTTTGGCAGTAATATCGCCAATATCCTGCTGATCCTGGGGGTGGCGGCACTCATTTACCCGCTTCCCTTGCAAAGAAGCACAGTGATGTCGGAAGTACCGTTTTCGCTAATGGCTGCCCTGCTGGTAGGCTTTCTGGCCAATGCAGCACTCTTTGACAAGCCCCTGGGGCTGAGCATCAGCCGGATAGACGGGGGCATATTGCTCTTTTTCTTTGTACTTTTCATGTTATATGTATTCAAGGTATCGCGCGAGGGGAAGGCAGAAGAAAATGTAGAAAGTTATCAGGAGCAACCTATGCTCAAAGCAAGTGGGCTCATACTACTGGGCATAGTGGCGCTTTTTCTGGGAGGCAAATGGACAGTAGATGGCGCCGTACATATCGCTACGCAACTGGGCATGAGCGAGAGTTTTGTCGGGCTTACGGTAGTGGCCATCGGTACATCATTACCGGAGTTGGTGACCTCGGCGGTAGCGGCCAAGCGGCGCAATACGGATATTGCGGTGGGCAACGCGGTAGGGTCTAATATCTTCAATATCCTTTGGATATTGGGAATCAGTGCATTAATTCATCCCCTACCTTTCAATGTATTGAGTAATTTTGATATCCTGATGATCATTTTTGCCAGCACGCTGCTGATCCTCTCGGTAAGCCTGGGAAAAAAGAAGACCGTAGGCAGGTTCAGTGGTGTAGTATTCCTGTTGTGCTATATTGCCTATGTTGTATTTTTATTGCAGAGGGGGTAAATCAGGTGATCCAAAAGCTGATAATCACGTTTCCCAGTCCGATAATCAACGCAGCGGCCAGCAGGCCAATGATGATTCCGGGGCGTACAAAATCCGAAGTTTCCAGATCTCCTTTGCTGTAAGCAATGGTATTAGGTGGGGTGCTGATCGGCAGCGACATAGCCAGGGAAGCTGCCAACGCAATGCTGATACCTACTTGTAGAGGACTAGCACTAGCGGTATCCATGTTTTGCAGGGCAAAAGAAATACCGATAGGCAGCAGCAGATTGGCAGCCGCCGTATTGGAAATAAAAGTACTGAAAAGAATCGTGGCGATGACCAATTCTGCCAACACCATATTTCCCTGTCCCGGAATGAAAGACACAAAAACTTCGTCCAGGCCGGTCAACTGCATCCCTTCTCCCAGGCCAATGCCTCCCATGATCAGGATGAGGATATGCCATTCCAGGCTATTGATATCACTGCGGGTAAGCAATCCGGTGGCGGTAAAAGCAATCGCTGGGAAAAGGGCGACCACTGCGGTAGAAAGCCCATGCGCCCGGTCGGTAAGCCAGAGCAGAACTGTAGTGACCAGTATGATGATGACGTACCAACCGCGCCCGTCAATCTTCCGGGCTACGGGCTTAAGTTCAATAGAAGCATCTTTTGACTTGAAAGAATTGTACAACAACAACCAGGCAAAAAGTAAAAGAAATGCCATGAGTGGGACAGCAATCAGTACCCATTGCAAAAAGCTGATGTCATAGCCTGCCTGCTGTAGAAAAGAAACCGCTACCGCATTGGGTGGGGAGGCAATAGGCGTACCCATACCGCCGATATTAGCAGCAAAAGGAATAGATAACAACAAGCCTTTGCGTAGTGGGTCACCCTTAGGAATCTGGTCCAGCATGGGGACTACCAATGTGATCATCATGGCTGTAGTGGCTGTATTACTCATCCACATAGAAAAGAAAGCGGTAATGAGCATGAGGGCAAGCATCACGATCATCGGCTTGCTGCTAAAAGAACGCAGGATGACACTGGCCATGGCTTTGTCTACGCCTTCTTTCAATACCGCATGAGCCAGGATAAAACCACCAAAAAAGAGCACGATCACCGGATTAGCCAAAGGTGACAGAAATTCCCGATAGTCGGGCGAGTAACCTTCTTCAAATCCCAGGCCCGGCCAACTGCCCGGATTGGCGAGCAGGATGATTTCCAGGGCAATGATGAGAATAGCTGTAGCAAAGAGAGGCAAGGCTTCAGTCACCCAGAGCAGGGCAGCCAGCACAAAAATTCCACACATCAAGATTGCCTCGCGCTTGAGCACACTATTTTCAAAAAGTAGCCATACAACGATACAGCTCAGCACGATAGAAAGAAGGAAAAGTAGCACACGCCGGGAAGGAATAGGCGGACGAACTTCTGCCAGCCGTTCCAGCAAGTGCATACGCTTGATTTCCTCAGTAACACGGGGAAAAACTTCTTTGAATTTGGTAGAAGATCGTGGCCAATGTCCTGGGCTTAGCAGGCATCATTGGTAAACTACAAATGCTACAGCTTTTTGCATTGCAAAGAAACATATAAGGATTAAACTATTTATGATTATGATCATTTTTTAAGCTAACTTTTGTCATGGCATGTGTAGCCTATTTTTTTGATTTTTGCCATGCTTGATCATCTATTCATTTTTTATCTATAAATCCAAGTATTATGAAACGTACTAACCTTTCTTCTATTCTTAAAAGCCTGGAAGATATGGGCATTCAGCATACCAAAGGGGTTTTGTGGAATTTGCATCCAGCTGAACTGGTAGAAGAAGCCATCAAGCGGAGCGAAGGAGTATTGGCCGATTCCGGGGCGCTGATGTGCGATACCGGAAGATTTACCGGACGTTCGCCTAAAGATCGTTTTATAGTCAAAGATGAGATGACCAGGGATAAAGTGTGGTGGGGTGAAGTGAATATACCTTTTGAGGTGGAACAGTTTGATCAGTTGTACAACAAAATGGTGAAATTTCTGGATGGCAGAAAAATTTATATACGTGATGCCGCTGCTGGGGCTGACCCAAAATACCGTATGAAAATCCGGGTCATAGATACCCAGGCATGGCACAATCTGTTTTGTTACAATATGTTCCTTCGCCTGGATCAGGACGAAGCAGCAAGTTTTCAGCCTGATTTCACCATACTGGCTATTCCTGAGTTCCAGGCAAACCCCGGAATTGACGGTACGCGCAGTGAGAACTTCGCGATCATCAATTTCAAGCGCAGGATGATCCTGGTAGGCGGTACTGGCTATACCGGCGAGACTAAGAAGGGAATTTTCAGTGTGCTCAACTTTTTGCTGCCTGACCAGGAGAATGTGTTGGCTATGCACTGTAGTGCCAATATGGGCAAGCAGGGCGATACAGCTATTTTCTTCGGCCTTTCCGGAACTGGTAAAACTACCTTATCTGCTGACCCTGACCGTTACCTGATTGGTGATGATGAGCATGGATGGACAGAGGATAGTGTATTCAACTTTGAAGGGGGCTGCTATGCCAAAGTGATTGACCTGAACCCTGAGACAGAACCCGAAATTTGGAATGCCATTAAATTTGGTGCTATCCTTGAAAATACCCGCTTCGTTCCCGGTACGCGGAAGGTAGATTTTGCCAATAAAGAAGTGACAGAAAACACCAGGGTTTCTTATCCGATTTATCATATAGCAAACGCCAAGGAACCTTCTGTTGGCGGTACACCGGAAAATATTTTCTTCCTAACCGCCGATGCTTATGGTGTCTTGCCCCCCATCTCAAAACTAACGGTCGGACAGGCGATGTATCACTTCATTTCGGGATACACGGCTAAAGTGGCGGGTACAGAGGCAGGAATCAATGAGCCGGTGGCTA
>JBBSOG010000127.1:0-12968 GCA_038259985.1 Cytophagales bacterium
AATGATATTGCCCCCGCTTCATTGAATGGGCGGATTGACACTTTGTTTGTTGTCAAGGGTACGCATAAGTGGGGATATATCAACAGAGAAGAAAATACGGTTGAGCTAAGGGATGAGCATTCAGCGAATGTACATGATCTGGTGAGCAAAGCTGCAGCAGAAACTGTACTGAATGGTGGAAAAGCTTTTTTCGTGGATAAAGAACAACTTCCCGAGCAGGTAGAAGCCGCAGAAATGGCAGCGGTTTTTCGCTGGTAATGATCTATATTCGTATTAAAAACGAAAGGGTAAACCTTTCGTTTTTTTGCGCCATTGTGTCAGATAAAATTTAAAAGGCATAAATATTGACCTTCCCATAGATATATTCATTAAGATAATCATGGAATTGACGATAGAAAACAAACTGAAGAAGATCATTATTGTGGGCGATAGAATTTTGATCAAACTCAAAAAGGCGTCGGATAAAACACAGAGCGGTTTATATTTGCCACATGGAGTGCCGGAGCAGGAAAAAGTACAGTACGGATATGTGATGAAAACAGGTCCCGGCTACCCGATCCCCATAGCTGGTGAACAGGATGAATCTTGGAAGGAGCATGAAGACCAGGTCAAATATATTCCCTTGCAGGCTAGGGAAGGGGATTTGGCGATTTTCTTGCAGAAGGGTGCTTTTGAAGTTATGTATGAAGGAGAGAAATATTATATCATTTCCCAGGCATCCATCCTCATGCTAGAACGGGAAGAAGACCTCTACTAAAGCATAAAAAATTATATTTCAGGGTATTTCCTATTTTGGAAATACCTTTTTTTGTTTCATGCCTTACTTGCCTCTCTGAATACGTTTTATTAACTATGAACGTTAGAATACCGCTTTACAATACATTATGAGATCAACAGCCAAAATCAGCTTCGTACTCGCATTTACCTTACTGGGAATTGTTTTCCCCCTCTTTGCGCAGCAAGATCCTAATTGGGAAGAAGAAGGTGAAATTGAAGAAGCTGAAGTTATCATTGAAAAAGACCGTGAAATAGAACTGCCCCGCGCCAACCGGAAGTTTGAGCGAGTGCCCCCTTTGCCCATTCAAGAGCTTTCTATTGACATTACGTATCGTTTTGTTGAAGTAATTCCCAAACTCAATACGCTTAACCCCCCCATCAGGATATTAAAAGTAAAAGAACAGCCATTACCCAAACTTTATCCAAATTATGTGAAGGCTGGATTTGGCGTTTATCTCACGCCCTATCTGGAAGTTTATGCCAATAGTGCGAGAAGTGAAGATTATAGTTATGGGGTTCATTTCAGGCACTTGTCCTCACGCTTAGGCCCCGTAGATGGCGGTAATTCCGGGAACAGCGATACCCGTTTCGCACTCAATGGAAAGTATTTTGCCAACGGGCATACCCTCTTTGGAGAGGCCAGCTACCAAAGGGAACGGTATCATTTCTATGGCTATATGCCAGGGCTGGAGCCAAGCCGCGATTCCATTAAGCAAATTTTCAATACAATATCGCTGGCAGGGGGAATTGAAAAAAATGAAATTGACGCGCCATTTGATTATCAGCTTAAGTTCAATTATAAGCATTTGGATGATGCCTACAATGCCTTTGAAAACCAATTTGGCATCAACTTTCTAGCTTCATTGGACATATCCGAACAATTATCCCTTAATGTGCAAAGTGATTATTGGCTCATGAACCGCAAAGATGTGGCTGAAATCTTTCCTAACGAAGCAAGTAGTTTGAACCGGAATCTGTTTCGTCTGAAGCCATACTTTAACTATAAAACAAGTACTGAACCCCAGGAAGGATTGGACGTCAGAGCAGGTATGAACATAGTGTATGAAAATGATACCATTGTTAATGCCGACCAACTCCATGTATATCCCTATGCCGAAGCAAAGCTTTATTTAAGCAATTCATTTCATGTATACGCGAATTTGGACGGGGATATAGAACAGAAAACACTACTGGATTTTACCAATGAAAACCCTTGGGTAAAACCTAATGTACCCATTTTTCACACCAACAAAAACTTTGAATTTGGTGGCGGAATAGCTGGAAGGGTCAATAGTACCTTTGGTTTCAATGCCGGGTTTTCAGCAAATAATTACAAAAACTTGTATTTTTTTGTAAATAGTGCTTCTGATTCTGCCAAATTTGACATTATTTATGATACAGGGAATGTTTTTAGGCTTAATCTCCACGCTGAGGTAAATATCAGCAGCCAGGACCGTTTTCGTACTACCATCCGGGGGGATTATTTTGCCTATAGCATGGATAAGATAGATAACCCCTGGCATCGCCCAACGCTCCAAATGAGTTTACTCAGTTCATATAACGTTTATGATAAATTGCTGTTAAATGCCGAATTAATAGTCATGGGTGGCATAGAAGGATTAAATATGGCATCAGGAAGAGAGCAAGCACTGGGAACTATTACGGATTTAAGTTTTCAGGCAGATTATTTATTTTCCTCCAGATTCTCCACTTTTTTACAATTTAAAAATATATTTGCCCAAAATTATGAGAGATATCTCAATTACCCTTCGCGAGGGATCATGGTGATGGCCGGTGTCACATACAGTTTTTAAGATCTAAACATGCTATTTATTTTAATATATTATATCTACGTAATTAATTATCAATTATTTACGTGTGATTTTGCAAATACTGCACTAAATCGCATGGGTAATTAACATTCACAAAGTAAACGTGCATAATGGAAGACAATGAAAGACAGTCTTACAACGAGGAAAATCAAGACGATTTTGGTTTGCCTGAAGTAGAATATCAACCCCTTGATCGGGATGAGGAGGAAAATGCCGATGATTTTGAACAATCCCGTTACTATAATAATGAAGAAGAAGAAAGCAATTCTTCAAAGGGTTTACTCATTTTTGGTATCATCACTTTAGTATTGATCGCATGTCTATGCGTTTACTTGTTCCTGTTTGGTGGCATGGCGCAGGTAAAAGGTTGGTTTGGCGATGAGCCTGCCCCGGTGACCCGGGTAGAACCCAAACCGGAACCCGAACCAATTGCCGAAACCGTTGAACCAGAGCCAGAACCGCAAGTGGAAGTGAATATGCTGGCTCCTTATTCGGATATCAGTGTAATTTCTGTGCCTACTGGACGTTCATACATCATTATAGGAAGTTTTGTAGATGAAGATTTGTCTATGGACTTTGGTAATAAGATGATGGAAGACAGCATAGGGATAAGAATTCTCTCCCCAACTGGAAGGGCACCCCTTATGCACCGCGTGGCTGTCGCTGATTTCGCTGACTTTAGCGAAGCGATGGGCATGCTGGAGCAGTTCCGCAGTAATTATGGCGAAAACACCTGGGTACTTAAATATTAATATGTTAATACTACAAATTCAGACAGCCTCAGATACCACCGCGCTTGATGCTACTAGCGCTTCCGCAGTGACCGTTTGGGACCTTTTATTAAAAGGCGGGTATGTCATGCTCCCCTTGCTCTTATTGTCCGTACTGGCTATCTACATTTTTGTAGAAAGGGTGTTGACCATAAAGCGGGCATCTAACGTGCCTGAACAATTTACCGACAAGATCAAAAACATGGTTTCCAATGGAGATATCAATTCTGCCAGGTTAATATGCTCCCAAACGGATAGCCCCATTGCCCGCATGATTGAAAAAGGGATAAGTCGCATTGGTAGCCCACTCAAAACAATAGAAGCATCTATTGAAAATGTGGGAAAAATTGAGTTATACCGTTTAGAGAAAAACCTGAATTTGCTGGCTACTATCAGTGGGGCAGCGCCAATGATAGGTTTTCTAGGTACTGTGACCGGTATGATACAGGCTTTCATCGCTATTGCTCAGGAGGAAGGTAATGTTAGCCCCAGATTATTATCCACCGGTATCTACGAAGCCATGATCACAACTGCCGCTGGCTTAGCCGTGGGGATTATTGCCTATCTGGGATACAACTATCTTGTTTCACAAGTAAGCAAAATAGTGCACAAAATGGAATATACTTCTATAGAGTTTATTGACCTTTTGCAGGAACCAAGATAAATTTCAAGCTATGAACCTGGAATCAAAACATAAAGTAGATACCTCTTTTAATTTTTCTTCAATTGCGGATATAATCTTCCTCTTGTTGATATTTTTTATGCTCACCTCTTCATTTGTTACCCCCGCAGGGCTACCAGTTAATCTACCATCCAGTCAGTCCTCAAATATTGTTATGCAAAAAGTAAGTGTAACAATTACTCCTGATATCAGGTTCTACGTAAATGATAAACTTACACCGGTAGATCAACTTCAGTCTGTGTTGGCAAGTAGCCTTGCAAACAGTGAGCAGGGAGTGGTAGTACTCAATGTTGACAAGTCGGTTCCGGTGGAGCACCTAGTAAAAGTAGCGGGTATTGCCAGTGCTTTGAAAGCCAAGGTTTCTATCGCTACCAAACCAGATTAGAATTATACTCTTATAAGTTTTGTTGAAGGGTAAAAGAAAATTATGGCTCCTGAAAAAGAAAAAAAGTTTCGGAAAATAGGCTTAACGGTGACTATCGCTGTACATGCTGGAATTTTTCTGCTGTTTTTTTTCATGCTCGCTTGGAAAGAACCAGATCCTCCACTTCCTGAATATGGAATTGAACTAAATTTTGGCCTGGATAATACAGGCTCCGGCCAGGCGCCTCAGCCAAAGCCTACTCCCGTTGTAGAAAAGAAACAATTACAAGAGGTAGAGGAAACAGAGGTAGAAGAAATCACAGAAACTAAGGCTGCTGAAGTGGTAGAAAAAGTGACGCCCGTTGAAACTGAAACCCAACCTAAACCGAGTCCCGATGTTATTGAAAAAGTGCAGGAAAGTAAGAAGGAAGTAATTAAAAAAACTGAGGAAAAAGCCGTGCAGCCAAAACAAACAGTAGAGGCGCCAGCCAAACAAACATCAGCTTCCAATGAAGGGAATGATGAAAAAAAGACCGGGGATAAGGGTAAAGAAGAAGGTACTATTGATGCCCGGGCAATTTACGGGGCCAAGGGAAGTAGCCAAGGGGCCTCTTTACAAATGGAAGGATGGAACTGGGATTATATACCCAGACCGGAAGATTCTTCTAATGATAATGGAAAGATCGTATTTCAGATTACCATTGACGACCAAGGGGAGGTGATTGGGGTAAAAACACTGGAAAAAACAGTAAGCCCCGAAATTGAAAGACTGTATAAAGAAGCAGTGGAAAGGGTGTCTTTTAGTCGCACCGCTGATAATATCAGGCCGGCACCCATGTCCAATGGGAAGATTACATTTATTATTAAGTCAAAATAAATTTTTAAAATATAAGTGTTTATTTATTTTTTAAACTGATAATTTTGTTAGCATATAAGTATTTTTGATTATATTAAATAAAGCTTTTTTCTTACAAGTCAGTATGTTTTCCTTTTAACTATTTATTAGTTAATAGTTTTATTTTTAGCAGACATACACTTGCAGACTGCTTTTAGCAGAGCTTATCAAATTCTATTATAAACTACCGAATGAACAAATACAGAGTAGTTCTGGCAGATGATCATGCAATCCTTACTGAGGGGACTTCTTCCATACTTTCCGAATATGATTTTATACAGTTAGTAGGTATAGCCTCTGATGGTGAACAGGCGGACAAATTAGTAGAAACCGAGCAGCCGGATGTACTCGTTTCAGATATTACTATGCCCGGTAAGTCTATTTTTGATATCTCTGAGGATATCAAAAGAAAAGGGCTAAAGACGAAGATTCTGGTGTTTACAATGCATGAATCCTCTGATTATGTCTATAAGGCATTGAACAGCAATATCTCGGGTTACCTTACCAAAAATGCTGAAAAAGAAGAGCTAGTAAAAGCTATCCAAACTCTGGCCGAAGGTGACGAATATTATAGCCAGCCGATCACCCAAATTATCGTAAAGGGATTTAAAAATCGTAAACAGAAAGATACGGATAACCAAAACCCACTCAACGTTCTTTCCAAAAGGGAAAGGGAAGTGCTTTCATTGTTAATTGAAGGATTCAATTCTAAACAAATCGCTGAAAAACTTTTTTTGAGCGAGCGTACCGTATCAAATCATCGGGCAAATATGTTACAGAAATGTAAAGTGAACAATACAGTTGAGTTGGTTAAGTTATATTTGGATAATGTAAATAAATGGTAGGTAACTGAGCATAAGTAATGTGGTATTCCTTTGCTGTAAATGCTAATAGTTAGCGTCCTAAGGTCATTAAATAAAAGCACTGGTGCTTAAAAGCTTAAGCAACAAATCCAGTGAAGATTTTCCCAAATTAGCAAGCCGAGAGGTTTGCTTTTTTTGTGCCTTAAATCTTACCAATGCCCTTTTTTTGATAAAATACCGGGCAATTTATACTTGTTTCATCTATCATTAGCGAGAAAAAATAGTAGATGAAAGAAGACATTTTGCAACATATCTGGCAGTACCAACGCTTTGATAAACAGGATTTACGCACCCAAGAGGGGCAGCCTCTTCAAATCATACGCATCGGACATTGGAATACAGAATCCGGACCTGATTTTTTGCAAGCTCAAATTATTATCGGGGACATGGCATGGTTCGGTTCTGTGGAAATCCATATTCATGCAAAGGATTGGAAGTACCACAAACATCACCTTGATCCGGCCTTTGATAATGTCATCTTGCATGTCGTTTGGGAGGGAAAGAAAAGCATTCAGCACCAGGATGGAACCAGTATTCCAACCTTAGTGCTGAAAGACAGGGTACAGCTTTCGGTACTTAAGCAGTATCAAAAATTAGTAGGAGGGAAGCACAAAAACCAACTTGCCTGTGCCCATGAATTAGTAAGTATACCATCCATTCATAAATTGTCAGTATTAGAGAAAGCCGCGTTGAAGCGGATAGAAAGGAAATCAGCTGCAGTAAAGCAATGCTGGATTGAAAGTGATAAAAACTGGCATCAGGCTGCTTTTCGTTGGATATGCAGGGCTTATGGGTTCAAAGTGAATGCAGAGGCTTTTGCTACTTTGGGAAGCAAGCTTTCCTACCATGATTTGCAAAAAGAGAAAAATAGCTTTGAGAATGTCACTGCCTTTTTGTTTGCTTTCTCAGGTCTGAATATTGATCAATTTTGCACGAATAAGATAATCAACAACAGTCAGCATCTTTACCAAAAGTACAGCTTGAAGTCCACTGCCATGCAAAAGCATGAGTTTCGCTGGTCACGCTTACGCCCGGCTAACTTTCCAGAAATTAGGTTGGTACAATTGGCAGCTTTACTTTATCAATTGCCGGATGTGTTGGGTTTTCTGCTTCATGTCCAGCGGATTGAAGACTTGCTCACCGTATTTGAAGATGCGAATAAGGTTATTATAACGCATAGAAATGACTTTCCTCAGTTCAAAATTTTGGGAAGAGATAGCATGTTCAATATCATGATCAACGCAGTAGTGAGCTTTCGCTATGCTTTTGGCTTGCACGAGGCTGATGATCAAATAAAGGACTCTGCTGTTGACTTAATCCAGCAAATACCAGCAGAGCAAAATAGGTTTACGAAGATGTTCACCCCCTATGGTTTTCCAATAAAGACTGCCCTGGAATCGCAAGGTGTACTGGAACAATATCAGTTTGCCTGTCAGAAAAAGTTGTGCCTACAATGTCCGATTGGGGTAAACATTATGAAAAATCATGATTTAGTAGTTAATTGATCAAAAATCCACTTGTTCATTTTTCTATTTATCCTTCAACTTCTAGCCTGGCTGTACATAATACAGTACTTCTATAAATTGGCTGGTAATGGGCAAGAGCGGGCTATTTTTTTTTCAGGCTTATTTTTGAAAGCTTTGGCCGGATGTGGATTAGGCCTGTTATACAAATATTACTATCAAGGCGGGGATACCCTTGGATATTTTCAGGATGCCGTCAAACTATCGTCTTTGTTTTGGGAAGATGTTCTGTTGTACTTCAAAATCTTACTGGATTTTGAGGAAATAAACGGTCTTCAATATGCATTACAAGACAGAGCTTACTTTTTTGTGAAAATTGCTAGTCTTATTAGCTTAATTTCTTTGCAAAATTATTGGTTGACGGCCATTAGTTTTTCCCTGATAAATTTTACGTGTAGCTGGTGGTTTGTCAAAAAGTTGAACCAACATTTACCCGTATCCCAAACAATTCTCTTATTCTCTTTTGTCTTTTATCCATCGGTATTTTTTTGGAGTGCTGGTTTGCTCAAAGAATCAATCTCGCTGGCAATGATATATGTCCTGTGTGGAATCTTCATAGAAGCTTATACGCAAGAACAAAAAAGTCGCGAAGCTCTTCTTCCTATATTAATTGGGATAGGGTGTGCCTGGATATTGTGGATGCTCAAGTATTATTATGCTGCCGTATTACTTCCTGCGCTGTTAAGCTTATTGGTATATCAAACGCTGAAAGCACATACCCGCTTTTTTTCCAGCCGACGGCAGACTTTGCTCATCATTATCCCTACCTTACTTGTGATAATGTTGACCATCATGCAGCTTCATCCCAATTTAAAACCAGCTTGGATACTGGAAGTTATTGTTCGTAATCATAATCTAAGTGTAGCTGCTTCGGAAGATGGGGAATATATCAGATACCCATCATTAAACCCAAGTATCCGAAGTTTTGTATATTATTTCCCAAAAGCGGTTTTTAGCGGTTTATTCCTTCCACTGCCCGGAAGTGGCGATGCTTATTTACGACTTTTGGCAGGCTTGGAAAATCTCATGGTTCTGGGAGTCAGTTGCATTGCCCTCTTTCAAGGTGTTGTCAAAAGAAGAAAGAAGTCAGTATCAGTTTTATTTCTAGCAACCTTCTCATACGTAGTGGTCCTCGCCGGGTTAATTGCTTTGGCTTCCCCTAATTTTGGAAGCTTGATAAGATATAAAGTAGCCTACGCGCCTTTTTGGTTGTGCTTGTGTCTATGGGTGATAAATTCTGTACCGCGTCGGAATAGAACATCCCAGTCTATAAAAAAAACATAAACAAAAATCCAGGAAGAAAAGTACGGGCCGATTCCCATCATCAATTTGGTGCCCAGGTGAAAAAATATGCCCAGCACTAGCCACATGTATTTCCAACGTTTTTGAAATAAGATCAATATAAAACAAAGCTGAAAAAGCAAAGCGCCCCAAGGAAGAAGATGGGCCAGGATATCTATTTTTGCTAGTTTTAGCCCCAAGGGCTGATCGTGAAGCGCAATATACGTTCTGAAAGTAGTAGCGTTTGCCCAGTTAAAACCACTGGTGAGTAATTTTTCAACTCCTGACAAAAAATACACTCCGGCGATCATGAATTGAATCAGAAACAAAGCGAATGAAGAAAGCTGGTCCTGCTGAGCTTTATTCTGAATACTTTGTATTTCTATTTCGTAAAGCATCACTGGCATGAGCATAGCTGCATAAGAAAGCGTTGCCAGTCCGTGATCCACTTTTTCAAAGGAGAAAGAATATCCCTGAAAGAGCAGCAGAATTAATGCTGTCAGGGAAGCAAAGACTACAGCTTTGTACCTGAACAACACAAGGATAATGGCTAGCACATACACTAAGTGAAGAGCATAAAAAAGGGCAAGAGGCAATACAGGTAAATGTAAAATGCGAAAAAGTAGAACGCCATGATAAAATGGTTTCATCCTCACGACTTGTTCTAAATCTAGGTACCAATCCCAGGTATAGTAAAGTAATCCCAGATAAAAAATGGTAGTAAGAACAAGATAAAACTTTCCACTATGTACGCAGGTGTTTCTAACAATGATTGAGGATGGTGAACGAAGTAAAAACCAAAAGCTTCCTAATACCAGCAGGCTACGAATGAGTATCTGATCAGCTTTATAGAGAAAAAACTCAAGCTCAAAACGCTGCCTCTCTACTTGAAACCTTGGATAAGCCAGGTCAATCAGCTTTTGGAACCAGTCTGGGGCAGATCCTTGGTAAGCTTGTACGGCAAAAGGACGCAGCATCAACAAGTAAAGCAGAACACATGTGACTAAACACCCTAAGAACAGCAAAACGCCATATAGTCGGCCATTCTTCATTTTTTTGGATATCGCGCCACCACGGTAGTATCACTGTTTAACTTTCTAAGCATAAACAGTGTATCAGGTAATTGACTAATTGGGAAAAGTGGCGATAATTTTTCTAAAAACCGATCAGCCTCTTTGCGGTAATAATAGTTCCTGAGTAAGTAGTCAAGATTGCTTTTTTGAATGTTGGTCGCTTCAGCGATATTTAGATTATACTTACCATCTTCATGTAGGGAAGCTAAAAAAAATTGTTCGGATTGAATCGTTCTTCTGACTGGCTCGGCAAACATGCCAAATCGAAAAAAAGGATAAAAAGTTTGCTGTAGAATGAATGGGAATAGCAATCCGATTAAAGTGAGCAAACCGGCCATCCACCTAATCTTTTGGAGTTTTATGGACTGAGCAGGCTTACTTTTCAATGGCTTGAATAGGCAAGTGGGCAATATCGCTGAAGGTTTCAATTTCACTTAATATATGCTCATCCCCTTCAGGATAATACCAATTCACCTGGACGGTATGGCCACTTTGGGGGATTTCTGATATTCTTTTTAAAATCTCATACAGCGCTTTGGCAGAAGCCGTATTATAGTATTTAAACTCAAATGAAACTTCGGTGTGATTAGCAGGAGACTTAACATAGACATCTAACCACTGAATTACTGGAAAAAAAAAGCCTAAAGCATCATCAATATCGGCAACTCCTTTGCATTCAATGATTCCTTTTTGGGCGTCAAGCAATACTTGGGGTGTTTTGTCTGTTTCTTCCAGATGTAGTGGCTCCATAAATAATTAATTGGTACTGATGAGTTTATTGTCAAATACAAAATCCTTAAGTTCCTCTACTTCGGTCTTCAATATCTTTTTGTTACTGCCTTCCCATAATTTTTTTCCCTTGTAAAGAAACATGACGTGGTCCCCAATACCAATCACTGAGTTCATGTCGTGGGTGACTACAACAGTAGTAATATTAAACTCATAAGTAATCTCCTGGATTAGTTCGTCAATTAGAATTGACGTTTGTGGATCTAAGCCAGAGTTGGGTTCATCACAAAAGAGATATTTAGGATTATTGACAATGGCCCGGGCAATACCTACTCTTTTCTTCATCCCCCCACTAATTTCAGAAGGCATTTTTTTATTGACATTTTCCAGGCCAACCCTTTTGAGGCAAAAATTAACCCTATCCTGTTTCTCATCTTCTGGCAATTCGGTGAGAATATTCATCGGGAATTTGATATTGTTTTCCACGTTGAGAGAATCAAACAAGGCTACTCCCTGGAATAGCATGCCTATCTCCCGACGGACATCCGTTTTTACATCTTTATCCGCATGTGTAAAATCTCGGTCGTTGTAATAGACTGTTCCACTGTCGGGAGGAATTAAGCCAACAATACATTTAAGCAAAACGCTTTTTCCAGTACCACTGGCACCAATGATCAGGTTATTTTTGCCCTGATAAAATTCACCACTGATGTCGTCCAGAATAGTAACCCCGTCAAATGACTTGACAATGTTTTTTATCTCTATCATATATGTAACAATTCATTTAAAGCAGTATTTCTACGACCATGTAATCGGCCAAAAGGATAGCGATACAACTGTTGGTCACTGCGCTAGTACTGGCCTGACCTACTTCTAGAGCGCCACCCTGGGTAAAAAATCCTTTGTAAGCAGCAATGGAAGAAACCAAGAAAGCAAAAACCAGTGATTTCACTAAAGCGATGAAAATAAAATACTGCCGAAAATCAAAACGTAGTCCGTAAACGTAATCTTCTCCCGAAACGATATTGGTCAAGGTGCCAATCAGATAACCTCCGTAAATGGAAAGAAAGCCAGCCATGACACACAGCATGGGAAACATCAGCATCGCAGCAATCATTTTGGGCAATACCAGATAAGAAGCAGAATTGATGCCCATCACCTCCAGCGCATCTACCTGTTCCGTGATACGCATGGTGCCCAGTTCACCGGCAATACTTGACCCCACTTTACCGGCTAGCACAATAGAAGTAATCGTGGGGGCCAGTTCAAAGACAGTCATATCCCTAACCACCGTACTGATGATAAAATCCTGTATAAAAGGACTTACTAGGTTTGCTGCCGTTTGGACAGTCGTCACTGCTCCAATGAATGTTGAAACGATGGTCACCAATACCAGAGAGTTGATCCCTATACTAATGGCTTCGTCAAGTGTCCGTTTGACGTAGGTACTAAAGGTTTCCATTTTTTTGAAAAGTGTACCTATAAAAATCACATATTTGCCCAGGCTTCTCATAAAGATATTTTATATAAAGTTTGCATAGTTAATCATTATAAACACAAAATAGCTTATCCAGTCAGTATAAACTATGCCGGCATGGAATGTCCTGCATGGAATGTCAGGAAGGATGCCAAATAGACAAGACTACCTTTTTTTACCAAACTCGCTGATCAACAGATGTAATCCAAAAAAAAGCTCCGCTGTCGTACTTTTCGCAAGTAAATTAATTTTGAGTATTATACATACTTGTCCATCATGGATTAACGTAAAAACAGATTTTTGTTAGATAAAAACAGATTTTAATGAAAAAATTAGCAGTCATCACCGGAGGCACCAAAGGAATAGGCAGAGCCATTATTGAAAGTTTTGCCTCGGAAGGTTATGCAATCGCCACTTGCTCCCGTACCGAAAAAGACTTGCGAAGCTTACAGCAAGAATTACTCACTGGATATCCTGACATAGATTTCATTTACCAAACAGCAGACTTATCAAAAAAAGAACAGGTCAAAGCTTTTGCGGAGAAGATCAACCAATGTGGCATTCCAGTAGAAGTGCTGGTCAACAATAGCGGCTTGTTTATTCCTGGACAAGTACACCAGGAAGAAGAAGGCGCATTAGAGAAAATGATAGACACCAATCTGTATAGCGCATATCATCTCAGCCGTGCTTTACTTCCGCCGAT
>JBBSOG010000128.1:0-12952 GCA_038259985.1 Cytophagales bacterium
GGCTTTACCGTCTTTGGTTTCCCGGATGTCAATCTCTACCATCCAGTATCCCCGCTTGATAGCTTCTCTAATCGCTGCCGGGCTGTTTTCTGGGTACATATCTTCTACTACACCACCGCGATGGGCAATGAGATGATACTCGCCGGGATTACCGTGAATCAGTGTAATAATCAACAAAATAATTCCCAGGCTTTTCATGGTTTACGTTCGTTAGAAGTGGAGGGAGCAGCGTTTTGCGATACATAAGGCCCGAATATGCCAGTGATTTCACGCTGGGTGTTGTTGTCGTTTAAGGTATAAATATGGTATTGCCCCCCCCCTTCACTTACCCGCACCACAATGTGGCCTTCCATACTTCGGTAGGCATTTTCCAAAGAAGGGCCAATGACCTGTTTGTTGGCTTCCAGCATGTTGGTGGCAAATAAATCCCTGTCGCCTGGGTATAAGTAATCCGAGGTGATTCTTCGGAGTACCTCATGTCCAGGATGATCGGAAGACCAAGTTTGCTCAATCCACACCCGGGGTTGCAAGGTTTTTACAAAATATGCATTACAGCAATCCCGGTTACCGTGATGGTTCATTGCCACCATATCTACCGCGCCAACCACCTGGGCGGTTGGCGTTTCTACATCCATCCATTCAGGCGTGCCCAGATCTGCGATACCGGGCATATCCCCGCCAGTGAAGTAATCAAAATCTCCGTAGCTGATCCTGATCGCATTGCTTAATGGGTTCTCTCCCGGCCTTTCGGCTACGGGGGTTTGGCTAAAATCAGGAAAGTGTTCGTAGGTTTCTTCCCCCTTTCCAGTCCAGAAGGTTCCGTTGGATTTGATATTTCTTACTTCAAAACCCGGATACATGTCCGAGGCTTTTTTAAGCATAATTTGTTGCTTACTACCGGCTTGTAGACTGGCCGCTTGCATACCATTATGTTCCTGATGATAGGCAATAAACGCTTGATAATTATCAAAAGTCTCTAGCCAGGGTTTGTAGAGTGGATTAAAAGCTATGGTTTTTCTTAACCCTTCCCCCTTCAGAGGAGTGGGATACTGATAATCAGGATATCCCCGGTCAAGCAACATTTTGATAGGAACCATATCCCCTAGCTCAGTAATGCCCGTCAGCTTGTAAGCCCCGTTTTGAGCAGTTATGGATGCCCGGTGCAAATCTCCGTAGTGATCCGAATGAAAGTGGGTAATCATAGCATAATCAATTACGGCTTTTTTACTGTCAGGGGCAAACTGCCAGATATAATCAGCAATCCACTGGGGGGCAGTTTTACTGCTGTCGGGATGGATGCGGGTGTTGCGGGGCGTACCGATGCGCTCCCCAAAGGGTGCCATATCCCCAGCATCTACCAAGAGGGTAGTCCCATCGGGAAAAACAAAAAACGCGGCATCCCCTCTTCCTGTATTGATATGATGGATATCCAGCATTCCTGGCTGCCAGGGGGGCAGTTGCCCACCGAGTTCTTGTGCGCTCACCAGCCAGGGTAACAGCAGGAAGAGCATGAACAAAGCATTTTTGATATAATTCATAGGAGTGATTGGTGGTTGACAAAAAAAAGAAAAACCCTCCACCGGTTTCATGGCGGAGGGCTAAATATCAAAATACATATTTTATTCCTAGTTGTACATTAAAAGGGTCTCCGTTTTTACGTTTAGTGCCAGCGTTCTCGTTCACACTATAACTGTATGAACGGGTTTGTGCATCAAAACTATCTACATTGTAAAGTCCGGTATTGATAATTTCCTGGTATCCGCCCCACTCGTAATTAAACAGGTTCAATACGTTGAAAATGTCTGCCCGGAGGATCAGATGCTGATCAGGAAAGGTGTTGAATTCTTTGGAAATGCTCAGGTTCCAGGTGTGCCTCCAGGGCATCAACCCACCATTCCAGGCAGCAAAATCTCCCATGTTATCCTCCAAGTACTGCCGATATTCTTCACTGGTATTGTTGAGCAGATTGTTCATTCCCTGACGGATATTTTCCGGGGTAGCCGTATTGTTGGGGTCAAAAACGAACGAAAGATCGGTGGTATTGCCATCTCCGTTGATGTCCCGGTTGACACCAGCGCTGAAACGGTCCCACTGATAAAGAATGAGATTGGTGCTGACATTGAAGCCATAAAAGGTAGGGGAAACGCCACTGATGACTACTTTATGCCGCATATCTTCTCCGTCATACCAACCTCCTGCGCGATTGCCATAGCCCCAATAAGAATCAGCTACAGCAAAATCGTCGTTGGCATTGCCTGAATTATAAGTAGGCCCGCCTTTAGACTGTCCCCGGGTGTAAGAAAAATTAACCGAGCCATCTTTGATCTGGATAGCCCCTTCCAAAGTAAAGGCGAGGTAGGTATTATTCCAGTCAGCGTTAGTGTACTGCAATACTTCAGTAAACTTATCAGAACGGCGGGCATCGTTATAATCTGCCCGGTCTTCCCCGTCCAGTGTTTCGGCAGGGACATATATTTCCCTGTTTCCTTCGTTGGCTAGCGTGAAACTTGGGTCCTGTACCAGGTTTTGGTTTACGTAGTAAAAATTATCTTGGGTATTGTTATAATATACCCCAACGCCCATCCTAAACCAATCTGTTAGATAGCGGTGGTAGCTGATATTGGAGCGAAAAGTCAGGGGTGTTTCCAGATTTTTATCCAGCGCTACTACAAAAGCAGGGGGTGTATCCAAGTTAAGGGAGTTCAGGTAACCCTCACCGGGTACTTCGTCAAAATTTTCATAATACGTTGGCCAGTCAGGAATGGGAACGTCATCCTCTCTTACATCTACCTCTTTAAAGCTGATGCCATCGTCTATATGGGCCATGGTAAATGCCTGGGTGGTAAACTGGGAAGCAAACCAACCGGCCCCTGCTTTGAAGATATTTCTTCCGTCACCAGTCACATCCCAGGTCAGGTTCAAGCGGGGCTGGATGTTATTGGCATCAAAAGGGACTACATCGTTTTTGATTCCCAGTTCCTGCTCCAGCAAGGCGTTGTATTGGGGGGCTTCGGGCAATACCGTGGCATCCCAGCGTAGTCCGGCAGATAGGTGAAGATTGTGGTTGAGGTCGGTCTCCATTTGGGCATACAAGCCTAACTCCAGCATTTGAGGGTACACTTTGCCCCCGGCATCACCGATAGGAATTTTTCTGGTAAATCTCCAGGGCGTATTACTTTGTAAATCTTCAATTGAACGATAGTGGAATTGTCCTTGCTGCCGATGGGTCAATTGGTCTTTGATTTGGGTAAAGATATTGTCCGTTCCGAGAGTAAACAGGTATTTCCCACTTCGTAGCGTAGTATTATTTACCAGTTGGAACGAGGATGAAGCAATGATTTCCGGTACCCAGTTCTGATTGCCAAAGCCTACAGTCTGTACATTTTCACTGCCATCGGCAAAGGTAGAAGCTACTTCTACAAAGCCTTCAGGCGCCCTGCGGTAGATAAGTTGATTGAGTCGTTGGTTGTCCATCACGCTCAATTTAAGGTCATTGAAGAGCTTTTCCGAAAATTGTGTTTTTAGCGCCAGCATCAGGCTGTGGTCACGCTCGTAACCTTTGTACTGGGTGGATAGCAGGCCACCACTTCTTTTCTTGGCAGGGTCATCAAAGCTTTGGTAGTTGTACCTCAATGTCAGGTTATTAAAACGATTGAGCTTCCAGTCAACACGGCCAAAGAAGTTTTTGGTAACCCTGGCGATTTGGATTTCACCGTACTGCTGTACCAGCGGAATGCCGTAATCACTTTCTAAGATAGAAACGACCTGGTTTAAGTTGCTTTGGGTGATGCCCAGGTTTTTCTCTGCTTCTTCCAGTGTTGCCCCCTCATAATTAAAATCGTAAGCCCGGTAAGGAAAAGTAGTGCGGTACTCATCATAGGAAACAAAGAAATGAACCTTATCTTCCATTATAGGGCCACTGACACTGGCACCAAACTGCCCGGTGGTAAAGTCACTACTAATTTCGTTACCGTTGATGTCCTTACTACCACTCAGGAAGTCCCCGGCATAGTATCCCCAGACAGACCCATGAAAGTCATTGGTACCGGACTTAGTCACGGCTTTGATTACGCCTCCTGACCCACGTCCGTTGGTAACATCGTAGGAGTTGGTGACAACTTCAAACTCACGGATGGTTTCCATAGAAATGGGAAAGGCCCCTCCTGATGTTCCGCCGAAAACAGCCCGGCGATTAGTCACTCCGTCCAGCATATACCCTTGGGTTCCCGACTTATTGCCACCGATAGCTCCGCCTCGTGTGTGGGGAGAAAGTGCTGCCAGGTCAGTATAATTCCGCGATTGGGTAGGGAGTTTCTGCATGTCTTGGCTAGAAATTGCCGTTGCACTTCCCAGCCGGTCTCGGCGGTTTTGAAAGGAGTTGCTGTTGACCATAATTTCTTTCAATAGCGTTTCCCCTTCGCTAAGCTTAAGTGTTTCTATCACCACATGATCACTCAAATTGAGTTGATAGCCCGTTAAAATGACCGGCTGATAACCGACATAGTTGATGTTTACCTCATAAGGACCACCCAAGGGCAATTCTTTCAAGAGAAATTTTCCCTTCACATCAGTAGTAGTGCCCACTGAAAAACCAGTAGATTGATTGGTGACCAAGACTGTCGCCCCAGGAAGGGCGTCGTCCGTACCGTTTTCCAGCACTATGCCAGAAATGGAGGCGTCGGTTCCCTGGGCCAAAGCGCCTGAAGGTAATAGATGAATGACAAAGCATAACAATCCCAGAAATAAAGTAAAAATTGGAGTCCTCATAGTTTTATTATTGTGGTGAAAAAAGGCAATGTGCTTGCTCCCACAAATGAACATAAAACCAATGAGGGGGATGTTAACTTAGTTTTATATTTGAGGGCTTTTTTATGTAAACGTTCTCATAAGCGCTTAATGTATTCTTGGTCAAAGTTTGCTTTCGCCTTTCTCCGTCTCAACAATAAGTAAAATGACTACATGGTCAGGTTCAAACAACTCCCTTTGCTCAAAAAAACAACTAATCCAGCATCCAGGCTATCTCTTTTCAAGGGGGCATGAAAATTTGCTTTAAACCATTGTATGTCTTCTGCATTAGCATAAGGATTATACCAAAAATCCCCTTGAAATGGACTGGGCTCAGGAAAAGTGTAGCATTTGACCTGAAAGTATTGATAGCAGAAAAGTAGTAAAAGTAGAAGAAAAAACGTTTTCACAATGAAGATGAAAAAAGGTACTCTCATGGATTAGTCCGATTGGAAGGTTCGTTTCAAATCTAATCAGGGGTATACTTCTAGTCGACTTAAAGTCTTTACCTTATTGTTAAAAAAAATACTCTGGTAAATGAAGATGAAATTACTTTTTTTAAGTTTAAGTTAATTATCACCAAATTCCTTCTGCAATAATTTTCAGTCTAGGGAGAAGACATTTGTTCTATGTGGTAAGCTTAGAAAAGTTTACAATAAACTACCTGATTATGGCCCTTACTACCATGTTTTCAGCTTCCTTTTTCAGAAGTGCAATTTTCCCACTGCTCATGGTCAATTTTATTGGCGCATTGGGCTATAGTGTGATCCTTCCTTTTCTGGTTTTTCTGGTTCAGGATTTTGGTGGGGATGCTATTCTTTACGGTTTTGTTGCGGCGGTCTATCCCGCTTTTCAATTGGTAGGTGCCCCCTTGCTGGGTAAGTGGTCAGATCAAATTGGAAGAAAAAAAGTGCTGCTCATCAGCCAGGCGGGCACTTTACTTTCCTGGCTGATTTTTTTGGTAGCTTTCACTCTTCCTGAAGATATGCTTTTTGCCATCAGTACGAAGGTATCTGGCCCACTCATTTTCACTTTACCCTTGCTCTTTCTTTTCATGGCCCGGGCCATGGACGGCCTGACAGGGGGGAATATCTCGGTAGCCAATGCCTACCTGTCTGATATATCCGGTAAAGAAGACCGCAAAGCAAACTTTGGAAAGATGTCTGCTTCTATGAACCTGGGATTTATATTCGGCCCGGTCTTGGCTGGTCTGCTTGCCTCCCAACCTTCGGGAAATATGCTTACTGTCATCGCTGCTGCACTGATTTCAGTAGTGGGTTTGCTGGTCATTATATTTTTTCTCCCGGACATTGACAGCCAAGATTCCGTAGAAACCTGCCGGGAAGAAAAGATGAAGAAGGTATTGTCTATTGAGCATAAAGACTGCTATAGGGACGGCAACCAAAGTGAACAACAACCAAGCGTATTTCGGCTACCGTTGGCCCCGCTTCTGATTTTTCTTTACTTCTTTATTTTCTTAGGCTTCAACTTATTTTATGCTACTTTTCCGGTATACGCTTCTGATAGCCTGCAATGGACACCTCAACAACTAGGCATCTTTTTTACCTTGCTCAGTGGGGTCATGATCTTGGTACAAGGCCCGGTACTTTCCTGGCTCAGCAAGAGGTTCAGCGAAGAGCAACTTTTCCTGGCCGGTAGCCTGATCATGGTCATTTGTTTTGTATATCTTAGTCAGTCTCAGCCCTACTTTGTTTATTTGGCTGCAATATTTTACGGAGCTGGCAACGGAATCATGTGGCCTTCTTACCTTTCTATGCTTTCTAATATCGGGACTTCCCGTAAGCAGGGCAGCTTGCAGGGTACCGCCAGTAGTTTCGGTAGTCTGGCCAGTATCATCGGATTGTTGGCAGGTGGGTTTATACTAGGCCTGATCTCAGAAAAAGTTTACCTGGTTTCTGCGGGTATCTTACTCCTGACCGCTTTGGCGGGTATTTATTTGCTCTCAAAAAACAAAAATGCCACCTCCGTTGCTAGAGATTAAAGAGAAAGCTTTTCTCTTTAATAAGCTGTTCTTAACAAGATCTTCATAAGTATGTCAAACTTTTACTATCCATAAATGAATAGTAAGTTCAAAGATCAAAAACTGAGGCAATGGCAGTAGGCAATTGCTTTTTTTGCTTAGCGGGAGATGTTTGAAGTTATCAAATCGTTGAGATCTGAAGTTTGTCGCAAAACCTTCTCAGCGCCAGCTTCTTCCATTTGTGTTTTGGTATGTGCCCCTCCTTCTACACCAACGGTCATCCCACAACCAGCATTTTTTCCTTCTAAGATATCATTAACAGTATCGCCTACTTTGATGATCGTACCCGCCTCCCTGATACCGGTTTTTTTCATCAACAATTGGATCATATCAGGATGGGGCCGCCCTCTCTCTACTTCATCGCTGGTGACGGAATAGTCAATAAGTTCTTGCCATTTCAATTTTTCTATCAAAATATCTGCTTGAGTTCTTGAATAACCGGTGTTTAAGGCGATCAAAATCCCTTTATCTCTAAGCGCAGTGAAAAGGGAAGATATTCCCGGTTTTTCCTGTACCGATGGATCGTTGAGGTAAATCTCATTCAACTTTTGGCTGAAAGCTTTGAAAATTTTCCCCACTATTTTATCATCAGCCGCATCATCTTTGGGCAGAATAAATTTAATCGCCTCATATTTAGACATACCTGCAATTTGGGATATCTTATCCTGGGGTGCAGCATAACCCTCTTGTTCAATACTTTCTTTGAGCACCCGGTATACACTACCGCCTTCTTCTACTGTGGTGCCTGCCATGTCAAATACTGCTAATTTAAAATTATTCATATCGCTTATTTTGAGTACAATTTAAAGGTGAAGTCTATCATAAACCTAACTCATTTCTCCGAACTGATCTTAACAAGAAATTATTCAAAGCACTTACTGCTGGTTTTTCTTCCTGGGGTTACTGAGACGCTCTCTTTCTTTTATGGTTTCCAGGTCCCGTTCATCGGCTGCCTCCTGAAAGTCTTCGGGATCATCCAGGTCAGGAGATGCTACGACAGCGCTCCAATCAAAGTTTTCGTCAAAAGGGTCAAGGGCTTTTTGGGGATCAAAAGCTCTTTTATCTACCATATAGGCATTATAAGGGGTAGTATCTGCTTCGGCAGTAAACATGTCAGCTAAGTCAGTAGCTCCGGCATCGTATTGGTTGAGGTAGGGTGTACCCAGTATGTTCCAGAAAGTTTTGAAGATGCTACCGAAGCTGTAATGGTTATGGCTAATGTAATCTCTTTTGGCGTAGGGAGAATAGACCATCAAAAGGCTGCGGTGGGCATCAATATGGTCTACCCCGTCCTGCGAATCATCTTCGGTCACTACAATGGCCATGTCCTTCCAGTAAGGGGTATGGGAAAGAAATTCAACTACTCTTCCCAATGCCAGGTCATTGTCCATCATATAGCTTTCGCGAAAAGGATAACCGGCCTCCGGGCGATCACCGGCACCGTGGTCGTTGGGCAAAATAAGGGTGATCACCTGGGGCATAGTTTTGCCTTCGCCTATCCATTTTTCTTCAAACTCCTGTATAAACACATCGGCACGAAACTGATCGGGAATGGCCATGTTATAAGTCGCATACATGGTAGAAGTGCGGTCGTACATCGGGCCGGGGATCGGATAGTTGACCAGCGGACGCACGCCAAAGTGTTTGAGGGTGGAATCAGCATAAGAATTAGCCAACTCTACCCCGAAGCCAAAGTTGTAAAAGTCAATATCGTGGCGCTCAAAATGGTCCCAGATGGAACCGGCTTCGTTATAATCTTCAGGGTAAATGGCTCCCGAAGAACCCACTATCCCCAAGTTACCAGGGGCTTTAGAACCTGATTTAGCATCTCGCTTGCCCCCGTAAGATGCTGCCACGCTGGTCTCTACCCACTCATTGGGATAGGTATTGACCAGCCAGCGATGCCCGTCAGCAGAGTGGTCGGCATCTACATAAAAGTTATCGGACATCGCAAAACGCTGGGCCAGTGCATGATGATTGAGCATCACATCGGCATTCTCTACCGTTTGGGTGCGGGCTTTATTGCTAAAAGTCACATTTCTGCCGTAACGAGCTAGCGAAGCTTCACCTTCACTGGCATCTATCTGACCGAATACCTCATCGTACGTACGGTTTTCTTTGGAGATAAAGACGATGTGTTTGATCGGCGACGCTTTTGCACCCGGATAAAGGGGAATAGGATGATCTGCTCGGGCTTCAAATTGGGTGTCATCTACCCGGACAAAATCAAAATTATTTTCAATGACTTGCCGGGTGGTTTCCTTGAGTTCTTCATCGCTGGGAATGTCCATCACGGTGATAGAACCTTTCATCAGGCGACCAATGTTGCTGCCCTCAGGACCCAGGTCAAAGTCAGGGCCACCATTAGGGCCGCTGCCGTAGCCTTTGGCATTGGCAACGATCAACTGCTTACCGTCGGGCGTGACCGCCAGTTTGGAAGGGAACCAACCCACCGGAATATGGCCGATGGTTTTCATGCTGTCCAGATCAATCACTCCTACGGCATTGATACCTGACTCGGCCACGAACAGCCGTTTTTGATCAGGAGACAATGCTAAACCAAATGGAATAATGCCCCGCAGATAGTTGAGCCGCTCATCGGGTTGTAAATAAATGTTGTGAACCACGGTATCCTCGGCGGTACTGATCACTGAGATACAATCATTGTTGCCGTTGCTGACAAAAACATAATCCTCGGTAGCCACCAGCGAATTGGGACTGGCACCGCCGACTGCCTCGTATCCACGACGGGGAAAGTCTTCTATCAACTGCCCCACCAAGATACCGGTTTTTGTCTTGGCAGTGACGCTTGTATCCTGCTGCAAATTGATGGTCCAGACGGAAAAAGACTCAGGCACATTAGGGTCACCCAGGCCGGGAATCTCTACAGAATCATTTTTGATACCTTCTTTCATTTCCTCGCTGCCGTAGGCTGAGGCGGGAAAACGAAGGGCTTTCTCTTTCATATTCTCGGCGGTCAACCCCTTAATGGCTTGGTACTCAAACATGCCCACATTGGCAACGTAGACTTTCTGCCCGTCAGGCGAGAGGCAGATACCAAAAGGATAACGCCCGGTTTTTACATTCTTAACGATTTTTTGGTTGGGCACATCAATCACCATCAGGCGAAAGCCGATCTGGTCTAGCGCAAATAGCGTGTTGCCGTCCTGGCTTAGTTTCATGTCCCCGATATAGCCGTCGGAAAAATCGGTACCGTCAGTGCCAGTGACTGCACAGTCAATTTCACCCTTCGGCTGACCGCTGGCAATATCAAAGATGAAGATTTTGTTCTCTTCTCCTCCGGCCACATACACCGTTTGGTTGTCGGGAGAAATAGCCAAGCCCATAAAGACCGCGCCCAGCAAGTCATCGTCAGTGCTAGCCCCTTCGGGAATCTGGCGTACGCTGGGTAGTTCGCTGTCTAGGTGCTCAATAATTGAAATAGAAAAAGGCCCGGTACCCGAATTGGCGCTGATCGCCAGCTTGCCATCGGGGCTGAGTATAAGACCATAAGGGTGGGGCGCAACGCGCACTGTTTTGCCCCGGGGGCTAACCAACCGGCCATTGGGAATGATGGTGGTACCATCCGTATTGATTTGGGTATAGCGTTCCCCGGCGGGGGCCTGGGCAAGCCAGATGGTATCACTTTCCCCTTCAGGTTGGGGCGTAGAACAAGAAAGTATACTAACAAAAGCCAGAAAGAAACAAAAAAGTCGTATCAAGAACATGCGGTGTTGGGTATTGAGGGTAATGAAATAGGGTTGAAGCAAAATATAGCAGCATTTAGGCTTTCTACAAAATGACTACTTCAAAACTGCCTGGATGCTCTGAAAAAAAACCGTCCTGAAAAATTACTTTCCCAGGACAGTATAGTTATTTCAGTTTTACTCTACATCCCACCAGACGCGTGTGTTGTAGGTATCCTGGCCTTGTCGGGCCACCGCAGCAGCATAGCTGTCGCCATTGTAAAGCTGCTCAGAAGTGGGGTACCCATAGCGCACGGGTATACGGTCGTTATTCACATTGTCAGGGCCGGGGGTGATTTCAGGGATGCCGGTCCTTCTCCAGTCAAACCAGGCTTCCAAGCCATTAAAAAAGAGTGCAATCCACTTTTGTGTGCCAATCTTTTGTAGTTTTTCTTCCTGAGAACCTGCATAAACTACTTCTGTCTGGGTGAAATAGTCAGAGCCGGGCGTTACTTCAATACCATAAGAAGCAGGCACACGCTCATCAAAATAATCAAAAGAAGCTTGTATCCCGTTTTGGTAAAAGGTTGCCGCTTCTCCACCAATAAAGCCTTTTTCTGCTGCCTCCGCCAGGATGAATTGCAACTCGGCATAAGACATAATCATGCCTTCTGCAGCATTAGGCTGGGTATTGGGGTTACAAGCCAGACAAGAAAACATCAAGCCTACCCGGGAAATGAAGTTGGAGCCTCCTTTGGCCGGGTCGCCGCTGGGTGAATATTTCAGCGCCGCTTCATCCGCCAGACCGTTGGGAACTCCGGCGTAGTCTTCCTCCGTACCTACGAAGGGCTCACCAGAGTCATTAGTAGGCTGATAATAGACTAGCAAGCGGGGATCGTTGCGCTCTTTGAGGGCTGCTTCCATCGTGGTGCTCATCCTGATCTCGTCAAAAGAACCGGAACGGGTCGTATAGAGAGGCCACTGGTTGGGGGCTGCTTGCAGGTAGGTCAGGGCAGCCTGATCGTTATTATCCTCAAATATAGGATAAGTATCCGGGTCATTGAGAATTTTATTCATAGCTGCCGACGGGTCTATCCTATCGGAAAGGCGCATGTCTATCCTCAATTGCAGGGAGTTGGCAAACTTCTTCCATTTGCTAAGGTCACCATCGTAAAGGATATCCCCATTGACCTGCTCATTGGAAGTTCCTAGCAAATTATTAGCTTGCTCCAAGTCAGCTGTAATACCCTGATACACTTCTTCCTGAGGATTATATGCAGGAAAATAGTTGGCATCTGATTTTCCTTTAGTAGCCTCGGAGTAGGGAATATCGCCGTAGGCATCGGTCAGGATATGGTACATCCAGGACTTCATGACCAGGGCAATGCCCAGCGTATTGTTCTGCTCGTTTTCCGTGGCGATCTCCACCATATTGTTCAGGTCACGCAACTCATCATAGAAAGCACTCCAGGGGTCATTGCGCGGGCCCCAGTCATAGCGGTCTTCGTTGGTAAATTGAATTTTGGAAGTATACTGCATTAGGATATTGCCGTAGTTCCAAGTCTCCCCTGACATTTCGTTCACCGAGCGGCGAATGATGTCAGGGAGTAACAGGTCAGCACTTACCTGTTCGGGTTGATTGGGATTACTGTTGATGTCTTCAAAATCCTTTTCACAGGCAGTAGCCGTTAGTAATGCCAGGCTAAGTGATGCCCCTTTGATATATTGATATATTTTCATGTTTATATAGTTAGAAGTTTGAGGTTAAAAGTTTAAGGTTTAAAAGGTTGAAAATCAGTAATTTATATTGCAGTAATTTTCAACTTTCAACCTATCACCTTGAACTTATTATAAATTAAAACTCAGGTTGAAGCCATAGCTGCGGGTAGATGGATACGCCATGTTTTCCACCCCCGGCTGTAGTGTACCCCCGCTCATGCTGAGGGTTTCAGGATCAAAATGAGGGTTATCTGTCCAGAGGAACAAGTTTCTGCCTACCAGCGATAGGTTCACATTGCGGAAAGGCAAATTACCTAGCAAACCATTTGGCAAAGTATAGCCGAGTTTTACTTCACGCAGTTTGACGAAAGAAGCATCATATTTAGCGACTTCCACGTTGTCCCGATTGTAGTAGCGGTTGTTATAATCCCGGGAGGCAATTGACACATCATTTGGCTCATACACGCCATCGGCTACCTGCTTCACCCCTTCGGCAATGATGCCATTTCCAGGCAGGGCATATCCGTTGATTGGGTCCCAATTTTCACGACCTACCAGGGTTTCTTCCAGTTGACCGGAAGTGCTACCTATCGTTTTGGTACGGGATACTACGATACCTCCTTCACGGATGTCAAAGAGGAAAGAGAAGTTCAGCCCCTTATAGGAAAATTTGTTTTGGATACCGGCCATCCAATCAGGATTGTAATTTCCCTGATAGATA
>JBBSOG010000129.1:0-12898 GCA_038259985.1 Cytophagales bacterium
AAGCCTTAGCTTGCCAATTTTCCCTTTTCAAATGAAAAGTTGAATACTGGATTTCATTCAAAGAAGGAATAAAAGGAGCCGATAAGGCTCCTTCAAATACATCAAACATTGACTAAAGTGTTACAAGCTTCACTCAAGCGCTGATGGATCAGCTCCTTATTTCTGCTCAGGAACCAGTGGTCACCTGGAACTACCTCAATACTAAAGCCTCCCACCGTCTGCGCTTTCCACGAGCCCACTTCATCTATGAGTACTACTTCGTCCTTATCCGCTGCAAAAGCAGTGATAGGGCAGTCCAACAGGGTTTTCTCCTGGTAGACATAACTCATAATCAGGGGCATGTCTTTCCGCATAACCGGTAGGATACTGCGTAAGAAGTTCACATCATCAATGTAAGTAAGCAAGGACAATAGTTTTTCTTCCGAATAAGAAAGCACTGCTGTCTTACTGATAGAATCCCTGTTCTTCCAGACTTTGGTAAGCTGAGGGGCGATCGTACCGGTCACGAATAGGCCCTTTGCTTCCAAGCCATGATGTTCCCTGACATACCGGATTAGTTCAAATCCGATGATTCCACCAAAACTATGACCGAGAACCATATAGGGTTTTTCCAGATAAGGAAGCACCGCTTTCGCCATATCTTCTATCAGCACCACCATATTCTCGTAAGGTGCTTCATTTTTTCTGTTCTCCCGTCCCGGCAACTGGAAAGCCAGTACTTCCGTATCTTCCGGCTGATTATACAGGAAATGGTTGAACATAGATGCACCAGCACCTACCGGGTGAATGCAGAAAATACGCTGCCTCACCTCGGCCTGAACTTGCTTCTTGCGAACTAGCCAGCCATCGGCCAGCACTTCAATATCGCCTTCACTACTGATACCTGAAGTATCCTGAAGCTGCTCCTCCAAAGCTGGTTTGTCTGCGCCGCTTTTGGCCTTTAGTTCTACCAAAACGCCTTCGGCAAGCTGGGCAATACTAGGGCCTTTGGCAATTTTCATCAAAGGATAATTTACCTCCAACTTTTGCAATATCCAGTTACGCAACTGGTTAAGCATCAGCGAATCCAAGCCCATATTGGCGACCGAAACAGAAGTGTCAATCTGCTGGGCGGAAGTCCCCAGTATTTTTGCCAGCGACTCTGCAATTGACTGGGTAAGGGAAACTGCTTGTTCCTCTGCCGGCAAGCTTAGCAATTGACCTACCAAACCGGACTTCGCATTGGCAGACTTGTTGGCCTGGTCGTTGGTAAACTCCGCAAAACGGACATCATTTTGCAAATGGGTAAAGAAGCCCCTGAACTTAACCCAATCCAGGTTGGCCGACATCCTGACCGCAGGCTGCTCTAGTATGATGTATTCAATGTGCTTGGTCACCAGTTCCAGGCTCATGGGTTGCCATCCCTGATTGGAAAGCACATTCAATACATTTCCGCCTTCTTTGGACATACCCGCATACAAACCCAATACCCCCAAATTTACTGATGAAGCCTTCAATCCTTTGCTTTGCCGGTATTTGGCCAGCGCGTCCAGGAAGTTGTTGGCAGATGAATAATTGGTTTGTCCCGGCAAGCCGAAAAGGGAAGAAATAGAGGACAGAGATAGAAAGAAATCCAGGTCCATATTCTCCGTACAGCGATGCAGGTTCCAAGCGCCCAACGCTTTGGGGGCAAACACTTTCATGTACTTCTGCACATCAGTATTAGCAATGGTGGCGTCTTCTAGCACGGCAGCACTGTGGATAATCCCTTTCAGAGGCGGTAAATGCATCTGAATGTAATTGGTTACTGCGCTCAATGCCTTGAAGTCAGTAATATCCAGATGCATCGGATACACTTCTACGCCACGCTGCTGCATTTGATCAATGATTGCGTGGTCAGCAGCATATTTGCAGCCACTTCGGCTAAGTAATACCAGGCTTTTCGCCCCTTTTTCACTAAGCCAGTTGGCCAGTTCCAAGCCGAAGCCACTTGCTCCACCGGTAACGATGTAGGTAGCCTCCGAAGATAAGCGCAGTTCCTTGGCGGGCAGTACTGACACTTCATCACCTGTATAGGAAACTACCACCTTCCCGACATGATTTCCTTTGCTCAACAAGCGAAGCGCTTCGGTAAGCTGGGATAATTTGAATACCTGAAGTGGGTGAACTTCCACTTGTTTTTCCTCAAACAAAGTAGCCACTTCCTCAAAAAGCCTTTTGCCCAGACGGGGTTTCTGAAGCATCAATCTATCCAAATCCACTGCGAAATAGGAAACGTTATTGCCCAGCCTTTTCAGGGCTAGTGGTGTGTTTTGGTAGATATCTGTTTTACCGATTTCTATAAACCTGCCGAAAGGGGCGAGGCATTTGATACTTTGCAACATCCCTTTTCCCGAAATAGAGTTTAGAACCACGTCTACTCCTTTGTTGTCAGTGATCGCCATGATCTCTTCTGCAAAAGTAGTTTCACGGGAATTTAATACGTGCTCAATGCCCAGAGCTTTGACAAAAGCCCTTTTCTCTTCAGAACCTGCCGTAGCGATGATGCGTGCACCGGCCTTTTGTGCCAGCATAATGGCGGCGATACCTACCCCGCCCGATGCAGAGTGTATCAGCACCGTATCATCTTCCGATATTCTGGCCAGATGGTTTAGAGAATAGTGGGCAGTCAGGTATACTACCGGAATGGAAGCGGCTTCTTCAAAAGATAAGGCAGCAGGTACTTTGGCTACGCAACTGGCTTTTGTTTTGGCAAAACCCGAGTAGCTATTGGCAGACCATGCCATTACTTTATCACCAGTTTGTAAATCCTCTACTTTTTTACCGACCCTGCTGACGATACCACTACACTCTAATCCTAGTGATTTGCCGGCCACACCACCGGCAACGGCCTCATCGTTGAGCAGCCCCATGATGTTCATGATGTCTTTAAAATTGAGTCCGGCTGCCCTGACTTCAATTTCAACTTCATCTTCGGCGAGCTGATGCTGGGGTATTTCCCGGAAAACCGTCTGGTCCAGGCTGCCATACTCCTTCACTTCAAGCTGGAAAGGCGAAGCCTGTGCCGGAACAACTTTCTTAGCTTTCTGCTCCGCTTCTTCCCGGCTTACAGCTACCAGTTTATGTACAAAGTGCTGATCTTTTCGGTAAGCTACCTCCGGATATTGTGGCCGGGAAACCAGCGTAAAGTTGTCGTAAAGGTTTTGCAACTCCTGCTCATCCGCTTCAGCACTGACGTCCACCAGGCTCATCTTCACAAAAGGACATTCGTTCATCATCACCCGGCCCATACCCAGCAGTGCTGCTTGTTGTAGATTAGGCTGCTCATCATCAAGCACGGTATTGACCTGCTGGGTGAGTAGATAAAATAAAGGCTCCAGATTGCAATCAATAACTGCCCTGAAAACATTGGTGGTGACTTGCGCCAAGCTGGATTGCTGCTCAGCATTGATCTCAACGTTAGTGGTATCATTCTGTTCGGAAAGCCCCCATAAATACATCATTCTGTCAATGCGAAATCCGTGGGATAGGATACGCTGAAAGGCTTCTTCTATGTCTCCCTGATGATCGGCCCTGACTTGGTAATGATAGGGTTGAACTTCTCTAAACTGTTCTCCTTTTTCCAACACCAAAGGATATAGGTTGTCCTGCTTAAAGAGTCGAAGGATAGTTTCTGAAATATGCTGATCAGCAAATATCAGGCAACCTCCGGTGGCATCGCCGTTTACCTTTGGCGAGCGTGCCATGCTTTCTTCATCAATAATTTCTTCCCAAACATATTGATAACTCAAATCAGCGGTATATTCCGAGCTTGCTTTGCGGGAGCCGTCAATATATTTGCACCTTAGCCCCTGAATTTCGGCTACCAATTCTCCACTGGTATTGAAAATCCAGTAATCACCTTCCAGAAAACCTTTTTCCACCCGGCTAAGCTGGGTATAGCACCAGATATGCTTTCCTGGTTTTTGATGTACTTTGAAACGGGAAATGTACACCGGCAGATAGATTCCCATATCCTGCGCATCATTAGTCCATTTGCCAGCGTACAAAATGGAATGCAGACAAGCATCTAATAAGGCAGGGTGAAACAGGAACTGATCTTCAGTATGTCGCAAGCGTTTGCTTAGTTTAAGCTCAGCCAGCAAAGCTTGTTCTCCCTGAAAGAGGCTGGTGATGCTTCGGAAAGTCTCCCCGTACTGTAAGCCTCCTTCTTTAAGCTCCAGGTAAAAATCCGAAACAGAAACCGGCTCAGTCACCTGCTGCTTGATTTGCTCAAGGGTCAAAGCATGGCTTTGAAACTGGTCGCCCAAATAATTCATTCTTCCTCTGGAATGAGGCATCCAATTAGCGTCTTCCTCCTGCTTGGAACGGGTAGAAATCTGATAATCGCCTTCCAACGAGCTGATCTCCAACCTTGCATCAGGCGATTCTCCCTCTTCCGGCAGGAAGAGCGCCGACTCAAAATGAACCTCTTCCAGAAAAGCAAATTCTGTATTGAAGGTAGCCTGTGCTGCGGCATAAGCCAGTTCCAGGTGCCCGGTACCCGGAAAGATCACGGTATCATCTACCTTATGATCTTCAATATATTTATGGATCTGTACGTTGAGGTTCATGTCCCACTGCACCAGATGAGGGTGCTTTACCGAACTCACACTGCTGATCAAATGTGGGTGAATAGGCGCGTCCAGACGATAAGCCCGATGTGCAGAAGACTCAAACCAGTAAGATTTGTGCTGCCAGGCATACGCAGGAAGTTTGAGAAAGGAAGATGGTTGAGGAAAAATCATGTTCCAATCCATCGCGTATCCGTTTACATGCAAATTAGAAAGTACGGTCATGATGCTCAATTCCTCCTCTTCTTTCCTCCTGAGTGTAGGAAGCACCAAAGAATAATTTACATCTTTGGAAGCCAGCAAGTCTGTAGCACCGGTATTGAGTACCGGATGGGGGGCAATTTCCACGAAGGTATTAAAGCCGTCCTCTATCATGGCGGCCAGCGCATCAGTAAAATAAACTGGCTCACGCACGTTGAGGTACCAATATTGGTCAGTCAGATGCAATCCATCCTCCTGCTTACCACTTACAGTAGAATATAACGCGACTTTGGCCTCAGAGCTTTTTAGGTGCGACAATGAGGAAATCAGTTCATCCTTCAAAGGCTCCATGTGGTGGCTGTGGAAAGGAACATTGACTCTGAGGAAGCGGTGAAATTTATCCTGCTGATCCAGTTGCTCAGCTATTATTACCAGAGGTTCTTCATCTCCTGAGAAGGTAAGCATTTCTGGTCCGTTGATCGCTGCGATGGACACGCGGTCTTCCATACCTTTGATGATGTTGCGTGCTTCACTGAGGGTAATGCCTGCGGCCAGCATCTTACCTTTGTTACTGGCCTGGTTTTGACCACGGCTGCGGTGGTAAATGACTTCTACCGCTTGCTTAAGTGTCAAAGCCCCGGCGATATAAGCAGCCGCTACTTCACCAATGGAATGGCCTACACATCCTTGTGGCATGACTCCCAAATTTTTGAGTACTTCTGCTACGCCTATCTGCACCGCCATGATGGCGGGCTGCGCAATCTGAGTTTCACTGACCCGTGAAGTCTGCTCATCTCTCTGCATTTCTTCCAGCAAAGACCAGCCTGCAAGCTCAGAGAATATCCCATCAATCTGGTAGACGATATTTTTAAATGCCTTATTGGTTTTGAGCAACTGTTGGCCCATCGCATACCATTGAGGCCCTTGCCCGGAGAAGATAAAACCTACTTTGGGATTGAACTGGGGTTTAACTTTTTGATAAGACATGCCGGGACGGGATTCATCGGCTAGAAATGCTTGAAGATGCTGTACCAACTCTTCTTTACTTCGGCAAACCACTGCCAGACGGTGCTCGTGATGCGACCTTCTCAGGGCTAGGTTATAGCAAACTGCTGAAAGTGAGGCAGAAGTGTTTTCCAGAAGTTCAACATATTGGGATACATTTTGCTTCATCGCCTCCTCACCACGTGCTGACAAAGTAAATAATTGAAGATTTTCTGAAGTAACTTCCCGAAGTTTATCTGCTGAAACAGGTGAAGGCTCATAAGATTTCATGACCACGTGAGCGTTGGTACCCCCTGCCCCAAATGAATTCACCCCGGCAACGATCGTTTTGTCTCTAGGCAGTTCAGTAAATTCGGCAGCTACCTGTAGTCGGTATTGGTCGAAAGGGATTTTAGGATTAGGGTTTTCAAAATGGAGATTTTTAGGTACTTGTTTGTGCTTCAGTATCAAAGCCAGCTTGATTAAGCCAGCAATGCCCGCCGCTGATTCCAGGTGCCCGATATTGGTTTTTACCGAGCCTATCAGACATTTATCATTTTCTTCCCTGTTCAGGCCAATAACATTACCAAACGCTTCTGTTTCTATGGGGTCACCTACCGGTGTGCCGGTACCGTGCGCTTCTACATAGCTTACTTCTTTAGGGTCAACGCCTGCATCCTGGTAAGCGGCCTGAAGCATAGCCGTTTGAGCAGAAACACTGGGAACGGTAAAGCCATCTTCCGTATATCCATCCTGGTTGACGGCTGAGCCGTGGATGGTCGCATAAATATGGTCGCCGTCTTCCTCTGCCTTGGATAGAGATTTCAGTAAAACGATACCACAGCCTTCGCTGCGGACATAGCCATTGGCACGGCTGTCAAAGGATTTGCAGTAACCATCAGGAGAAAGAAAATTTCCCTTGGACATCATGATGGATGATTCAGGACGCAAAATGGCATTCACGCCACCGGCAATAGCCATTTCGCTTTCGCCTGACCAGATACTTCGGCAAGCCAAATGAACACCTACCAGTGAGGAAGAGCAGGCAGTATCTAAGGTTACGCTGGGCCCTTTCAGATTATACACATACGAAAGTCGGTTGGCGATAGAAGTAAGGGAAACGCCCATCGGCACGTGAGGGCTGATATGCTCCTGCTGTAACGCCGAAGTCTGCATATCCCAATAGTCGTTCATAAACACGCCCATGAAAACAGCAGTTAGGCTGCCCGACATGGTTTCCAGGGATATACCAGCATCCTCTAGCGCCTGATAAGTCACTTCTAACAAAAGGCGTTGCTGAGGGTCCATTCGGGAAGCTTCTGCAGGAAATATTTTAAAGAAATCTGCATCAAACTTGTCAATGCCTTCTACAAAACCTCCTTTGCTGTTTTTTATTTTTCCAGCTTTGCTATTGTCCGGGTCATAATATTTTTCCAGGGACCAGCGATCGGCAGGTACATTGGTGATGGCGTTGACTTCGTTTTTGAGCAGTTGCCAGAAATCCTCAGGATGATTGACTTTGCCCGGCAGGCGACATCCTATACCAACGATGGCGATAGGTTCCTTTTTCTCTTTTTGTTTCTCTGTAGTAGTCATAATTTTGCGTGGGTGAGTACGTTTTAAAGAAAATTAAGTGAAAACACTCAATCATTTAATTGTATTTGGAGCGTAAGTTTCCAAAAATATGAGATGTGACAATGTGATTTATGACAAGAGTAGGATTATACTTACATGTGTAATAGTATCAACTTTACAAGTATGACAATGAGTATAAATGATAAAAAGTGTAGTGACAAGTTATCTATAATAAAGGAAAAAGGAAAAATGTCTAATTAAATATGCGTAAAGTTTCATACAAACACTGGTAATAAAGTACTAGAACGAATAAGTAAATATCACCAAAAAGGTAATCATCAGTATTTAATTACAAAGTGCTGAATGGTAATGGTTTTATCTATATATTAGTCGGTTATTGTTCTCAACCCAGGTTTTGATTCTTGTAAAATCACTTTTTCAATAATTTACCTAAGTAATTAGGCTAAAATTCAGATATTCTTCCGAGCTAGTATTAGGGCAATTTACCCGTATCAAAATACCGGATTTTATATTTCTGTAAGTCTTCTCATCTTTGCACAAACTCAAAATACTTATTATATGACTAAAAAGAGAGTAGCCATTGACATGGATGAGGTCATGGCAGATGCCTTGGGAAAATTAGTGAAACGCTACGAAACCCAGTATGAGCCGGTAGACCCCAAGCGACTGCACGGAAAATTCTTAGAGCAGGCCATCAATCCTGACCACGCGCATGTGATCCGTGAATATCTGTACGAAAAAGATTTTTTTAAAGACCTGGAAGTGATGCCGGATAGCCAGGAAGTTATCAGGAACATGCATGATCGCTACGAAATATTTATTGTCTCAGCTGCGATGGAGTTTCCGGATTCATTGTGGCATAAGTACAACTGGCTGCTATTGCACTTCCCCTTTCTACACTGGAAAAATTTTGTGTTTTGTGGCGATAAAAGTATCATCCAGGCTGATTACTTGATTGATGACCATCCCAAGAATTTAGTCACATTTACTGGTGAGCCAATCATTTTTACTTCTCCACATAACGTGCACGAAACCCGCTTTCGCAGGGTAAATAATTGGAAAGAAGTGGGAGAAGTGTTTCTATAAAGTGTCTTTAGTTATTCATACAGCCGTTCATTAAGCGGTGCTACTGCTATGGATAACTTCTTAAGCCAAAGTGTAGTTAATAGAAGATATCCCGATTTTTTTTAGAAATAACATTTTTTTGACGATGCAACAAACAAACAACACCAAAACTTCCGACAATACGCGAACTGCTCCTGACCTGGGGTGGGTAGACAATCTCACCAATCTGATGGATAGCCGGTTCAGGTTGCCAGGAACCAATTTTCACTTTGGCTTAGATCCCATACTTGGCCTGCTTCCCGGAATCGGTGACGCAACCAGTCTGCTTATCTCCGGGACGCTGATATTTTATATGTACCGTCATGGTGCCAGTAGGAAAGCGATGATCTTGATGGTAGGCAACGTTATCCTGGATGCCACAATAGGCAGTATTCCTATCTTGGGGAACATTTTTGATTTTGCCTACAAGGCCAATGAAAAAAATATCCGCATCATGAAGCGGCACTATCAGGAAGGAAAATACCAGGGGAAAGGTACTGGTATCCTCATCGCCATTGGCCTCATTTTATTAGCTTTAATTGTGTTGATCCTGTGGGCAACCTGGCAAATTGTGGAATGGCTTTTTGGAGTACTATAGACCGGCATTTGACCGAACATCTGAGTTTAAAAAAACAAGTCTTTCTGTTGGCTGTTGTCAGAGAAAGGAATTTTTTCAAATAAAATTGAAATTGTTATGAGTAGAATACAAGAAATAAGTAAGCATAATGAAGTTTCTCAAGCGCTAAAAAAGATAACCTATGGCTTCTATATTGTCACTTCCAGAAAGTATAGTGAAGAAATGTCAACAAGGGATGAGGATTATATATCAGCTGCCACGGTAAGTTGGGTCAGCCAGGGTTCTTTTGACCCACCGCTGGTTACAGTAGCCGTAAAGAAGCAATCGGATTTGCACGAAACCATAGAGAAAAGCAGAACTTTCGCCGTAAATATTGTGGGTAAAGAAGGTAGGGATATGCTATCTTCTTTTGCCAAAGATACTGCTGTAGAAGGTAACAAGATCAATGGTTATGCTTTCTCAAAAGGAAAGACCGGTGCGCCTGTTTTGGATGACGTTCCTGCATATTTTGAATGCGAAATACGCGAGGACATCACTATCGGCGACCATAGTATTTTTGTGGGGGAAGTGGTAGGCGGAGGCACACGTGACGCAAATGCCGAACCTCTTACAGAGTGGGAAACTGACCTGCATTATGGCGGATAGAAAACAAAAAAGAGACTCATGTAAAGTCCCTTTTTTCATTAAGTAAAGCCTAAGCTTACCGCTGTCTTAGCTGTCCAACGCCGTTTTCAGGAATGTTCCTTGAATTTTGCGCTTCTGGTAAGACCTCTTTTTGTGTTCCAGCGTCTATTTTTTCTATTTTCTGCAAAGGCTGAACCCTCTCATCAGTTTTTTCTGAGGCCGCATCCTGCTCATCTGCTTCTGCAGCCTTCTCTTTTTCTTCTTCTCTTTTAGTCACGTTTTCTTTCTTCTCAATCGCTGCATCAGCGAGTATCGGGGAAGAAGAAGCAACCTTTTTTTCAACAACTTGAGCTGTGGTAACCGTTTCTTTTATTTTTTCTTCGGGCTTTTGCTCCACTACTTTTGATGGAGAAATTTTAGCTTGAGGCTTTTGTTTAGTTACTGGGCTAGTATAGTTTTCTTCTTCATCTTCCTCAAAACTCACCGTGGTTTGCTCAGTAACTTCATCGGTCTTTTTCTCGGTGTGGAAGGGTGTACTTGCTTTTGGTTTTTGAACCTGCTTCTGGTTTGTTTTGAGTTCCGGAAGTTCGTTTCCCTTTTTTCCCGCATCAGAGATAAAGTTAAAATCCTTCTTTGACATACTACCTATTGCGAAAAAGGAGAAAACAAACAGTGCTGCTACCGCCGCCGCCGCTTTGAATACCTTAATTCGGCTGGCACTGAGCTGACGTTTGCCAGGTTTTACACTGCCCATCAGTTTGCCTTTTAGCTTCGCCATATGAAGCTTATAATTTTCTGCTCCCTCTAGCTCTACATACTCCACGATGATATTTGAGCAGTGTGCACAATGTTTAAGGTGCAATTCTACTGCTTTTTCCTCATGTTGAGGGAGAGAGGAATCAAGATATTTGCGCATCTTAGATCTTGAAAGATGCAGGCTGAACTCTGTGGATTTGTGTGCTTTGCTCATGCTATATTTACTTTTCAGTGAAAACTGTTATTCCATAGACACCTTGTCATGAGCTTGAAGAGAGTCAATTTCTGTACCTTAGCACTTGGCACGGATAACATTTATTGAAAAATCGTCCTTAAACATTGTAATAAAACAGGATGAACTTTAAATTTAGATGTGAAAAATCCATTTAATTTAGGATAAAATGAATTTTTCACATGATTTATTTAAGTATTCAAAAATATTATTTTATCTAATTCATATCATATTACTGTTTGTTTCACTTATGATGGACAAAATGAACGCGTAGGCCATCAAATCTCGTATCCTAGTGACAATTTTCAGCATACTTTAGTACGGCTGTAATGGAAAGAGGGGATTATGCATAAAAAACTTAGGCGCTTGCCCAGGTTTCATTATGGCTTTGTGGATTTTGTCTACTGATTTTGATCAAAAAAATATAAGCTTCCTTTGAGTGACTGAAAAAATTTACGCTAAGCACTTTTGGGGCGGAAGGGTTTGATCACTTCTTCATTACACTCCAGATAAGGACCTTCCAATAGATCTATGCAGTAGGGAATGGCAGGAAAAACAGCATCCAGGCATTGCCGGATAGCTTTGGGTTTACCGGGCAAATTGACAATCAAAGTCTGGTGGCGAATACCCGCTGTCTGCCGGGATAGAATAGCAGTAGGTACATATTGCAAGCTTACCTGGCGCATCAGTTCACCAAAACCGGGCATAATCTTTTGGCAAACTGCTTCGGTAGCTTCAGGAGTGACATCCCGTTTAGCAGGGCCAGTCCCGCCGGAAGTAATGATCAGGCAGCAGCCATCGTCATCCACCATCTTTATCATGGCAGCTTCAAGTTGATCCTGTTCATCGGGAATGACGGCATAAACTTTTTCCCAAGGAGAACTAAGGTATTCATTTAAAGTTTCTACAATTGCCTTGCCGGGGATGTCTTCGTAAATTCCCTGGCTGGCACGGTCTGAGACGTTGATAATTCCGATTTTGATGTTTGTGTCCATGAACGTTGTAGTGTTGGGGGTAATAATCTTTCTAACTTGAATAAATAGGCATAATAAAAGGTGCTAAGTACCGGGACAGAATTAAATTAACATTGAACAAGTCATAGCGAGCAGACGCGGCGCGGGATGCTAACCCGTAGCTATCTTCCAGAAGATGAGGAGATTGCTTCTTCGCTTTGCTCATCGCAATGACGCTAAACAAAACTGTCTTGGACTTACTAATATAAATGCGTTGCGGGGATACTTACCACAGAAAAATCATAAACCTGCGGAAGTTTCTATCACTTAAAGTCATCCCGGCTAATAATATTTTCCCTCAATAACTCCCGGATGACGATTTCAGTCAGCTCACTTTTGAATGCAAATTCGTAGCGAATATCCATCACATAAGCCTTAAGGCGCATTTTGAGATAAGACCGGCGCTCTTTGATTTCGTTAAAGAATAGCACAGCAATCGGTTTGTTCAGGAAAATATATTTGGAAGTCTGTGCCGCCTCAGTAGCAATTTTTCGGATGCGCTCGGTATCAATGTCCAGGGGAAGATAGATTTCTGCGACTACCTGGCAATTGAGTTCCCCAGCATTGCTGTTGGATACTGATTGGTTCATCAATTCTCCGTTAGGAATAGATACCAGCGAATCATCTGGGGTGACGATGCGGGTAGATCTTAAGCCAATCTCTACCACTTCTCCGTAAAAAGAGCCAATCTCAATCTTGTCGCCTACCTTAAAAGGGGTATCCAACAAAATCACAATGCCACCGAAGATGTTTTTGAGTATATCCTGTGAGGCAAAACCCACCGCCACGCCTACCGAAGCCGTTAAAGCCAGCACCGCTTCTATTTTAGGCTGTATCACCCCGGTGACGATCACGAAGATGACCGTAATCCAGCCCAGAATCCTTACTACCGGTACTAAGCCTTTGATGGTAATACGATAGCTGGTGCTTCTTTCTGCAAACAATTCCAGGATGCGGGTGATGAAGCGGATAATAAAGTAACCAGCTACAAAAATGATAAAGCACCAAAATATTTTCCCTAAAGAAATTTTTCGCAAGGCTTCCGGGGTGCTTTGCTCTTTTTCTTGAGATTCAGCTACTTCTATCAGCGGCCGGGGTTCATTCACCAACGAATCAGCCTGAATGATGATTGTATTGGTTTTTACCTGAAGTTGGGACGAAGCACTATCCGCAGCGGCTTGGCTCACTGTCTGTGGTGCTGTAATAGCGGTATCTCCTG
>JBBSOG010000130.1:0-12878 GCA_038259985.1 Cytophagales bacterium
AGGCTTTTTCTCTATTTTCACCATCACAAAGAAAATCTTTTACAGCATAAGCCTTTTACTGTAGTATGAACCACTTGTACCAAAGCCACAAAGAAAACCTTAATAATTTCCAACCATCTTCATGTTTACCTCCTTCCTCATTTCATCCTTCTTCTAACCACTATTCATTCTTTCACGCAGAGGCTAATTACCGGCTGGATGTCCAGCAATTATTACCGGGAATTATTTTCACTCAGGATCAAGGCAAAGTAGATGAGCAAACTTTTTTCTTTTCGAAACATGCGTTAAGGGAAGTGCTGCAAAAAGCCCCTTATACCTTTTATGTCTGTGATTTGAGCATGGTGAATAAACTTTCTAAGGCAACCATTCAATTAATCTTGAAGCGTAGCAAAGAGTTATTTCCTTCGGATTGTTTGGTTGTTTATGTAGTGGATAAAGCAGAAAAGGAGATAAAGAAATACCTGTCTTCTGAAACAAAGGATGAAAAAGCGATGGCGGTTACATCCCGTGAGGAAGCATACAAACTTTGCATGAAGCATGAATTTAACAAAACCCTTTCTGAGACTGAGGATTTAATGAACCTTGACAGGCAGGAGCTTATTAATATCATTAAATCGCAAAACATGCAACAAGAAGTGATGCGATCAGGGATGGTGTTAAGTTCTGACCAGACCAAGGATGCACTTGGAATAATCAGGAAAAAGATCAGTAAGGAAGTTGAGGATAGGTCAACGCCTTCGTCTCTACAAGATATTAAGTCCCTGCTTGATAATTTTGAAAAAGACATTCTTAAGCAATTACATGAGAAAGAGGATGCGTTGAACCGCAAAACTGCCAAGCTGTATTCAGTCATTGAAAGCACAGATATGTGTGTGGGTTTACTTGATTTGGAAGGCAACGTGCTGGACTGTAATCGCCATTTCACCTTTTTCTTTGAGGATTTTTTTGGGTATCAATTAACTCCTGGACAAAAAGCATTGAAGGATGATAGTTCTTCTGTTTTTCATCAAAACTGGCGGAACTACTTTAAAGAAGCTGTCAAAGGAGAACCTGCCCACTTTTCTGAAATACTTACCAGCCGGGGCAAAAGTGCTATCCTCAATATCAAGTTTTTTCCTATTCTTCAAGATCATCTGGTTAATGGCGTCTCATGTTTTATCCAGGACCATACCCAAAGAAAGCAGGAAGAATCCCTTTTCCGTCTGCTCAATTCTGCCGTAGTTCATACCAATGATGCCATTCTGGTGACTGAGGTAAAATCGCTGGACTTCATTCATGAACAAATCATTTATGTCAACCACTCATTTTCAACCCTTACCGGTTATGAGGAGGAAGAAGTTATGGGAAAAAGCCATAATATCTTATATGGTGCCCTCACTTCGGTAGATGAACTGGATAAGATAAATCATGCTGTTCAATCTGGGGAACCGGTCCGTACAGAAATCGTCAACTATAGGAAAAATGGTAGTCACTTTTGGGTAAATTTTTCCCTAGTCCCACTTAAAAACGAAAAAGAGGAAATTACCCATTGGATTTATATTCTCCGGGATATTGAGGCCAGAAAAGAGGCGGAAGAAAGTGTGCTTCACCACAAGCAATTTCTGGATTCAGTCACTACTAATATTAAGGAAGCGATCATCCGTACGGATGAGCAAAAGAAATTCCTTTTCACTAATCAATCCTTCCGTGAGCTTTTTGGATACCAGAATGAGGAAATCAAGCTGGAAGATTTGTTTGCGGTGGAGGGGACAAATAATATATTTGAGAAAACACTGCTTCAGGGAAGTATCAACAATCAATCTTTCCTGTTTAAGCGCAAAGATGGAAGTACTTTTTGGGGGCTTACCAGTTTCATCATCAACGAATACCAAGGCGTAAAGTACTATGATGGGGCCATCAGGGACATCACCGAGCGCAAGGAGGCAGAAAGAGTTTTACAAGAAAAAAACACTGCCCTACAGAAAACCAATGAAGAATTAGACCGATTTGTCTATAGCGCTTCCCACGATTTAAGGGCTCCACTGGCTTCTTCTTTAGGGCTTATCAACATCTCTCGGATCACCCAGGACGAAAACGAGCGCATAAGCTATCTGAATATGATGGAGCAAAGCCTGAATAAGATGGACAAGATCATCCAGGATATTACCGATTATTCGCGAAATGCACGTCTGGAGATTGAATGTGAGGAAATCTATTTTGAAAGCCTGATCGCTGATGTAATACAACGATTAAAGTATCTGGAACACATAGATGATGTAAATATCCACACTTTTGTGGAAGGCGAGACAAAATTCTACACGGATAAAATCCGCTTATATGTCGTACTGATCAACTTGATTTCTAATGCCATCAAATACCATAAATACAATGATAGTAACCCATTTATTAACATTAAAGTAAATATTAAAGCTGAAAAGGCACATATTTTGGTAGAAGATAATGGTATTGGCATTGAGGAAAAGCACCTTGACAAAATTTTTGGAATGTTCTTTCAAGCTGCCCGGGAATCAAGTGGTTCAGGTTTGGGCTTGTTTGTGGTCAAAGAAACCATCAACAAATTGGAGGGTACTATTCACGTACAATCTAAATTAAAGGAAGGCACTTGCTTTGAAGTGATTTTGCCTAATGCTGCTACAAAATGTTGATTTTTTAGTTGTAGAATGATAAAGATGGAAAAAATTAAACAGGTACTGGTCATTGATGACGACCCAATTAATAATATTATTTTTCAAAAATTATCCGAGTTTACGGATTTTGCCGAAGAGATTATCACTTTTATTAGCGCTGTAGATAGCCTGGATTTTCTACAAAATATTCAGGAAAATCAGCAAACTCTTCCCGATGTGATTTTTCTGGACATCAGAATGCCTATTGTCAATGGATGGGCTTTTTTAGAAAAACTAGACGAGTTGAACAAAAGTCATTTTTTTGATGGAATGGATATTTATATGCTTACTTCTTCCTCTGAACAATCTGACATCAATAAGGCAAAAAACTATCACTTGGTGACCGACTACATTGTTAAGCCATTAGCTATTGAAAAGCTGGAGGAAATCAAGGAAAAAACCCTCTCCCACTCCGCTTAGCGTGTGATTATTTCCTTTCAAGCATACTATCGGTTTACTTTTCTTTAAGGCTTTGCACGATAATCCGGGCGGTTTTCTCAGAAGCTCTTTCTTTGCCCAGCAGATGTTTGATCCATTGGTATCCTTTACGCTGAGCCTCGCGCTCAGGTGTTTCGGAAACAATTTTCTTAAGTTCGCTTTGCAGGCGCTGAGGGTTAAAAGCCTGCTGAATCAATTCAGGAACAATTTCTTCTTCAGCAATGAGATTGACCAGGCCAATGTAAGGCACTTTGATCAGTGATTTAGCGATTTTATAAGAAACTACACTGGTTTTGTAGCAAATGAGTTGAGGCACCTCAAACAAAGCTGTCTCTAAAGTAGCTGTACCTGAAGTCACCAAAGCTGCATGCGCCTGATGCAGGATGTCATAAGTTTTTCCTTCTATAACTGTTACATTTTCCTTTTGCCGGGCTTCGTCATACATACTTTCCGGCAGGTTGTTGACCGCCGCTACCGCAAACTGAGAATCCCGAAATTGAGGTGCTAACTCCAGCATAGTCTTGAGCATATAACTTACTTCCTGCTTGCGGCTTCCCGGCAGCACCGCGATCACCGGCCGGGCATCCAAGTGATATGCTTCCCTGAAATTTTGCTGGGGAACAAATTGTCGGATAGCATCCAGCAGTGGGTTTCCCACATATTCCACAATATAATCAAACTGACGATAAAAATCTTTTTCAAACGGCAGGATAACAAACATCTTGTCTACATAGGCCTTGACCTTTTTTGCCCTGTCCTGGTTCCATGCCCATAGTTTAGGAGAGATGTAATAGTAGTTGAGAATCCCATGCTGCTTGGCAAACTTAGCCATGCGCATGTTGAAGCCCGCATAATCAATCAGGATGAGCACATCAGGCTGATAAACAAGCAAATCCTCCTCACATTGGCGGAGGAATTTTCTGATAGTTAATAAGTTAGTGAACACTTCCCAAAAACCCATAAAGGCCAGCTCCCGATAATGAACTACTAACTCGCCCCCGGCTGCTTGCATCGCATCACCGCCCCAGCAACGGATTTGGGCATGCGGGTCTTCTTGCTTTAAAGATTTGATCAGGTTGGCACCATGCAAATCACCTGAGCGCTCTCCGGCAATGATATAGTATTTCATTAGTTTGCAGCATGTGCTAGATTGGTGGCTGCATTGGTAAGCGGATAACTTTGTTCCAGACCTTCACCAAAGAAGTCTACAAAATTATTAGGAGTTTCATACAGGCGAATGGAATGCAACACTCCCCTGTCAGTTATCTCCCCGAGGGCTGGGGCTAATATTTTCCAAAATTCTTCAATCAGAATCTCACAGCTCGCCATTTTACCCTGCATAAAATCTACATCTATGTTCAGATTTTTATGGTCTACCTTTTCTATCACCCTTTCCCTGATGAGTATGCTCAGTTTTTTCAGGTCCACCACAAAGCCAGTGTCCGGATCAGGCTTACCTTTTACCGTTACGATCATCTCAAAATTATGGCCATGCCAGTGCTCATTCGCACAGGGGCCAAATACCTCCTCATTCTTTGCATGGTCCCAGTTGGGGTTATATAATTTGTGGGCAGCGTTAAAATGCTCCTTTCTACTTACATAAATCATATACTCTGCTTAATTTGGCGCAAATATAAATAATAGCACACTTATTTTCAGTCGGATAACAAGAAGAGACGTTGAATCCTTCCTTAAATTCATAAACTCACGCCAAAAAGCCTAAAAATATGATGATAGTTACCGGGGCAGCCGGATTTATCGGCAGCTGTTTAATTGCCAAACTCAACGAAGAAAATTTTAATTACATCATCGCAGTAGACAAATTTGATAACACTGAAAAGCTAAAAAACCTGGAAGGAAAAAAGATTCAGGAAAAAGTGGATAGAGATGTATTTTTTGACTGGCTTGACCAAAATTATAAGGAGGTTGAATTTATATTTCACATCGGTGCCCGTACTGATACCACTGAGTTTGATACCGCTATCTTTGACAAGCTAAATCTCAACTACAGCAAAGAAATCTGGACACGCTGCGTAGATTATCAAATTCCGCTGGTTTACGCCTCATCGGCAGCTACCTATGGTGCAGGTGAAATGGGGTACAAAGATGATGAAAGCATTATCCCTGAACTTGAACCACTCAACCCTTACGGGGCTTCTAAAAATGAATTTGATAAGTGGGCATTAGCCCAGGAGAAAAAACCTTTTTTCTGGGCAGGGCTTAAGTTCTTTAATGTATATGGGCCCAATGAGTACCACAAGAACCGCATGGCCTCAGTGATCTGGCATGCCTATGGGCAGATCAAACAAAAGGGTGAAATGAAATTATTCCGTTCGCACAATCCCGATTACAAAGATGGTGAGCAGATGCGTGATTTTGTGTACGCTAAAGATGTGGTGAATGTCTGCATTTTCCTGATGCACCAACGGCAGCATTCCGGCATTTATAATCTGGGAAGTGGCCAAGCACGCACTTTTCTAGACCTGACCAAAGCCGTCTTTAAAGCAATGGATCAAAACGAAAACATCTCCTTCATAGATACACCGGAAGACATACGAGAAAAATATCAGTACTTTACCGAAGCCGATATGGGTAAGCTCAAATCAATCGGTTACGATACGCCTTTCCATAGTCTGGAAGAAGGTATCAGCGAATATGTGAAGGAATACTTGTCCCACCAAAAATATTATTAGTGAATAAATTTCCCATTGCCCCACAGAAAATTACAGTCAATAATGTACATCATACTCCGCTTGCTGATGCCTATGCCTGGTTAGCAGACAAAGAAAATCCCGACGTCATTGACTATCTGGAGGCAGAAAATGCTTACGCAAAACATGTAATGCAAGACCAGCAAGACTTTGAAGAACATCTTTTTGAAGAGCTGAAACAACGCATTAAACCTGAAGATCAAAGCGCGCCGGTTAAGATTGACAATTTCTACTATTACTCACGAACCGAAAGTGAAAAAGACTATCGGATTTATTGTCGAAAAAAAGGCTCGTTAGATGCAGCGGAAGAAATACTATTGGATGGTAATCATCTGGCAGAAGGACATGATTTCTTTGATTTGGGCGTATTTGAAATGAGTCCTGATCATCAGATGCTGGCTTATGCAATAGATACTGATGGTTCTGAGCAATATCGTTTGTATTTCAAAGACCTGAGCGATCACACGCTGATGGTTGACCAGCTCAATAACATCGCGGATTCGGCAGCCTGGGCGATGGATGGTCAAACATTCTTTTATGTAGTACAGGATGAAAGTATGCGTCCTTATAAAGTGATGCGTCATCACTTGGGCACCCGTCCTGAAGATGATCTAGAAGTCTATCTGGAAGCAGATGAACGATTTTTTGTGTCCGTAAGCCTGTCCAAAAACAAAGCTTTTCTGCTGATTGATATCGGCAGCAAAATCACCACGGAAGTCAGAGTACTTCCATCTCATGAGCCTAGCGGAAACTTTGAAGTCTTTCTGCCTCGCGAAGATCACCATGAATACGAGTTGTATCCTCATCAAGCCTGTTTCTATATACGCACCAACTGGAATGCTACAAATTTTCGCCTGATGAAAGCTGCCTTCTCAGCCAATGATAAAAGCCAATGGACAGAAGTCATCCCCCACGACCCGAAAGTAAAAATTGAAGGGGTAGATGAGTTTGAAAAACAGTTGGCTGTTTACGAAAGAGAAAAAGGTTTGAGCCAGATCAAAATTCTAGACTTGGAAGATACTTCAAATAATCATCTCATCACTTATGATGAGCCTGCCTACTATGTTTTTGGCGTAAACAATCCGACCTTCGCTACCCAGACATTGCGCTTTCATTATACATCATTGCTCCGACCTAATACAGTGTATGATTATGATATGCGAAGCCGCGAAAAACAGCTTATCAAAGCGACCGAAATTCCGGGTGGCTACCACGAAAAGGATTATACTTCCGAGAGGATTGAAGCACAGTCTGAAGACGGCACTGCTATTCCCATTTCGCTGGTGTACAGAAAAGACGTACATCCCCGGCAGGTCAATCCTTTGCTGATGTACGGCTACGGGGCATACGGTATCAATTCTGAACCTTACTTCAATGCCAACCGGATTAGTTTACTGGACAGAGGCTTTATCTTTGCCATTGCCCACATTCGTGGTGGCGCAGACCTGGGTGAAGCATGGTACAAAACGGGAAAGCTGCTGAACAAGAAAAATAGCTTCGTTGATTTTATCTGCTGTGCTGAGCATCTGATCAAAGAAAAATATACTGATCAGCAACATCTTTGTATCATGGGCGGTAGCGCTGGTGGTTTATTGATGGGCGCCGTAATGAACATTCGTCCTGACCTTTTCCAAGCAGTCTTGGCTAAAGTTCCTTTTGTAGATGTCCTCAATACCATGCTTGATCCGAACTTACCCCTCACCATCACTGAGTATGAAGAATGGGGTAATCCGCAGGAAAAAGCTTACTTTGAATACATACACTCCTATTCGCCCTATGATAATGTGAAATCACAAGCCTATCCTCATGTGTTGATTACCGCCGGACTGAATGACCCACGGGTTAGCTATTGGGAACCCGCCAAATGGGCAGCGAAGCTTAGAGCACTTAAAACGGATGAACATTTATTGCTTCTGAAAACCAATATGGGCGCCGGACATGGCGGGGCCTCCGGGCGTTATGAGCACCTCAAAGAAATCGCTTTTGAGTATGCCTTTCTGATTAAAGTACTGGCATTGGGTTAACTCAATTTTTTTAGATAGTGTATACTTCAAATATTTCTATCTAACACTTTAAAAAGAAGCGCGTTTTTATATTTCAGCAAACCAACTACCCATATGAAACTAATAATTGACCTCAAAGAAACAGTTCAAGCCAATACAGAACGCATCATGCAAAGTTTTTTGCAAGAATGCCGAGCCTCTTTGCAACAGGAAGACCCGCACAAAGCCATACATGAAGTCCGAAAGACGATGAAAAAGATGAGGGCTTTCAGTCGACTGATGAGGGGTGAAATAAGCAAAAAAGCCTACCGTAAGACCAACACTTTTTACCGGGATGTAGCGCGCCAAATAGCAGAGGCGCGGGATATCACGGCGATGTTAGAAACCTTAAAAAACCTGCATGATTCCTTAGATATTGAATTATGCGGACAAGCGTTACAAGACATAAAGAACCACCTGGTTGCCCGCAAATCAGCGATTAGCCGTGTGCAGATCAACACTGATAAGCTGCTGGAAAACATACTGGAGGATTTACAGAAAGGAGAGGCTGTCCTTGCAAAATGGAAAGTAGAAAATGACAACTTCTCTGCCTTTTCCCAAGGGATTGAGAGGACATACAAACAGTGTAAGCAAGCTATGAAAAAGGCTTACAAGAAAAAATCTACTAGCAACTTCCACGCATGGCGGAAGAGTAGCAAGTATCTGCGCTATGAAGTTGATTTTTTACGTGCCATTTGGCCAGCACCCATGAAAACATTGGAAAACGAACTGCACCAGCTTACCGATTTCCTAGGGGAAGACCATGATCTGGCCGTGTTAAAAAACTATATGCAGGAGATGGATTATGAGCGAGGGCCAGCGCTTGACGCAATATTTACCGTAATGGATCAGAGAAGAGAAGAACTACATCAACTCGCCAAGCCATTGGGTAAGCGCCTCTTGTGTGAGCCTCCTAAGCAGTTTGTAGACCGTTTAGAAAGTTACTGGAAACAAAGCCTGAAAGTACTGGAGCGCAAAGAAAATTCCCTTGTGTGACAATTGTCATAGAAGGCGTAGGTGGCAATGACTACTTTTGAAATGTTATTGATAAACTTTTAACCTTACAATATCATGAAAGTAGAACAAATCTATACCGGATGCCTGGCACAGGGCGCTTATTATATTGAATCTGAGGGTGAAGTGGCGATCGTTGACCCGCTTCGGGAGATAAAACCTTATCTTCATAAAGCCGCAAAAGATGGGGCAACCATCAAATATATCCTGGAAACACATTTCCATGCCGACTTTGTCTCCGGGCACCTGGATCTGGCTAAAGCTACGGGGGCAACTATTATCTATGGGCCGGAAGCTGCGCCTGATTTTAACGCCCACATCGCACGTGATGGTGAAATTTTAACACTTGGTAAGGCCACCATCAAGGTGTTGCATACCCCCGGCCATACGATGGAATCCAGCTGTTATCTGTTACTTGATGAAGCAGGGGCAGCAAACGCAGTTTTTACCGGTGATACTTTGTTCATCGGAGATGTCGGGCGTCCAGATCTGGCACAAAAGGCAGCAAACATGAGCCAGGAAGAACTGGCGGCTACCCTATATGACAGCTTGAGGAATAAAATCATGATGTTGGCTGATGAAGTCGTGGTCTATCCTGGGCATGGGGCAGGTTCTGCCTGTGGCAAACACATGAGTAAAGACACTGTTTCCACCATCGGCGCACAGAAACATACTAATTACGCTTTGCGTGCTGACATGACGCAAGATGAATTCGTAAAGGAAGTCACCGAAGGCTTGCTTCCCCCACCCCCTTACTTTCCCATGAATGTACGGATGAATAAGGAAGGTTATGAAAGTTTTGATGATGTACTTGCCAAAGGGGTAAAACCGTTGAACCCGGAAACGTTTGAAGCGGCTGCCAACGAAAGCGGGGCACTGGTACTTGACACCCGTCCGCCGGATGTTTTTGCCATTGCATTTATACCTAACGCCATCAACATTGGCCTGGACGGACAGTTTGCCCCTTGGGCTGGTGCCTTGATCCCTGAAGGCCAGCCCATACTCCTGGTGACGGAGGCTGGCAAGGAAGAAGAAGCCGTGACCCGCTTAGCCCGTGTTGGCTACGACCATACCATCGGCTATTTGCAGGGCGGAATGGAGGCCTGGAAACAAGCAGGAAAAGAAATAGACGCTATAAACGCTATCAAGGCATCAGACTTCGCCCTTCGTTATGCCGACGGGCAACCTCTCGTAGTAGATTTTCGCAAGCCTGATGAGTTTGCCTCCGGGCATGTGGACAAGGCCCGTAATATACCCCTTGATTATATCAACGAACATATCGCTGAATTACCTAAAGACCAACCCTTTTACCTGCATTGCGCCGGTGGCTACCGTTCTATGATTGCAGCTTCTATCCTGAAGGCCAGGGGATGGGATAACTTCGTAAATATAGAAGGTGGCTTGGGAGAGATTAGCAAAACCAATGTTCCCCAAACAGATGGTGTACATCCTGTAGTTTAATACAGGGTGAGGCCTTCATAAGTAAAGATACTTTGTCTGTTCACTGTCAAAGTTGGGCGTCTCCACGCGGGGCGTCTCCACGCGGGGCGTCTCCACGCGGGGCGTCTCCACGCGGGGCGTCTCCACGCGGGGCGTCTCCACGCGGGGTTCTCTGCGAGAAACCCCGCTAGGACATTCTATTTTAAATTATAAACTAATTTGGGCATCTCTTGTCGCTTTTAGCCGACCGGGGATAGCAGACCGCGTCTAGCTGCCTGCGTCTAGCCGACCGCGTCTAACCGACCGCGTCTAACCGACCGTGTGAAACACAAGGGCAATAAATTATTTATATCTTTTAACTTGCGACCTTAAACCCTGAATTTATTTCAGGGTAAACTGTTAACCAACTTAGCATAGACTCAGGATAATAAGTAATCATTGTAAAAATAGCAGGATATATTCCTGCCTTTCAGCATTAAATCTAGCATTAAATATGGATCAACTCAGAGATTGGCTTGTACAACCCTGGCCCTGGTATGTGGCCGGGCCATTAATCGGCCTTACCGTACCCGCCTTATTGCTTTTTGGCAACAAAGCCTTTGGTATTTCTTCTTCACTCCGGCACATTTGCGCCGCTTGTGTCCCGATGAACATTCCTTTCTTCCGCTACGAGTGGAAAAAAGAAATGTGGAACCTGATGTTTGTCCTGGGCATTGCCATCGGTGGCTTTATCGCGGTAACTTTCTTAGCTGACCCTAGTGCTATGGTGATTGCCGAAGCTACGCAGCAGGACCTGGCTGCTTTAGGAATTAAGGAATTTGATGGCTTGATGCCTAGCCAACTCTTTAGCTGGGAACAGCTGTTTACTGCCAAAGGATTGATATTCTTTGTACTGGGTGGATTTATGGTAGGCTTCGGCACCCGCTATGCAGGGGGATGCACTTCAGGACATGCCATCATGGGGCTAAGCAACCTGCAATGGCCTTCCCTAGTTGCCACCGTGTTCTTTATGCTCGGCGGATTTACCATGACCCTCTTTTTGCTCCCCCACATCATGGCGTGGGTAGGCATTTAACGCTACATCTTTTGACTTTACCCTTAGTATGAATCCAACAGCAATACAAAATAAGAAACCGCTTCATCGCGATAAGTCTAATGCGCGAGAAGATAATATCCACTTATTTGGCCTACTCAAATACCTTATCCTGGGCATCTTGTTTGGGATTGTATTTGTCAAAGCCGAAATCATTTCCTGGTACAGGATACAGGAGATGTTCAGGCTCCAATCCTTTCATATGTATGGGGTAATTGGCTCTGCTATTCTCACGGGGATGATTTCTATACAAATCATCAAGCGTTTCAACATCAAAAGCTTAGCGGGAGAAAAGATTGTGATAGAAGACAAGCAATTTAGCAAAGGGCAAATTATCGGGGGTTTTATCTTCGGCTTAGGCTGGGCCATCACCGGCGCTTGCCCTGGTCCCTTGTTCGCCCAGATCGGCAGTGGATATTCCGTCGTCATCGTCACCTTAGTCAGTGCCATCGCCGGCACCTGGGTCTACGGACGATGGAGCCATAAGCTGCCGGACTAAAACATAAGTAGCTAATAATCAAGTTTAGGGACAGTTGTCATGCCGTAGGCATCTTTACCACCCTTGAAAGTCATATTTTAACGTGAGTTCGGAATTAAAATGCCTTTCTACGCCTCTATGCCCCTCAGTGTTACTCGCAGAGAACACTGAGGTTTAAGTGCACTAAATCGGGGGGTTAATGTTCTACCCTCCTATTCAACATTTAACATTATTCATCCCTCATTACTTCTGCAAAGAGCGAACCCGGATACCGAAGGCTTCCAGCCGCTGCGGATTGTCTTTTAGTGCCAGACGGGCGGCCGCGTGAAACTCTTTGAGCAGATTTTTCAACTGCTTCACCATCTGGTTTCTGTTGTCGGTACTGTCTTCTGCCCTACCCTTTTTCCACATACGGTCCTGGCGTAGCTTGATAATGGCATTGACTGAGGCTTTGGACTGTTCCAACTCTTCCTGGCTAAGGTTATAGGTAGACAAGCGATCGGCATAAGATATGATCAAGGCATAAAAATGTTGTGCCTGGGCCAGCCATCCCCATTTGTTGGTGACAATGGGCTTAGGGATAAAGGCTTTCAACAAAGCAGGGGACTCCCGGAAAGTGAAGCGCGCAATAGCTACATGTTTCATGAATACCGGACGGAGGCTGAGGGCGTCTTGCTCAATCTGCTCAGAAATCTGTAGTCCTTCGTTGTAAGTGGTAATCTTGTGCTGCTCCAGTTCCTCTACCATCTGCGTAAGGTTCTCCAACTCACGCATACGCTTATCGTTGAAGTTTACGTTACTCATTTTCTTCGCCGTGTCTGCATCCTTAGCTGTATTACGTACTGCCAGCCAACATGCACTGATGAGGTCTTGTACCGATGTCGTATTCATATTACTTCGTTTTTTAATGGTGTGGTTTGTTGCCCATATGGGATAATGACCGAAACAAAATAAAATCCAAAAGAGGTGGATTAATAATCATTGCAGGAACAGACC
>JBBSOG010000131.1:0-12831 GCA_038259985.1 Cytophagales bacterium
ATTTGCCTGAAAAAATACTGGCCGGCTCTTCTTTAGATTTATTATTGTCTTCCTCAATGGAGCTTAACATAGATCGCGCATCTTCATCGGAAGCGGTAAGTTTGAGCACCCTAAGTGCTTCTTCGCGATCGTTTTTATGGATGAGCAACCACCTTGGACTTTTAGGCACACCCAATACCATTAATGTATAGAATAAAGCAGGTATGGCTTCTACTCCCAGCATCCACCTCCAGTCTTGGTCACCCCCTACTCCATCCAGCAGGTAATTGGAGATAAAGGCGATTAGTATTCCGAATACCAGGTTAAACTGATAAAGCACGCCCAGCCTTCCTCTGTTTTTTGCGGTTGAAATCTCAGAAATATAAGTAGGTGCGGCAATAGAAGAAGCACCCACGCCCAGGCCTCCTATAAAACGGAAAAATGAAAAAGAATAAGGGTCTGGTGCCAGTGCTGAACCGACTGCCGATACAAAGAACAACACGCCTATCCAGATCAAGGTTTTTTTTCTACCCAGTTTTTCGGTAGGGTAACCGGCAAGCAGCGCGCCTATCACAGTGCCCCATAGTGCCATGGACATGATAAAAATACCGTGAAACCACTCGGAGGTATTCCAAAGTGCTTTGATAGGAAGATTGGCCCCTGATATGACAACAGTATCAAATCCAAACAGAAAGCCAGCCATGGAGACTGTTACCGCAAAGTAAAAAAGTTTATTCTTCATAAGTATTAAGTCCAGGATTACATTAAACCGGTTTAGCAAAACTACATATTTTTAACAAATTTCATCGTTTAGCATACCGCTGATAATTTTAGGTTTTTTTTGCCCGTAAAACAACATTCCCATTAAAGTAAAAGATGGATATGGGAACATATTTAACGTTCCCTGAGGTCAATGGAGGAACAGGCTCACGCCAAAAAGTCACCTCAAATTCCCACATAATAGGAATTTTGGAAGATAAACTTTCAGCAGTATAGTCCCGGGCTAACATAGGCCCAACACCCTTTTTCAAAAATAATCAACCTTTGGTGATCACTTCACAGCAGGCTCAGGCCAATCGTCCGACCTGAAAGGTACAGCCGGAAGCTCCTCTTCATTTTCCAGGTTGGTCACCGGATAATTGGTAAAAGCATATCGTACCGCTACCGGCTTGTTAACTTGCTTTGCATTTAACTTTACTTTATGTCCCACAATCTCGGCCTCTGCAGGATAAAATGTATGATCTTTACCCGCCAACTGAAAATGCTTTGGTGCCTGCCCATCATTGGTCATTAACCCACTCTTTACTGATTCAGGTTTAAAGGTTATCAGGGCTTCATCCCCTTCAAAATCAACGGATTGAAAGCTTGGCCCCTGATAATCTATATCTAAAAATCCATAGTAACGGTTTAAGGCCGTTTTGGCCAGCCTGATTCCTATTGGCTTTTTATTTTTGGGATGCAGGTCTTTTGACTCTCCTACATCCATAGTCACCACCATTTCTGTATTGCCAAGTGCTGATATCGCCTCCTGGGCTTCCCGAAAAAAAGCGTAATCAGCCAGGGTTGGGTCTTCCACATCATAAAAGAATGGGGCTACCTGCACATAATAAAACGGCAAATTACCTTGAGAAAAAGCATCCCTCCAACTCCCAATCATGGCGTACATCAATTGTGTGTAGGTTTCCCTTTCATGCCGGTTGGATTCCCCCTGGTACCAGCAAAATCCGGAAATAGATAGCCCGGTGAATGGATAAATCACAGCATTATACAATAAAAACGGCCTGGTAACTTTCTCAAAGGAAAAGCCCCCATCAATTTCTTCTTTGGAACGTTCGCTTTGAAGGTATGGCTGGAGATACACCGAATCCAAAATGGGGTCGGCATCGAGTACATTCTGCGGCACATATGCCTGCGCTGCTGAAGCTCCGATACCAGTAAATACGATACCAATAGGAATATTTAAGTCTTCGTGTAACTTCTGTCCGAAGAAATAGGCTACGGCCGAGAATTTCTTTACAGAAGCTGAGTCACAGACTTTCCACTCCCCTGAAATATGCATGAGCGGCTCATTACTGAAATTTAACCCGGCATAAAATAAGCGCATATTGGGATAATCGGCCTTGGCAATTTCTTCTTCTGCGTTAGGCACTTCGTTTAAACCAAACTGCATATTAGACTGGCCACTACAAATCCATACATCGCCGATCAGGAGGTCTTCAAGCTTTTTTTCGTCCTCATTACTGCTTATGCTGATCCAGTGTTTGCTAAAGTCCCCCTTCTTTACAGCAGGCACACTAACAATTCCCATGAAATCACCATTTTCTTCAGCACGAACCGTAATTTCAGCCGACAACCAATCTGCTGATATCATTACTTCCTCCCCCGGCATAGCTTTGCCCCAAACCTTAAAAGGTTGATTCTGCTGAACAACCATGTGGTCTCCTAAAGGATCGGCAAAGGACAGGCCCTGACTTTGTGCCCATAAATTGCCCACAAGAAATAAATTTACTATTAATACGATATACTTTTTCGTCATGATTATTTTCAAATTTTAGCCATCTGCATTGATAAATAAACTTTCTCCTGATCATCGTAAGACAATGGCCGTTAAGCTTTGTCGAAAAATTTCCTGTTAAAAATCGTCACTCCTAAAGGGTACAACCGCTTGTCCGAAAGCATCCCATAAGTTTCCCGGGCTTTAGTTTTTGAAAAAAAAGCGGACGGCAACTGGCTTGGCGACATTGTAGGTTGATACGTGTATCACCGTAACCATGATCCTTGATGAGCACCCAGGAGGCCAAACGCTGTGCGATCGGTACTTTCTGGATGGGATGAATTTAACTTTTCTAATTTATCGCTCGTATAGTTTTTCCTAGGTACACCCTGTAAATGCGACATACCATCTTTATTTCCCCAAGGGAACTCAAAAGTATCACATTTAAATCATGCTTTTTTACTTACGTTGCCTGAACATCCATTCTATGATGTGCGGATCGGTGTAAGCCGACAGCCATGAGAAATGGCCTGTTTCAGGATACATGGAAAAACCAGGATGGGCACCTGCTTTCATTAATGCCTGTAGCATTTCTACCGAATATTGGGGGTTTACGGTAGGGTCATCCGCGCCGTGGCATATCCACATCGGAACATGGGCAGCATCTGCAATTTTAGAGACATCACCGCCCCCACATACCGGTACCGCCGCGGCAAAAAGATTGGGGTAACGTTCAACCGCATCAAAAGTACCAAAGCCGCCAAGACTTAAGCCGGTAATATAAATTCTTGTTTCATCCACATGCTTCGTTTTTACGATCTCATCAATAAGCTCTTTTAAGAGCTGCATTGGCTTTGTAGGTTCGGGTTTTAAGCTAACCTTTGTAGTATTCGGTGTTCTCTCCACATTGCTCCAGGTTTGGTTAGCAGGACATTGTGGCGCTATTACCATGGCAGGATGTAACGCCATCATTTGATCCGTTGCAAAATTCATTACACCCCATTTCAATTGTGCTTCATTATCTGAGCCTCTTTCACCGCCCCCGTGTAAAAAAATGATTAGCGGTGTGCTGCGCAAGGTATCATGGTCGGGTTCAAGGACTCTATACCGCAAAGTATCACCGGAAGCATTTATGTATTCCTTAGCATTGAAACGATCTTTTTGAGCCAAACAGGGGTTAATTGACGAAAAGTAAATCAGGCAAAAAAATAGACAAAACAAATGTTTGATAATTCTCATGACAGTAGATTGTTAAAATGATTATGTGAAATGAAAAACTACTTTTCTTATTTGGACACTGAAAAGGGCCGGTCTTCTAGGGCAGTGCCCCTTTTTAGCTGGGGGTTAGGGCCCATTTCAAATTTCAATTTTTTGCCGTTGATGATATCCTCATTGGACCATTTTTTAAACCCAATGTAAGCGCTAACAGACGTACGGCCATGAGAAAATTCAAAGGTGTTGTTCGTTCCCTGCATGGTATTCACATACTTCAGCAGGTCCTGATCTTGTGCAATGAGCGGGCTAGCACAAAATACAGACATAGTTAATACTATTAAACTTTTCATGATTAAGTGTATTAATCGCTTCCGCCATTTAGGACAATGGCTGTACCTCAGGGAGTGATATATATTTTCCAAGTAAGGTTGTTGTGTGTATGAAATCAAGAACAGAAATAAGGTAATTCTTATTTTCATTCTAAACCAATTTTATAAGTAGTTAAGTAAAATTACTTAAATAAACCGATTTAGCAGCGAAAAATTGAACCTTATCATGTGCTTATGAGATAAGCATGGATCTGCGTCTAGAAACAATCCCAAAGTTTATTTTGATCAAATACCTTAATTTGCCGGATGTTTACTTTGATGAAAACTTTTTAGCGCTTAAACCATTACTTAGGGAAAAGAAAATTTAGCAAGATGAAGTAAATGCAGGCCTCCCCGGCAAAAACAATATGAAAAAAAAACACGAAGACTACCTACCTATAGACAATTATGGCATTATTGGAAACCAGCACACCGTTGCATTGGTAGGCAATAACGGTTCTATTGATTTTATGTGCTTTCCCCGTTTTGACTCCCCCAGTATTTTTGCTGCTTTGCTAGATACCAAAAAGGGAGGCCATTTTACCATTCAGCCGCAATTAAATGACGAAGACTACAAACAGCAATACCTGCCCGATACCAATGTACTGATGTCGCGCTTTCTGTCCTATGATGGCATGGTAGAAATCACCGACTTCATGCCGGTCAAAGAACTGGAACATAATTGTACGCTGGTCAGAAGAGTGACCGTTATCCGCGGGGAAGTAGATATTAAGATGCACTGCGCCCCACGTTTTAATTATGCCCGTGACGGGCACAAGACCAAGAAAATCAATAACAAAGAAATCACTTTTGGCAGTACGCATTGGGACATACGCTTGCTCTCCGATGTAGATATGAAGGTAGAAAAGGGCGATGCCAAAGCTGAGTTTCACCTAAAAGAAAAAGAATCTGCAAACTTTATCCTGGAGGCCATCTCGGAAAAAGGGGACAAAGAAGATGAGAAAAAAAGTGTAGCACATTATGTGAACGGTACTTTCCGGGAAACCAATAACTATTGGAAAAACTGGGTAGCTAAATCAAACTATCAGGGGATGTGGAAAGAAATGATGAACCGCTCAGCCCTTACCCTCAAGCTGCTCACTTCGTATGAATTTGGTTCACCAGTAGCTGCTGCTACTTTTGGACTGCCTGAAAAAATTGGCGGTGAACGCAATTGGGACTACCGTTATACCTGGATACGGGATGCTGCCTTCACTATGTACGCTTTCATCAGGTTAGGTTTTACCTACGAAGCTGGTCAGTTCATGAAGTGGATACGCACTCAGTTTGAAAAAAACGTGGACAAACCTAACAATCTACAACTCATGTACAGCGTAGACGGTAAAACTGACCTGCATGAGGAAGAACTAAAGCACTTGGAGGGCTACAAACAATCAAGTCCCGTAAGAATTGGCAACGGGGCCTATGATCAAATACAGTTAGATATCTATGGCGAACTCATGGACAGCATCTATCTGTATGACAAATACGGAGAGCCTATTACTTATGACTTCTGGGAAAAACTGACCAAACAGATCAACTATGTCTGCGACAATTGGCATAAAAAAGACCACGGTATATGGGAAGTCCGCTCAGAAAAGAAGGAATTTCTTTATTCCCGCCTCATGTGTTGGGTAGCAGTGGACCGCGCGGTAAGGCTGGCCGAAAAGCGTTCTTTCCCCTACCCCTGGGATCGCTGGCGCAAGGTAAGGGATGAAATTTATCATGATATTTATGATAATTTCTGGAATGAAAAACTGGGAGCTTTTGTGCAATACAAGGGCAGTGAAGAAGTAGATGCTTCCGTGCTGCTGATGCCTCTGGTACGTTTTATCAGTCCCTACGACCCACGCTGGATTTGTACCCTCAAAGTCGTTGAAAAAGAACTGGTAACTGATACCTTGGTTTATCGCTACAACAGTAAAGCGTTTAAAGACGGTTTGGAAGACGAGGAAGGCACGTTCAGTATGTGTTCTTTCTGGTATGTGGAGTGCCTAGCCCGGGGTGGACAATTGGAAAAAGCCCGGCTTTTCTTTGAAAAAATGCTAGGCTATGGCAACCATCTGGGGCTTTTTGCCGAGCAGATTGGTTTGAGGGGCGAGCAACTGGGAAATTTTCCGCAAGCCTTCACTCATCTTGGCCTGATCAGCGCCGCCTTTGCGTTAAATAGAGGATTAAAGGAGTCAGACGAACTTTCTTAGATTATTCTTCTATTTTTTTATTATCCTCTTTATCATATATGCTATCCATTGACAGCAGGGTAAAAAATTAATGGCAACGAATGGGTAATAAAGTTAAGCGTTGCGCCAAGGCTAAACGTGTTTTTGGAACGGAATGAGGCAAGAGTTGTCGCAAGCGAGGAACACAGCGAAGCAAGCGGAATGAAAAACCAAGCCGAGGAGGTACGACAGCGCTAGTATCAGCCTTATTTTTCTGTAGTGCAGCCTGATTGAGTACCGCAGACGCACCGCTTGACCTGCGCCGAGCAACGGGTTAGTGGGATGGATTATTTCTTGCGATAGATGTCTTTACGATGGGCTACTTGCACTATATCCACAATCATAATCGTGTCTTCTATAGAATATACTACCCGATAGTTGCCTACTCGGATACGCCATAGATCTTCTGCCCCTTGTAACTTTTTGGATCCTGGAGGACGAGGGTCTTGCGCTAACTGTTTGATTGAGGGGATTAATCGGTTAGATACATTTTTAGGTAGTTTGGTAATGGATTTAGCAGCTGATTTTTTGACGGTGACTTTATACATCCTTGTCTAACTTTCCAGAGGCTTTTAGGTCTTCAATAAGATTTTCTAAAGGAATACTTTCCTCTTCTTTTCGGGAATGTGCCACCAGTACGTCATAAAAGTCTTCCCAAAGGTCACTATACTTCTCCAAGTCAATCTGTACAGCTACCGGTTTTTGATCTTCATTTACTAAGTATCTGATTCCTTCCATGTCTGTATATTTTTCTTTAAAGATAACGATTTTATACTGATATAAATTGCGGAGTGCCGCCCATTCGTGTAAGGATATAGATTTTTCTCTATTGCAGCGGATGGTATTTGTCCAGTTCTTTTTTCAGGTCTTCCAGCGAGGTTTTTGAGATAGTATATTAGGCAGATGGATGAGGAGACCAAAACTGTGGTGCGTAGGTTTCTGGATTTAGCCGTTAGGGATTTTCAGGCTAGAAAGGCTTATGCTTCTTAACCAACATCTTTGCGAAAAATAAAAGCAACTCAAATACGAGTTCCTTGATGCTTTTATTACTAAAAGTAAATTAACTGCTGTGATGCAATAAAACTATCTAGCAAAATCAGGTAGCTCATCCCAGCCTTCTTCCGGAGCTACTACGCTGTCTGGAACCGGATATTCAAACAACATAATCCCTCTTTCCGGGTGGCCTTCGGGAACCCTTACAAGGTAGCGTTCACCTTCTTTTAACAGGTCTCTATATTCTCCAATGTTTTGCATTCCAGTATAGTCTTGGCTTAGTTTATAATCAAAGTTAACCTTTATATCCCCATTGGCAGGTTGCCATATACCTTCAATCTCTCCCAAAGTGTAATCCTGGGGTAGTGTATCCAGGTATCTTTGATAAAACGTACTGCCCAGCATAAGAAGAAATGCTAAAAATAGAATTATGTAAAGTATCCGTTTACCCTTCTTTGTTCCTTGTTCGGCCATATCTATTCTTTTTTGATCTGGTCACTGGCAGCCCCTAAACCTTTGGCTTTTACAGTAGCGGTGCCATTCATTACTTTCTTCCAAAAGCTACTAATCTCCATTTTTTGTAGCGCTTTATTATGACCGCCAACTCCTAGTCCTACTACGAAATCTCTAGCAAAAGCTCGTGCGTTCTTATCAGTATAACCTTCAACTCCAATACCGCTAAATGATAAAGTACTGACTTCAAAATTTACTGAAGCGCCAAGGGCTGAAGTTAATACAAAACCTCTGTTTATTGACGCAAAGCCTATATCTGCTAAATCCATCGCATTGATGGCATTCATAGTAAAACCTTCCGTCGCTACGTTCACTATTCCTTGAGACGCGCCCTCTACTCCCATTCTTAGAACTGCCCCTCCAGTGACCCTATCGGCTATGCTAAGGCCTTTAAAGAGATAGGGTGAACCATAGGCAATAATGGGTGCAGCCATAGCCCCAAAAGAAGCATATACTAAGCTAGAAGAGACACCACCAGCAATGGTATTGATCCCTTGCTGAAACTGTGTGGTATATCCTAGTCCTTCTCCATATTGAATAGGAGATTGATTGAAAGCATGTTGGATATATTCCCTATCATTATTTTTAGCCCTTAGTCCCAGGTTCCTATGCACTGGGTTAGAACTATTAAAAAGGAATGAGTAATCAGTCTGGGGCAAGCGTGATGCCGTCACTACCACTTCATCTAACACTGTTCCCTCACATTCATCACATCCGGGCACTCCTGCCAGCCCTAAGGGGTCATTAAAGAAAATAGGATTATTATAGCCATAGACCATCGGAGAAATACCAGGCATCAGATCACTGAGTGCATCAATGCCCCAAAACCTTCCTAAGGCAGGATCTAACATTCGGTTAGGCGTCATATGCAAGTTCAAATCAAATTCATTTTGCCATTCAGCACCGCCATTAAATAAATATTTATTATTGAGTTCTCTCCCCTCATTCTGGTTGTGGGTTAGTCCGAAAGGATAGTAATCCATTTGAATAACACAAAAAAATCCGGCTGCCTGACCGGATTTTCGCTTTTGTTATTTCAAGATCATTGATAAAGAAGACTCAAATACATCTGATCATGGTTAAATTTTCCCTCCAATCTGTATGAGGTATTCTTCGCTTTGGGCAATGCTGGCAAGGGGGTCAGGAGATTGATCTTGCTCCACAAAGCATTGCTCTACCCCAGCCTTTGGCGCTAGCTCAAGTATTTTCTGTATATCTATTACACCATCGCCTACTTCCTGAAAAGCATCTTTCGGGACTTTGGCTTCATCAAACTCATCGGCGATGCCCTGCTTCTTATTCTTCAGGTGTAATAAACGGATTTTGCCTTTCATTTTGTTCATCAGTTTCACCGGGTCATGACCTGCTACACTAGCCCAGAAGATGTCCAGCTCAAACTGTATGTTTTTAGGGTCAAACTCCTCTATCAATACCTCATAAGGCATCTGTCCATTGATCGGCTTGAATTCAAAGGAATGGTTATGATAACAAAGATGGATTCCTGCCTGCTCACACTTTTCCCCGGCTTTATTGAGCCGTTCAGCGTACATTTTGAACTGTTCAATGGTTTCCCTTTCTTGCTTCATCAGGTACCCAAACACCAGGTACTTCAAGTCATGCTTCAGCGCGTCCTCAATTACCGCGTCTATGCTATCGCCTTTGGGTACCTCCATGTTTTGCAATTTCCACCCGCCGGTGATGTATGCCTGGTTAAAGAAACAACTTTGGGAATAAAGCCCGGCGTCCTTGACCATCTTCAATAATTCACCATATTCAGCCGGGTTACCGCCCTCCACCTGGCTGTATCCGGCCGCTTTGATAGCCTTGAGGGTTCCTGCCGGGTCTTCAGCCATCTGGTTTCTTACCGTATAAAGTTGCAGCCCAATGTTGTCTACATATTCATTCTGCTGTCGAAAATACCTAGAAGGCACTAAAGACAGGCTCAAGCCCGCAGCTGTACTTTGTTTGATAAAATCTCTTCTCTTCATCATTAAATAGGTTGTTAAATGTAAAAGCTGATTTTTTTGCGTCTTGACAAGATAAGGATTTTTATAGCTTTCCAGAATATCAAATGGCAGTCTTAATTTCCTAAACTTAGGACATTACATAAACTGTAATACTACCAGATTAAACCACTTTCTTTACCCGGCCTACTTCTCCGCTTTCTAGCCTGACTTTGATACCGTGAGGATGGAAACTACTTTTGGTGAGTATATCTTTCACTATGCCATTCGTCAGCTTTCCGCTGCGCTGGTCTTGTTTGAGTACAATCGCTACTTCACTACCGACCCTGACGTCAGTTCTGTTTTGTCCTTCCATTAAGATTTTTTTGCCTGTTGTTGAAAAAATTCCTTTACAGATTGAGGTTTACGTCCCATTACTTTTTCAAAGTCATCACTTACATAATCATATTCATTGGCTTGCATCGCTTCGTAGCTACTGATAATGCCCTGTATTTCGTATCCAAAAGAAGAGTCTCCGCCATAGAGCTTGCGGATTTGTTCTGAATTAACATCTACATAATTTACTTCCTGTTGATAAGCTTCTGATATCCAGGCAGTGGCCTCTTCATAAGTAAAAGTTTCCGGGCCGGTAAGCTCAAGAGTAGTATTTCCGTAATTGGGAGAAGCCAGCACCCTGGCAATAGCCAAGGCTAGCTCCGCCCTTGGAATAGAGTTGATGAGACCGTTTGCGGCAGCGGCTTCCAACTTGCCGGATTTCAGGGTCTGTTCAATACCTTCCACCAGCAGGTCGGCATACCAGGCGTTGCGGATAATCGTGTAGGTAAGGCCGCTATTCTTTAATAGCTCCTCTGTCTTATAGTGTACTTCGGCAAATAGAAATTTTGACTCCGGTACTGCATGGGTAAAGCTGGTATAGCACAAATGTTTTGTCCCTGCCAACACGGCTGCACTGATCGCATTCTTGTGTTGTTTGGTCCTTTCCTCATTGGGGGCATGGCCGGAAATCAGCAAAACTTTACTCACCCCTCTGAATGCTTTGATCAGGCTGTTTTTGTCATTATAGTCTGCTTCCCTTACTTCAATTCCCTGCGCTTCCAGGTGTTTCAACTTTTCGGGCTTACGGGCACTTACTGCCAGGCGCTCCCCTTCAGGAAGCAATGGCAGAAGATGATCAATGATTTGTTGGCCAAGATGGCCGGAAGCTCCGGTGATTAATATCATATTCGGTGTGGATAAATGGATGAGCCTGATAGGCCTGTTACTTACAAAGCTATCAGGAAGTAGTCTATTGTATTTATTGTTAACCCCTGGGCAACAATTTAGTTTTAGCATACCGTCAGGATTGTTAAATTGCCATCTTATATTACAAAATCACCTGACTTATGAAAAAAATAATAAGCTGTTGCATTTTTACATGCATGACAGCGCTTACTTACGCGCAGGACGAACCTGCTCAAGACGCTTCTCTTCCAAATGGTATCGTTGCTTCCGAGCAGGAAACGTATGAGATAGATACTTTGGTCAGCGACCTTGAAAGCCCCTGGAGTATGGCTTTTCTTCCCGATGGCAATATGCTGATTACCGAAAAAACCGGAAAACTCAAACATTTTGACCCAAAAACCAAAGCGGTAAAGGAAGTCAAAGGGCTACCCGAAATCTATGTCCGCGGACAGGGCGGATTATTTGACCTGGCGCTTCACCCTGACTATGATAATAATGGCTGGATTTATATCTCCCATGCTTATTCGGAAGGTGAAGACGAGGGAAATACTGCACTGATGCGTGCCAAGCTGAAAGGTGATGAACTGGTAGAACAGGAAGTACTTTTTAAAGGCACTCCGCTGCGTGATTCCGGGCCGCACTTTGGTGGGAGAATTGTATTTGACCAAGACGGTTACCTGTATCTTTCCATCGGTGAAAGAGGTTCGCGGGAGGATGCGCAGAACCCTGAAAATGTGCTGGGAACTGTGTTGCGCTTTAACGATAACGGGAGTATCCCTGCTGATAACCCATTTGTGAACGATAAAAGTAAGCGTCCCGAGATATTCTCTTATGGGCATCGTAACCCTCAGGGCATGGCAATGAACCCCGCCAGCGGCGAGATATGGGAGCATGAGCATGGCCCCCAGGGTGGTGACGAGATCAACATCGTTAGAAAAGGTAATAACTACGGCTGGCCGGTGATTTCTTACGGCATCAACTACGATGGTACTACCTTTACCGATGTGCGTGAAAAAGAAGGTATGCAGCAGCCGATTTGGTACTATGTGCCTTCTATCGCACCCTGTGGTATGGATTTTTATACCGGTGATAAATTCCAAAACTGGCAAGGTGACCTATTCGTAGGCTCCCTGAAGTTTCGTTATGTGGAACGGCTGGAACTGGATGGCGATAAGGTAATCAGTTCAGAAAAATTACTGGAAGATATCGGAAGGGTAAGGACTGTGAGAGAAGGGCCGGATGGTAATATGTATGTGGTGGTGGAAGCCCCCGGCATGATTGTCCGCATGTCACCTGCTTCGGAAGACAAAGCTTCTTTGGAAGAGTAAATTATTGGAAAACCGTTGAAAAGTTTTGTGAGAACCTATCAAAAGGGCTTAATCTTTTCAACGGTTAATTTTTTCTTAAAAATGTCAACATTAATTTAATAATTGAGAGGCTTCTGTCTGACGTGTCTAATTCGTAAAACCCTGACCTGCTTTTCACTAAAGCGATAAGATACACGATAACCTTCGGTCTCAAATGCACGGTAGGCGCCCGGGTTATTTGTTTTGTATTTGTCTTTATGGTGCCTTTCCGGCATTTGAATCGCTTGACGCAGCTTAGTAAGAATGCTTTTCTCCACTTGCTCAGCCTTTGTGTAGGAATATTTAGCGATTTTCTCTAACTCATTGGCAAAAGTCTCTAAGGCTGAAGCATTCCATACAATCAATCTTTTTTCTTCCAACGACTTATTCGTTTTAAAGCTTCTTCATGGGTAACATAATCCCCTCTATCAATTTCAGATTCGGCCTTTTCCAATTCATTATTGTACTGCTCAACACTAGTAGCATCTTCTTCCACAAGTTTAGCCATGGAGACTTCCA
>JBBSOG010000132.1:0-12802 GCA_038259985.1 Cytophagales bacterium
GTGCCGGGTACATAAATTAGCCCGGTAGACAGCCCGACTGCCCCATCTTCCATTGCTTGAGCTACCAGAGCTTCCATCTGCTGCAATTCTTCAGGACTTGGGGCACGGTTAGAAGAACCCAGCACCGCATTGCGCACGGTATTATGTCCTACCAAGGATGCCAGGTTGATGGAGATACCTTTGGTTTCCATACTTTTAAAAAATTCACCCAGATTTTCCTCCGAACCCCCACAATTGCCGGTGATGACAGAAGTGACACCGTCGTAAAGGAAATTATCAGCAGTAGGGCGCTCGGGCAGGCTCTCTTCTACATGCGTGTGTACATCAATAAATCCCGGCGCGGCATATAAGCCTTGGGCATCAATACTTTGGGTGGATTGCCTATCGGTGAGCTTACCGATTTTAACGATTTTTCCCTGCTTCACCGCAATGTCACCTTCATACCAGGCATTACCAGTGCCATCAATGATGCGGGCGTGGTGAATAATCAAATCGTAGGTTTGTGCTTGCATAGGAATGGAGATAAGAATACAACAGATAAGGCTAAAGGATATCTTGTGAAAAAGTAACGATAGATCAAATCTTTTCATGCCCTCAAATTAGATAAAAATGAGATAGGAGAGTAGTAGCTTAAGGTTTTTAATAGGACAGATTTTAATTGGCTTTGCTGCTAACAATTCTTTCCCTTTTGCATTATATACCAAGTAGTTTGGCTAATCTGCTCAGTGAAGCAAATGGCTATTTTTTAACTCAAACGTATTCTTAACATGAGCGACAGTAAAGTAAAAAACCAGTACGAAAAGCGCAATCCGCTGGATCAATATCCTAAACCTCCATTTCCCCGCCAACCTCAAGCAGTGCCGGGTTCGGTGAATAAAATGGACCCTGTTCCCGACCACGGCGAGGAAAGTTATCAGGGCTTTGGACGGCTAAAAGGCAGGAAAGCATTGGTGACCGGTGGGGATTCGGGTATTGGCCGTGCCGCAGTGATTGCTTTTGCCCGAGAGGGGGCAGATGTGGCGTTTAATTACCTGCCCAGTGAAGAGGAGAATGCTCAGGAGGTAGTAAAACTTGTAGAAGCAGAAGGCAGAAAGGCCATTACATTGCCCGGTGATATTTCCGAGGAGAGCTTTTGTAAAAAGATGGTAGAGGATGCCGTCAAAGGCTTAGGCGGGCTGGATATTCTGGTGAATAACGCCGGACGCCAGACTGCACAAAAGTCTATTGAGGAAATCACTACCGAGCAGTTTGACAACACCTTTAAGGTAAATGTTTATGCGTTGTTCTGGATATGCAAAGCGGCCATGCCTCATTTGGAAGCTGGTGCTTCTATCATTAATACATCCTCCATACAGGCTTTTGATCCTTCGCAGAACCTTTTGGATTATGCGCCCACCAAGTCTTCCATTGTGGCTTTCACCAAAGCTTTGGCGCAGCAGATAGCCGAGAAAGGGATTCGCGTCAATGCAGTGGCACCCGGGCCATTCTGGACTCCTTTGCAACCCAGTGGAGGGCAGCCTCAGGATAAGATTGAGGAGTTTGGTTCCAGCACACCCCTGGGACGTCCCGGCCAACCCGCAGAGATCGCGCCTATTTATGTACTACTTGCTTCCCAGGAAGGGAGCTATATTACGGGAGAAGTGATGGGCGTAACGGGTGGTACGATGCCATTCTAATTCATTAGTAACTAGATTGTAGTTTACAGGGACTTGCCGAAACCTACGGATCAGGCAAGTCCTTGTTTATGCTATAAGGCTTTGATCATAGCTAAGGGAGGTTTGTTCAAGTTGGCCTATTCTTTTTCTTTGTCTTCTTCTGGTAAGTAACTTTCCAAAGTACGAATTACATTATCCAAATCATTCCTAACTTCAGATTCGGCGATCCTCACTACCCTGTATCCTAAACTTTGCATATATTCATCCCTTATACTGTCTTCTTCCTGCCTATACTGATGCGACATACCATCCAGTTCTACGATAAGGCTTAGTTTTCTACAGGCAAAGTCAGCAATATACTTTCCGATAGGAAGCTGTCGGTTAAATTGGTATCCATAAAACTTGCGAGCACGTAACACCTCGCACCACAGCCTTATCTCTCCGGGAGTGGAGTTGTTACGAAGCTTACGGGCATAAGGTTTTAGCCATGTATAGTATGGATGTTTGGGCATTGGGTTCAGTGTTTAGTGAGAGACTTGCCAATCCCCCTAGCCCCCTTTTGACAAAGGGGGACTTGGTGATGTGCTAATAATTTTGATTTTGTATTTCAAATAGAAGTAATGATAAAGCTCACTATTGTTGATTATAGCAGCGAGCCTAATCCCATGCACCCAACTGTCCCCCTTTGTGAAGGGGGCTAGGGGGATTACACCACCACACCCAGGGCTTCCAGTTGCTGGGGCTCATCTTCCAGGGCGAGGCGGGCTACTTTAATGAGTTTGCGGTACCATTGCTCCAAAGCTGTTTGAGTCTCTTGCTTCTTCCGGGTAAGCACCTGTGCCTGGCTTTGTGCCTGCTTTTGTAAAGAAGATAACTCAATCATCTGCACCAGCAGGGTTTGGCTCTCTTCCAGTTCGTGACGGGGGACACCAAACTTCTCCAATGACTCAGCATAAGAGATAGCATTGCGGTAAAAATCGCGGGTCTGCCTCAGCCAGCCATCCAGGCGGGTTTTACGCGGGCCTTTGAACCCCAGCGCTTCGCTGATACTAGGGTTATCCTGAAAAGCAAGCCTGGACAGCTTTAGATGTTGCATATAGCGGCCCTGGATAAAGTTACGCGTTTCTCCTAGGCTCTGGGTAGCCTCCCTGGATTTTCGCTGGGCTTCTTCCTGTTGCTCACTGAAGCTTTGAAACTGCTTGCAGATCTTTTCCCCCTCGTTCACAAATTTGTTATCACAGCCATACTGGGCAAGTTGGCGCATCATGTCGGCTTGCTGGCGGATGGAATAAATAGACATCGGCACCAGGTATAATAATGAAGATTGGTTCATACAAATTAAATTTAAATGGACTGCTAAATTAGGAGAATAGTCACTTAAGATAATATTATTTTAATATAATATTAAACAATGTCAAGAAAAATGTAGAAATAAAGGGTTTTTCGGCAGGCAAATAGAGAGGGAAAATTTGTTGGTGAGGCATTTGAGTGTTCGAATGCCATGTAAAATATGGTTTGTGCCGTATTTGAACGTTAAAATAAGGTTTGGGCAGGGCATATTAGGGTATCTGTGTGCTTAAACAAGCTAAAAACAATTGAAAGCAAGACATTTAAATGCTAAAATAGACCATAACCTCCGTTTGAAAGACATTTGAACGTTAGAATGGCATACAAACAAAAATTTATGAGCCTTAAAGGCATTGAAATGGCTGGAAAATTATTAATTTCATAATGGCCTACTCTTGAATAATTGATTCCCAGCGTAGTTATGTTTTAGGCTAAAGGGCATAATTATTTAATTTATTCGTGTAAAAAATCATTGATAATTATAATAATTGGGAATAAAATTATATATTGAATCTTAAATCACGTTTTAATTGTTTATCGCATGAATACTAAAGAAAAGAAAAAGATAATCTTGTTAGCATTATATGATAAAAAATATGATGGTAAATTACATGATATAGTTGAGTTAGTAAGAGATTATTGCCCAATAAGTCGAATTGAGGCTGAACAAATTACAAAATCATTACAAGACAAAGATTTAATAAATATGCATGCAAATAAGGATAGCGTTCATGCCGAAATCACTGGGCCTGGAGTTGAATTTATTGAGGAAGAATCAGAAAAAGAAAATATTGAATATAATCCAGACGATAAAATTAAGCTATTTGAACAAGAAGTTATAAAAACGAGGCTTGATGAACTGGCTGAGCAACTAAAAAAGATTGAGTTAGGACAGCAAATCACTTACGATGACTTATTTGATGAAATGCAAGAATTGAAAAGTTTGGTTAGTGTTTTAGGAAAGAAAGACTGGTCACAGCTCCTTAAAGGAAAACTTGTGGATGCTGGATTAGGAAGTTTATCAGCAAAAGCATTGGAAATTCTAATTCAAACTTTTTCTGACGGTAAATTACTGAATTGAATTTATATCTCTACATACTGGTACATTATCATACACATTGTTACTCGCTGAAAACTTTAAAAAGTATCTATATTAATTCTAATTTTTTATGTTCTACTGTTGGCATCTTTACCACTCCGAAAGTCAAGTTATGATTTCCGGGCGGATAAGATCTCTACGAGATGACAGTAGGGCGAGCAAGAGAAAGATAAAGAATCATTAAGGCTGGTCAAAAACCACTGTCATAAAACTAAAGCACAAAGCATGAAACTTCCAACTTTAGTCTTTTATCCGATCTCTTCTAATTCTGACAAGTCCAATTGGAAACCAGGCAATACCGCCCCGCCGGAGAGCAGCTTATCAAAACCTTGCATACGCTTAACCTCCGCTTGCTGTTGGTATACAAAAGATTGTTTAGCTTCCGGGTCAATGAGGAAAGCCAGGCGGCAGCCGTTACTAAGCCACATCTGCATCTTTTTCTGTAATTCACCTAACTTGTCGGTATCGGATTTTACTTCAATGATAAACTCAGGGCATAGCGGGGCAAATTTTTTCTTTTGTTCATCAGTAAGCTGGTTCCACTGTGCATTGGACACCCATGCCGCGTCAGGAGAGCGTACGGAAGTATCAGGTAGGAGAAAGCCGGTAGAAGAATCAAAAGTTTTTCCCAGTTTACTTTGCTTATTCCAAAGGTATAGCTGCCCAAAGCATTCGCTGCTATTGAATCCAGAGATTGTTCCGGTAGGTGACATAATGATGATTTCCTGTTGTTGATTGCGTTCTATGTTGAGTTCGGTATTATCTACACAAAACTGGTAGAACTCATCATCAGTCATCTGATGAATCACTTTCCCCTTAAGCACATACTGATGTAATTCCATATTTTAACCTTAAACTTTGAACCTTAACCTACTTCCCCTCCATCTTCCAGAAGGCAATTCCTCCGGCTTGTTTGCCGAGTTCGGCATAAGCCACGCGCTTGCCCTTCTTCAGGTCAATCACTTCCATCGTGCCTGGCTCTCCGCCTATTCCTTCTACCGAGATAAAAGCGTATTTGTTGTCCGGCGACAAGGCAACACCGTGCGTCACTTTGTGCCTGTTTTCTATACGGGCGATTTCTTTTTTCTTCTTCAGGTCCCATACCCCAGTACTGCCATCGCTTTTATAACTTACGACGAGTTTACTGCCGTCGGGGGTAATGTCCAGGTTGTAAGGGCCTTTTCCTCCCTTAAAGCGGTCGGTGATCTTCCACTGCTCCAGGTCTACTTCCAGAATTTCATCCGAACCGTTACCGGTCACATAAGCTAGTTTCTTACTAGGATGGGGCATCACCCAGGTTGGCTTCACCGCAGAGTGATGATGCGCCATATTGTCCATTCCACCCATAGAGGCCATACTATTGTCTGCTCCCATCTGGTGCTGGCTGTGGTCTTCATGCATCGCTTGGGCATCTTCCATCTGTGGGTCAATAGCTTCGTTAGTATCGAGGTTGAGAATGCGCGACACTTCCAGGGTCATGGTGTTGATCTCAAAAAGCTCGCCCGACATCATGCCTACCGAATACTGATGCATCCCATCGGGCGTAATGCGGGAACCATGTGGCATAGTGCCGACGGTAACCTGTGTGATTTCGCTCATGCTCTCCGGGTCCACTACCGAAATGGTACTGGGCACCATATCCCCGTGCAGGTTAAAGTTAACCACAAACAGCAGTCCGTTGGCAGAAGATATTTGCATAGAAGCGGGAAACAATCCCAGGGTGGTTTCGCCAATCTTCAAGTCAGTGCCAGTTTCAAACTTATAGAGATAACCGAAGGGATTCCCATGTGCCATAGACAGGTACCAATGCTTGCCATCGGGGGCTACGGTGATACCATGCGGACCTTCTATTTCCGCTGGCCACACGCCTACGGGAATACTCTTGATGGTTTCGGCTTTCTCTCCGTCAAACTTTACCACCGCCACCTCATCTTCCGACTCCGCCGTGACGTAGATATAATAATCCTGTGCCAAAGTTGGCAACAAAGTTACTAGCACCAATAAAGCACTCATGCCTATTTTTTTCATCATTCTTTGCTTTAGTATTTAACAGATTACCGGCTTTCTACTTTGGTTTCTTCCAGCTTTTCTGGTTCCAGTTTGGCCGCCCAGAGTCCACTATTCCAATCAGAATAAAAGATATGTCCCTTATAAGGTTGTGCCCCCCAGGTAAAAGGTGCATTAGGAATGTAGCCATTGGGATCACCGGGAATAATCCAGGCAATCTCACGGCCTTGCTTGTACAAGTCTCCCATGAGTTCGCCACTGATGTCTACGACTCGCACACCACCGTTGTAGAAGGCGGCGTAAAGCAGTTCATTTTCTTCATCTACCCAATAGTTATGTGATCCGGCGTTGGGCACTTCAAAGCGGGCAATCTCATCGGGGTTTTCCAGATCCGTAAAGTCCACAAAGTGAAGGAAGCCCCCGGCTATATTGTCTTTGGTGACATCCAGGCCATACGGAAAAATTTCATCACCACCGATCACATAAAACTTATCGGTAGATTTACTTTTGAAGGGAAAGGCCGCATGGTTGGCGCCGCTGGGATAGTTGTAACTGGCAAACTGCTGGGGATTTTCCGGTGAACCTCCCGCAATGCCATTGCCTACATCTACCAATTGCAAGCCATCAGACCAGTTAGAAGAGTAAGCGATACCATCTTGCACCCATACATCATGAATCGCATGGGCAGGGGTTTCCAGTTCAAACTTGCTGACGATCTTTGGTTCTTTAGGATTTTTGATATCAATAACAAAATACTTCTGTCCGGCACTTAGGGCATACACGTGGTCTTGGTAGATGTACAGGTTATGCACACCGCCGGTTAAATTTTCGGTAAAAGTGGAAATGATCTCTACTTCACGAGGGTTACTTACATCCAAAATAACAATGCCATTCTTGCGATTGGATGCACCTTCTCTACTGATCACACATATCTTTCCATCTTCTGACACCTTTACATCGTTGACGGTTCTGGCGTCTACTTGTATACTATCAATACGTTGAATGGCAGAAGGATCAGTCACATCCCAGAAGTAGGCTTTGCCATCTGCGCCCCAGGTGCCGGTCACGGCGTAGTCACGGCCGTCTACACCTTCCCAGACCCAGAAGTCAGAGGTATGTTTGTCATTGACGGAGCCTTGTCCCACCAGTTCTATTTTACGATCAACATCACGGGGTAACACTTTGACGGTCTGCTGCGCCACAAAAGGCCCGGAAGCTGCCAGAATGGTATACATACCGGGTACATCGGCCACAAAACGTCCGTCCTGCTTAATCAATCCGGAAGCACTGGAAGACACATCGTCCGCTTTGCCCTCATAAGAATAGGTGATCGGGGCATCGGTGACTTCATTCCCTTCTACATCTAAAACTTTGATATCAAAATGAAATACGTCGCCGGTGCGGGCTTCCTGCATATCACTTTCTAGTTTGACATGGGTAGCTGGAAAAGGGACCACCTCTATGTCCAATACCTTTTCTAATTTTCCATTGGCCACCTTAAGCTTAGTCTTGCCAGGCGTAAGGGCTTTCAAGTTGAGATAAGGGTCTGATGTAGCCACTGTAGGATCGGAGCTGTCTGTTTTGAGGGAAACGTCCTCTCGTTCCATGTTCATTTCATCTAATACTGTGACGCTCATGGGAATCGTAGTGCCTGCGTAAATTTTGTCGGGCAGTTCATCCACTCTGATCTCGCTCAGGGGAGGGTAATTGACATTTACCGGATAGTCCAGGCGAACTCTTTCGCCTCCTTCACTACGAGGGGTGATAATAATGAGCTTATGTTCGCCGGGCATGTGTGCAGTTACCATTCCGCTTGTGTCTACCTCTACCGCTTTGCCTTTGCGGGAGTAGAAAAAAATCTCCTGTCCAGGTACTTCTTTGCCATCAGCGTCTACCACTTTGGCTTTGATCTGTGCGGTCTTTTCCACATCCAAGTTCAGTTCAGCGGGTTCTGCTACGATCTTCCAATCTTGTGCCCTAAGGGAAAAACTAGCAAAAAAAACTAAGCATATACTTGTCCAGAATATTCTCATAGTGTGTAGGTTAGGTGAATCTTTAAATGTACGTATAGAAAGCCTGTTTTCCATCAGGAATATAGCAAAAGAAGAGATTTGTAGCTAGAAAATATAAGACTAAATGGATAGATTGCTTTGATTCATTGTAAAAACCTGCCAATTTGGAAGGGTATACATTCTTTAACTTATTAAGTACAACTCATCATGTCCTGGACACCCGCAGCAGACCGTTACGAAAGTATGAAGTACCACCATTGTGGCAAAAGTGGCTTAAAACTCCCCCTGATTTCCCTTGGTTTATGGCATAATTTCGGTAATGACTTTTCACACAGCAACAAACAGGCGATTTGCCGACAGGCTTTTGACCTGGGAATTACCCATTTTGACCTCGCCAACAACTATGGCCCCCCTTCCGGTAGCGCAGAACTTGCTTTTGGCCGGATACTCTGCGAAGATTTTGCTGGATATCGTGATGAACTGATTATTTCCTCCAAAGCAGGCTACGATATGTGGCCCGGCCCTTATGGGGAGTGGGGAAGCCGCAAGTATCTCATCGCCAGTTGCGACCAAAGCCTTAAGCGCATGGGGCTGGATTATGTAGACATCTTCTATTCCCACCGTTTTGATCCCAATACTCCTTTAGAGGAAACTATGATGGCGCTGGATCAAATTGTACGCTCCGGGCGAGCACTCTACGCGGGCATTTCCTCTTACAATGCTCAACGCACCCGGGAAGCGGCGGCTATTTTGAAAGAATTGGGCACGCCTTGCCTTATCCATCAGCCCAGCTACTCTATGCTCAACCGCTGGATAGAAGATGACGGGCTGATAGATACCCTGGAAGAACTGGGCATAGGCTCTATTGTCTTCTCACCCCTGGCACAAGGTATGCTGACTGACAAGTACCTGAAAGGAGTCCCTGAAAGTAGCCGGGCAAAGCAAGAAAAATCACTTAATCAAGATTTTCTCAGTGAGGAAAACCTCAACAATATCCGGCAGTTAAATGCCATTGCACAAAGACGCGGTCAAACACTGGCGCAAATGGCAATTGCCTGGGTACTCAGAAATAAGCGCATCACCACTGCTCTTATTGGTGCCAGCAAACCGGAGCAGGTCGTGGACTGTGCCAGAGCCATTGAGCACCTGGACTTTACGGATAGCGAACTGGCGGAGATTGATAGCTATGCTAAGGAAGGGGATATCAATATCTGGGCACAATCCGCTGAACTTTCCTGATATTGACCGTGCGTTTATTTATTTGTGAATGCTTTGTTGCTCTATTAAAATCAAAACAATACGCCTTGCTTTTCAGAAAGCGGGCGTATTTTTTTTGAGAATGTGGATCTAATTTTGGTTAGAGATAGCTAATCGTAAACTGATACCTCACTTTTTTACCCTGATTTAGCAAACTCACTAAGACATAAAATGACCAATATTGCACTTCTATTGTCAATTGACTGGTTTATAGACATTAAAATAAGTCTTTGGAACACAAAGCTATCAGATATTTGATACTTTTTTGACTTAAAATATAAATTTACTTTGATTTTAAGAATAAATATCACTATTTTTATAAAACATTACACGAATAAGGTTTTTATAAAATATTAAATAAAGTGATATGAGCACAAGATCAGCATTAGAACTAAAGATTAGGATTACTTTGATTTTACTATTATGGGCCACTATTTGTCTTACCGCTTACTCCGGTCGTTCTACCATTCTTAATAGTAAGTTGAGTAACAATACGGAGGTTGCAGAAAGACACCTGCCGACTTACGGAATGAACTGGAATAAACTAAAGGATTAATTCAGTTTATCCTGAACAAGTTTTAAGCGTTCAATAGACTGTACCATCGCCCTCACGGTATGATAGTTCACTTTCCAGGAGTGGCTCATATGTGTCCAGACAGGTTTTCCTTCTTGTGTCAATAAAGGCCACCATTCGCCTACCGGATGATGGATCATCTTATCAAATACAAAGCGATGGACATTTTCATATATATCCAGGTATTTTTCATCACCAAAAGTAAGGTAAGCCTGTAGCATCCCGATCACCACTTCAGCCTGCTGCCAGAATTCTTTTTCCCGATCATATACCTCGCCGGCATGTGAACCCTCTACATAAACACCGCCGTATTCATGATCTATTCCATGCTGGACAGCATGCTCGTAAGCAGCTGTCAACACTGAAATAAACGTTTCCTCATCCACTTTCATGATTTTGATAGCATGGGTAAGCAGCCAGGCAAATTCCACATTATGTCCATAACTGGTATTATCATCAGCCTGGTTTTTTGCCCCATCGTCGCTAAACCGGTCCCATCCCCAGACGATATCAAATTTAATCTGAGGCGCTATCTGCCAGTCAGCGTAGAATTGCGAAATACCCGTACGGTATTTCGGATGTAAAATGCGTTTTAGCATAATATCAATGACTTCCTGTAGCTTGCGCCTATGAATAGTTTGCTGGCTACACTCGTACAGCGTAGTAAAAGCTTCCATCAGATGCATATGTACATCCAGGGTTTTGCGGTCACCACCTGCTGCACCGGACCCTTTCAATTCCCAGTCACGGGTAAACATCTCAAAATAGCCTCCGAACATCGTATCCGCACAATATTTTTGAATCAGGTCAAAGGTTTTGCTGGCATATTCCAGCCCGATAGCATCGCCTGAAGCAAGGGTATATTCGCAAAGGCTATAAATCGCGAAGCTATGGCCGTACAGTATTTTTTCATCAATCTTAACATTTGCTTCACGGTCTAGCAGCCAATAAAAACCACCAAATTCCCTGTCCCACATATGGTTGATGAGAAAATCCACGCCATGCCGGGCATATTCCAGGCACTTACCATTGCCATATCCGGCCCTATGAGCTGAGGCAAAAGTATAAACGCAACGCGTTTGGGCAATCAAAGATTTTTCATCGGTGCCCGCGTCTTTTCCATCCTGATCAAAGTGCGTGATGAAACCGCCATGTTGTTCATCTTTGCTACGGTCTAGCCAAAAGGGAAGGAGTTCTTGGGTCAGATGTTGTTCTGCCTCTTGCAAGAAATTTTGGATTTGCTGTGAATTCATTCAGTTGTAAGGTTGTTTTCGTGTCCGCTAAAGCTATGTGAATGTTGAAAGAAAACCAATATGGATAGAAACAAAACACAAGGAGCAGCAACACAATTTTTGTATGGGTAAGGAATTGAATTTATTCAAACCTGGATTAAGGTGTTATCCATTGCATAGTCCATTGCCCATCTTCCCATGCAAAATAGTTTCTTAAGTGTCCGCCTTTCATTAGTTTAAGAAAATCAATGGCGTACACTTCGCTAACGATTACACTAAAATTTTTCCATCCTGCTTGGGTATTTTCTTCGGTAGGTTGCTGCGAAAAATCATCAGGCAGATTGTTGGAGTACTGTTCTACTTCAGTTCCCGGAGCATGTGGGCCTAGGTAATCGCCTCTGTTCTTAGGAGGAATTTGTTCCCAAAGCTGTTCAGCCACCTCATCTTGATGATGTATCGTTGCTTTTGCGCTTGCCCTGATTTGCTCCTTATATTGATGATCATAAAATAGCCAGCTCGTATCAGGATTGGCTTTGATATCTTTGACCTTCTGGGTACGAATGTCTGAATAGCAAATCAGGTGACGCTTCTTAATATCAGCAGCCCGGAGCACGATAGTTCGTTGGCTGAGAGAATTATTTTCCGAAGTGGCTAGTACCGGAAAATGATAAGCGTGTTTAGTATCTGCACTTCCCCGGGCAATAGAACCCCATACGTGCGCCAGTATTTCTTCTAATGAACTGTCTTTGTCAATCATCTCGGTTCTTTACTATGAAAGAAAAAGCTGCAGGATTTGTTATCACTTATTCGCAAAAATCCTGAAGCAAAGCCTCGGTGACTGGTACGTCCAAAAAGTCGCGCACTTTCAAGAGGTCTCGGCAAACTGCCTCATTGTCATTAAGGTTTTTGTTGATGTTCGCTCTTAATAAATACCAGTCTTTGTACAATGGGTCAATACGTATAAGTTCATCAGCAAAATAGAGCGCTTTTTTGTACTTCTTCTTTTCCACAAACTTATAGGTTCTTTCAATCAACTGTTGCCTAGAATTGGCATGACTACTGGTACCTCCATGAGCATCGACGATAAATTCATCCATAAAAAATGGCTTATCTAGTGATACGCGATGAAATGAATAACTATTGATGGTGTAACTGAGGATGAAATGCATACGCAGTGCTGTTTTGGTATCGGCGGCTAACCAATTTTTTTCCACTGCCCGAAAGCAAGCTGTAACATCTTCGTCAATCCCCTTACCCAAGGGGTTGATGATTTCCAGATGAGCGTAGGTGCCCTCAGGGGCAAGCGTAAGTGCAATAATACTTGTGCCTATTCTTCCAGCTTGTCGGGCTTCCCGGGGATATTTGAGTGACATGTTCATCGCTTGGTAGAATGCTTGTGCTCCACCCTCATAGCGATGAACTGGAAATTCATGAATATGCAATACGCTATCCTGAGCAACCAGGGGATGACAGAAAAGAAATAATATACTCGATAAAAATAAGCCTTTCATAAACGAAGAACTTACATTCAAGTAATAATTGCAACAGCTAGGTGTTGAAAAACCCACCCTAAATCTTTGGTTCTAGAACCAAAGATTTAGGGTGGGTTGGCGAAAAAA
>JBBSOG010000133.1:0-12801 GCA_038259985.1 Cytophagales bacterium
AAGAAATACGATACTTTTAAGCCTTTTGTTGAACTAGGCATAGGGGTGGAAAGAAAAATCGTTATTCCCCGGTTTAATTTTTATCTAGGATTAAGTGGAGGTTACCACATTTCCCCTACAACTTCCTGGAAATTACAAGGGCTTAAGTTATATATTGATGATCCAAGACTCAATACTAATGCTTGGAATATTGAAGTAATATTTAGATTTGAAGACAATGATGTTAAGCCCAACCATGAATGGAATTTATACAGATTTTTTAAGTGAGATGAAGGTTTATGTAATTTACCATTTCACCATTCACATTTGAAAAAAAACATGAGTAAACAGAATAAAGATACTTTAAGTAAAACTACCGGCAATGTTCTTTTTCCCGTATTCTTTAAACTACACCAACTGGAAGTGCTGGTGGTAGGTGGAGGATATGTAGGCTTGGAAAAGCTAGAGGCGTTGGTAAAGAACAGCCCCGAAACTAGCATCACGTTGGTAGGCAAAAAAATCCTGCAAAAAGATATTTATAAACTGGCGAAGAAGCACCCGAATATTAAAGTCATTGAGCGGAAGTTTAAAAGAAAAGACCTCCGCGACAAAGACCTGGTTTTTCTGGCTACTGATAGCCGTGTTCTCCACGAGAAAATAAAAAAAATCACTCGCCGCAAGCATATCATGACCAATGTAGCGGACACGCCTGACCTTTGTGATTTTTATCTAAGCTCAGTAGTCAAGAAAGGTGACCTGAAAATCGCTATCTCTAGCAATGGAAAGTCCCCTACCCTGACCAAACGTATCCGCGAATACCTGGAAGAAGCTATTCCTGATGATGTGCAAAACCTGCTGGATAACCTCAAAGATGTGCGAGACCAGCTCAAAGGGGATTTTGAATATAAAGTCAAAAAATTGAACGAGGTAACATCCGACTGGCTAAGCCAGGAAAAGAAAATGAAAATTACTGATAAAAATCGTTTTGATCGCACCATTGCCGCCTTTGATGCGGCCAATGCCGAAGATCCCCACCAGGAAGAAGTAGACGGCAAAATGTTGCCCAAAGAACTGGTATACGGACAGCGTATGAGTGAGATGCTGGCGGAGTTTGCACCCGAGGCTTCGGAAGCTTTGCAACTATCCGCCCGTTGTCAGCATATCCAACGCTGGACAATGCCACGGGATAGCTATCCTATGGACCGTAAGGGTTACCTGAAATGGCGGACTCAGCTCAAGATATTTCACGGACAGAAAGCAGGGGCAATCATGGAAGCAGAAGGCTATGACGAAGAAACTATTGAACGTGTCAAATTTTTATTGAACAAAAAGAAGCTTAAGAGCGACCCTGAAACACAGACTTTAGAGGATGTAATCTGTCTGGTTTTCTTAAAGTATTACTTTAGAGGCTTTACCAAGCAGCATCCTGAAGAAAAGCTGGTGGACATTGTAGCCAAAACCTGGGATAAAATGTCAGAAAAAGGGCATGAAGCAGCCTTGAAACTAGATTTTTCTGCGGGAGAGCAAAAAATCATTCAGCAAGCGCTTACCGAGGTTTAGTGAGAATTTTCTTGTTTCAAAAATCAGTATTACTCCAGTATGTGGACTAAACTTCTTCCGTTTTTGGATTGGGGAAATTATCTTGCTCATCTTCCCGGGGGCGCTGGTGTAGGCATTGGAAGTCTTTTTCAATAAGAACGTATAAGTTACTTCCATCATCTAAAAGAATATCCCTTTCCAAACCTACTTCATCGCTAATTGCCCATTGCTTGGCTTGAGAGAAAGGCAGTACAATCTGTAAGCTACAATCATTAAAGTAAGCAGTAATATTACCCGCATGCTCATCGGCGATAAGTCCATAATGAAAAGCTGGAGATTGGCTACCAAAAGAAACAGTTTCAGTAACGGTATTTCCATCACTAATTTCGTCAACTTCAGTCTGGGTGAGGCGTAAGCGGAGGCTATTTCCTTTAATTCTCAGCTTCATGGTTTTTTAGATGATTTTTGTTCAACAATCAAATCTACAGCATAGAGGAATAGAAATGAAAACTTGTCTCAATAGGATAACCATCACTTTTAGTTTTGCTTATTCCTCCGGCATCGTTCGCTGCAATATAGGACTTCGTTCCAGTGCTTCTCCCACTTTTTTCGCCAGCTAAAAGGTCTGCCACAGACAGGACAAGTCTTGATAGGCAGGTTATTTTTTTTGATTTGACCCATTTTATTGAAAGGTTACTCACACCATTCTGTTCTTTACTGTGTGCCGGGCTAAAATTTTGCCCCCTTCTTTTTTTACTTTTTCCTGGTCTTTCATCAACCACAACTGGTCTCGGGCAAACTTTCCGCTCTCTTTCAAATCAACAATAGGAAACGGATAATCTTTCCCCAGTTCGCAGTTGTACATTTGCTGCTCAAGAGGCGTCATCTTCCAGGGTTGATGTATGAAAATTTCAGGAAGGTGCGCCAGCTCAGGCACCCATTTTCTGATGAAATTACCTTCAGGGTCGTGGGTCAATGATTGCTTTACAGGATTATACACTCTGATAGTATGGATGCCCGTAGTACCCGCCTGCATATGAAACTGCGGATAATGGATACCTGGTTCAAAGTCCAGAAACTGCTGTGCTAAATGAGTGGCTCCGGCCTTCCAGGGAAGCCAGAGATGATGCGTGAGGAAAGATACCAGCATGGCCCGCATCCTAAAATTCAAATAACCCGTGGCGTTGACACAGCGCATGGAAGCATCTACCAATGGATAACCAGTGTTTCCGGATTTCCAGGCTTGAAAATACGTTTCATTCCATTGAGTACGGATATGGTCGTAGCCTTTATTGAAATTTTCAAATTCAATGCGGCATTCGGATTCAAACTTCTGGATAAAATGGCCTTGCCACCGCAATCGGGAAATAAAATTATTGATCTGGCTTTTATGGGTCACCCAACTTTTGAATGCCTCAGCCGTCTGATAAACCTGTCTGACCGACAGATTACCCCAGGCAATGTAAGGGGATAAACGGCTACAGCTTTTGCGACTCAACAAAGGTTTGGAAATCTGTTTGCTATAATTTTTAGCCCGCTCTTTCAGGAAATCAACCAAGTATTTCAAAGCCATTTCGCTTCCACCCGGCTGAAAATCATGGTGCGTTTTAGTGATCGCCTGATCAAGCGCTTTTCCTTGATTTTTTTGGTAAAAGTCTTCTTCTAATTGGCAGGGAATGAGTTTTCTGAGAGTCACTTCATCCTCTGGACTTTGCATAAATTCATTCCAATGCTCCGCCCACTGGTCCCTGTTTTTTAGTCCACGCGCTACTGCATTGTTCTCATATTCGTGCCATGCGATGTTATTTTCCTTACAAAAAGTAGCCACCGCTTTATCGCGTTGATAAGTGACATCCAGCCCGCTTTCCTGATATGAATATAATGATGCAATAGCATACTTGGTAAGAATAGCTTGCAAAACCGGCAATACTTCCTGGTGAAAAAGGTAGATTTTGGCGCGATGATGAGCCAGCTTTTGCTGCATCTCCTGAACGGACTCATACACAAACCGCCATTGCCGGGTACTGCTCTCAGGGGCATCCATGAGGGATGATTCCAGGAAAGTGACAAGCAAAGTAGGGCGCTTATTTTCAATAGCATAGTGAAGGGGCGCATGATCTGTAAGCCTTAAGTCACGCTTAAACCAGACGACATTGATTTCTTCTTTTCTCACTAAGAAAAAACCTAAAAAACAGCTTGAAAGTTTATTTCAGCAAGCCTTATTCGAAAAGCAGGTAAAGGGTAACCGTGTTGGTCGCAAGCTGCTGAATGGGGGCACCATAGTTATTTTCTTTGTCGTTTTTCATATTCAGCAAGCCTCGGGAAAAACGGATTTCCGGGGCAAATTTGAAAAGGGGAAAATACACATCCAGGCCAAAACCTACTTGTGCCGAAAGGTTGGTACCGTTGACCAGAAGTTTGTTTTCATCATCCTGGTCTTTCTTCTTGCCGGTGGCTTCAATACCCGGTTCTATGCCGCCGATCAGGTACATGCGGGTATTGCCCCTTCGCATAGATTTGTACTTGAATAAAATCGGAAATTCCACGAAAGTAGTCTCCACTTTTTGCTCATCCACCATGCGTTGTCCGCCACGGATGTAGTTGTAGTCTACACGATTATCGTAAAAAACAACTTCAGGCATAATGCGCAAGTCCAGAAATTCTGCCAGACGAATGTTGGCGATCAGGCCAAGGGAAAACCCGAAAGCATTGGCAGGCATGATAGAATGCAAAGAATCAAAAGCCGGTGAGGTAAATTTGTCGTTATACTTTACCCGATAGCTGGAGGTATGCACGCCAATAGAAAAACCGTAATGCAGCCAGCGGTTGTCATAATTAGGCATGTTATCTGTCTTGACTCCTTGTTGGGCATTTGCTTCATTAAATAATAAGCCAGTAAATAATAAGCAACAAATCGCTACTTTTTGCCAGTGTAAATGGAGCTGATGCCGAATGTGAGTGTCTTGCATGTTGTTTTTTGATAACCTACTTTCCTCAGTACTTTCTGAAAAGCCTCTCCATCCGGGAAAGACTGTACTGACTCCGGCAGATAGGTATATGCTGACTGATCTTTAGAAATCATCCTGCCAATCACTGGCAGGATTGCTTTAAAATAAAAGTTGTACAATTGCTTAAAGGGGAACTTGCTAGGTTTAGAAAACTCCAATACCACTACTTTTCCACCTGGCTTAAGTACCCTAAACATGTCCGCTAAACCTCTTTCCAGGTTTTCGTAGTTCCGTACACCAAAAGCAACGATGATGGCATCAAATATATTATCGTCAAAAGGGATTCTTTCAGAGTCGCCGAGCTTCAGTTCAATGCGATCATCCAGTTTCATGCGCTTGAGTTTCTTGCGCCCGACCTCCAGCATTCCTTCAGAAATATCTACGCCAATCACTTTATCAGGATGGAGGGAGAGGGATTCTATGGCAAAATCGGCAGTACCGGTAGCCATATCCAGGATAAGTTTGGGTTGATCATCCTTAAGCTCCTTAATGGCTTTCTTACGCCACAGGATATCAATACCCAGGCTCAGAAGGTGGTTCAGCAGGTCATAGCGCTTACTGATGTTGTTAAACATCGTGGCTACCTGCTCTTTTTTGCTGCTTTTTTGTTCTTTATAGGGGACTACTTCCATGGCGGACAAAGGTAAAGGTTTACGCGTATCCAACACAGCAAAAAGGAAATTTGTTGTCCGAGTATCGGACAATGCTATTCTTTGCTGCTGATCTGATTGGATTCCAGGATACGCATCTCTACCCGGCGGTTAAGCTCTCGGCCTTCTGCCTCATCATCGTTGGTCGCCAGCGGGTCTTCTTCTCCGTAACCCTGCGCGATCAGCCTTCCAGCCTCTATGCCTTCGTTGATCAGAAAATCTACAATGGCTTGTGCGCGTTGCAATGACAACTGTTTGTTATACGCTTTGGGGCCTACGCTATCGGTATGTCCGGCTATTTCTATGGTCGTCTGGGGATTACTCACCATAAACTGTTTCAGGCGGTTCAATTCATCAAAAGACGTTTCCTTCAGGCGCGCACTGCTGAAATCAAAGTAGATGAAGTTCAGGATCATTTTGTAATTGGCCGAGATACGGTCCAGTCCCACTTTTTTTCTCAGTTCCTGTGCTTCGCTGGTAGCCGGAGGGATTCCTACTTTCAGGCTTTTGTACACATATCCATTCTTCTCGATGGCCAATACATAATTGGTTTCTTTTTCATTGAGATTGAGAATGTCAAAACGGTAAATGCCATCCGCCATGCTTTTACCTGGAACTGCTTTTCCGCTTTGCATTTCTTTGATGCTTACTTCGGCTTCAATGGCCTCTTCAGTACTAGCATCTTCCACTTTCAATAAGAATTGAACAGACTGCAATGTTGAAGCCACTTCCATGACCGGCTGCACCTCTTCCTCTGGTGTTTCCTTGGCTTTGGTCTCTACTTTGTTCAGGTCTCTATTGAGCTGATTTTGAGTATTCTCAGCCAACTGGCTATTTTTCTTATTTTCCAGTTCCTCCTGATCGCTGTCTAGGTCAGGAATCTCTACCATATAAATATCCAGGTAGCCTGTCCCATTGTTACGAACTGTAGCATAGTAGCCCCGCATACCATCTTTGGTACTCACAAAGTAGATGTCATCGTCCGAAGTATTGATAGGATAACCCAGGTTAATGGGTTCTTCCCAACTCACGGTCACAGAATCAAATACAGATTTGAATATGTCGTATCCACCCATGCCTTTGCGTCCCCTGCTACTGAAATAGAGGGTAGTATTGTCATGGTCAATGAAAACACCGTCCTCGTCAAAAGGGGTATTAATTTTATCGCCCAGATTGGTCACTTTGCCCCACATACCCCGGCGGTCTTTCTCACATTTGTAAAGGTCTATGCCCCCGTAACCTCCGGGGCGGTTGCTGGAGAAATAGAGTGTTTGTCCGTCAGGGGAAATGGATACTGAGTTTTCTGAGTAGCTGGAATTGATGTTATCGCTTAAAGGAACGGGCTGCGACCATTTGCCATCGCTTTTCCTATCAGAAACAAAGAGGTCACCATTATTTTCGTCTCGGTAGATATAAAGTTGCTGTCCATCAGCTGATAGCGCAGAACTAGACTCAAAGTATAAGGTATTGACGGTTTCTCCGATGTTTTCAGCAGGCATCCATTTGCCATCTACTTTGCGGGAGATAAATATGTCTTCATACGCAAAGTTATCGTCGTACACGTTTTCGTTCAGGTTTCCTTCTTTACGACGGGAGGTAAAGATCATCATCGTCTCATCCGCGTTGATCACCGGCGCATAATCCAGGCTAGTGGAGTTGATCTCACTTCCCAAATTGGTGATGTTGAAGTTACGGGCGTTGGCGACAAACTCCATCCCGTTTTCCGACTCATAAATACGTCTTTTTACCTGACTGTTAGGGATTTTATCTTCTCCACGATATTCCGTATCCTTATCCAGTTTGTTCAAATAGAGATTATAATACTCAATAGCATTTTCAAACTCCAGGCCGTATTGATAGGCCCTGCCAATAGAATATAACAGGTCAAAACGGTAATCTGGGTCTATTTCATATGCACGCAAATAATAAGGCGTAGCCTCTCCTTTGTTAATCGTTTCGGTAATGGTTTTGGCAGCCATGTAATTGGCCTTGATGTTATCGGGGTCAGCCTGAGCGGCCAGTATATAAAATTCTTTGGCAACCTCGGGTGCTTTCTGCTCATAGTAAATTTCGTCACCAATTTCTACCTGCTGACGTGCGAGTTCTTTGTTATCCTGGGCATATACATTTGCGGAGACGCATATGAGCAAAATAAATAATACTATATATGGCGTTTGTTTTACCATAAGGACATAAATGCTAGGCAAATAAATATAACCTTTTGAAATTCTGATAAATAAGTGCTGGCAATTTAGAGTGGTTTACTTTACCATGAAACGTGAATGTTTTACAACGTAATATTAAGGGGCATAAAATTACTTCGGAAGTAAGGATAGGTTCATATCATACCCAAGTAGTATAACTTTTATAATTTGACATATCATTTTACGCCTAATAATTGAGGTGATGTAGGTTAATGGGCAAAAGAAAATAGTCTGGAAAGGGTTTATCATTCGTAATGAAATGATTCAAGATGTATATAAGCGTTCCTTTTTGAGGCCTTATGCTTTGCAAAAATCACCCATGAAACGAATGGCTAGATATTTTTATATGCTTTTTTCATAATGTATGCCTACCCATTATGCCACGATTTATTCGAAAAAGCCAGTGCCACCTAAATAAATGTAAGCCGAAATCATATTCGTTTTCAACCTTTACCTGATGTCCTATCAGCTTTTATTGAAACCATTATCCGGGAATGAATAATCATTTTTTTTAAATAATTTGTGGGAAAGTTCTAATCCAAACAAACTTTCAGGAATTTTTGACCATCGCTTTTTACAAAAAAATTGATTTTAATACCTTTTCATTCTCACAAAATCGCTTTTGCCTTGTTAATGAAGGATAAATTTTTCAACCCATAATTACCGAAACTGTATGACGACAAAACAAGAAAATATAGAAATCCTGGAAAAAATATATACCCGTACTCTCAAAGCAAGCGATACCTATAGAAATGCCGCTAAAAATGTACATAACAAATCATTGACTGTTTTCTTTGAAAAAGCAGCGGAAGCCCACGAAAATTTTGCTGATGATTTAAAGCAGGAAAGCAAGGACTTAGGCAAAGACATGAAAGATAAGGATTCTTCAGGTACAAACCCAGATCAGTTCTGGCTTGATTTTGCTTCTGTTATTGTACTCCGCAATGAACCAGCGATACTTAAGAATTGCCTCAAAGCTGAAAACAAAGCAATATCTTTGTATGATGAAGCCCTGGCACATGCCGACATTAGGGAGCCTTTTAAGGAAAAGCTGAAAGCACAGCGTGACTATGCTGTGAGCTTGGCAGAAGAAATAGATAGTATGGAAAAGAAGTACGCCAGCGATTAAATTAAAGTAGTGAAATTCATACAAACCGCAATTCTCTTACACATCGCCGTAAGATTTGATGAATTATATCTGTAGAAAAGCACTTGTTTTTTAAAAATTGGTGAAAAATTTGTATAATTCGGCATTATACAAATCACGCTTTTCATCAGTAAGTCTTATCTGCTTAGTTTATGTTTAAGGGAATTTCTCTCGCTTTTCTTTTCTTTTTGTTAGCCTTCAGCGCTGGAGCAACAGCCAATCCATCAAATGATGATGCCCGCTTTACCATCGTTGAGAAGAACGCCCTGAAAGGATTATTTAGCGAGGAAGGTGCTATGATCATTCCTATTGAATACGAAGATTTGGGCTGGTCAGGAGGCTTTCCTACCGTGTACAATAAAGTCATAGGCTATAAAGAAAAAGGGCAATGGGGACTTATTGATGTCAAAAACCACAAGGTCACTGAGGCAAAGTATTATGATCTGACGCCTTTTTATGACAAACTTATTGTTGCATCAAAAGCCACGAAGAATAGCCACAAGCGGGTTTATGGATTAATCAACACTAAAGGGGAAGAAGAACTTGATTTTCGCTATTATTCCCTGAAAGCAAATTTTCATCATCTCATTGCATCTATCATCATCAATGACCAACCCGCTTATGGACTAGTAGATGATAAAGGGCAGGCGGTGATTGGTCTGCGCTTCAAAAAGATAGTAGGCATATCTCCCAACCGCTATGCGGTATACAATGAGAATAATAGATTAGCGGTGTATACTTCTGAAGGTGAAGCGCTTACTTCTTTTGAGTACGATAGCATTTCAAGTTTTGACAAAAATCAATTGGCTACTGTCTTCCATAAAGGCAAGCAAGGGGTCATCAGGGCAGACGGCATTGTGCTGGTTCCGGTGGAGTATCAAAAAGTGAAAATCGGGGATAAAGGGGAGGTTAATGTGCTCCCTTTCAATCAATGGCATGCCTACACCGGTGATAACCAGAAGTTAAGATCTTATACTTTTGAGGAAATGCAGCCGGTAGGTGTCAATCTCTATCAAATAAAACTGGGTAACTTATCTACTTTTGTAGACGGGGAAGGACAATTGATCCTGGCAGAAGATTGGCAGATAGATGACTTACAGCACAGTGTTGCCATACTCAAAAAAGGGCGAAAATATGGGGTGATGAAGGGCGTCACTTCTGAACAGAACAAGATTATCCTTGATATCATTTACGACACACTTCATGTAGAAGAAAATTATATTTTGGCCGCACAAAAGCTAAGTCAGAATGACTATGGCTGGTCACTATACAATAATAATGGAGAGCGGCTTACCAGTTACGTTTACCAGGACATAAAGCCTGATAGTGATGGTTTACTCGCTGTAAAGAGAAAGAATCATTGGGGTTACATCAATCTCCTGGGAGAAGAAGTGATCCCCTGTCAGTATTTGGCGGTAGCCCCCTTCAGTCAAGGTAGGGCCAGTGTAGATTTTATTGAAGGGCAGGGCATCATTGATACTTACGGTAATTGGACTATTAAACCTTTCAAGTACAAAGGGGCAAGCTTAAACTTAGAAAGAATCCATGACGACCTCTATATTTTTAGCACGCAGGCGCATCATTATGAGGCTGCCCGATATGGTTTGGTAGACAGCAAAGGGCAAGAAATGTACGTCGGTAATTATTCGCTGATCAACAATGGGCATACAATATGGGAAAAAAATGACCAAGACAAATACGGACTTATCACTTACGATGGAAAACGCCTGTTAGACACCAAGTTTGATACTATAAGTACCCTTCAGGAAGGGGTTGTTTATACCTTTCAAAAAGACGGGCATTATGGTATTATGAATAAAGATGGAGGCATCCTGGTAGATTTAGATAATAATTTTCAGGAACTCTATCCTATGAGCAATCATTATCTGGGCGTCAAGATAGACGATAAATTTGGCTTTGTAGATACCCTGGGGCGCTTGCGTATTGCTAACCGCTATGATTCCATCTGTTCTTTCCAAAGCAATATGGCAGCGATCAAGTTGCTGGGCAGATGGGGATATATCAACCGCTCAGAAAACCTGGCAGTTCAGCCTCATTTTGAGAAGGCCTTTCCTTTTGTAGATGGGTTGGCTATTGTACGCAAGGCGGGGAAGTACGGGCTGGTAAATAAGAGAGGTGAAGTCATACTGCCTAATGAGTACGACAACATCCTGCCCTCTGCCGAAAACCACTATTTAATAGAAAAATACCAGGATGGCAACCCTAAAAATAAACAGCTTGGCTTGGTCAATGAAAAAGGGCATCTGCTGATCTATGCCAAGTATGACACACTGGAAGATTGGGGAAATGGCTATGTCATTGTCAGCAGAAATGGCCGCTACGGACTTTTGACACTTCAAGGCAGAAGTACCATACCGCTAAAATACGATAACATCAAGTATGACGCTTATAATGACCTTTTCCTGGTCATGGAAGAGCAAGGATGGAAATCAATAGATTTACTTATTCCACAGGCAGGACAATAAAAATATATTATCTCCTCAAGAAAATTAGGATGTTTTGCATTGCATTGCATCTTATTCTGGATTTTGCTGGAAGCTTTAGCCGTGTGGGATAATTACGATGCTAATTCTCAATTGTCCGCATCTTTCTTACCGCGATTGTCATCTTCCCCGGAGATGGCGTTGCGCATATCCGTATCCGCCTGAATGTTTTGCATACGATAATAATCCATCACGCCCAGCTTACCACTCCTGAAAGCCTCGGCAAGCGCTTTAGGCACTTCCGCTTCCGCAGCAATGACCGTAGCACGGGCTTCCTGTGATTTGGCCCGCATTTCCTGTTCATTGGCAACCGCCATCGCGCGACGTTCTTCTGCTTTAGCTTCTGCTACTTTCAGGTCGGCATTGGCCTGGTCTATCTGAAGTTTCGCACCGATATTATCCCCTACATTTACGTCGGCAATGTCAATAGAAAGGATTTCAAAAGCAGTACCGGCATCCAGCCCTCTTTGTAGCACCAGTTTAGAAATGTTATCAGGATTTTCCAGCACATCGGTATGTTTGCGCGCTGAGCCAATGGAAGTCACGATCCCTTCCCCCACCCGGGCAAGTATAGTATCTTCCCCGGCACCACCGACAAGTTGGGCGATATTCGCCCGAACGGTCACCCTGGCTCTAGCCATGAGTTGTATACCGTCGGCAGCCACTGCGGCCACTTCCGGCGTATTGATTACCTTTGGATTTACAGAAATCTGTACCGCTTCAAATACATCACGGCCCGCCAGGTCTATCGCTGTGGCTTGCTTGAAAGTAAGCCTGATATTGGCTTTGTCGGCAGAAATCAGTGCTTTGATGACAGAGGGAACATGCCCCCCGGCGAGGTAATGCGTTTCCAGGTCAGAAGAAGTGACATCCAACCCTGCCTTGGTGGCGGTGATCAGAGAATCTACCACAATACGTGGTGGAACCTTACGAATCCGCATAAACACCAGTTCCAGCAGCCCAACTTTGACCCCCGAAAAGCGGGCGGTAATCCAGAGGTTTAAAGGAATGAAATAGAGAAAGGTAAAAAACGCTACGATGGCAGCGACGATGATTAGAATAATTGAGAGTCCGTCCATATAAGTTAGGTAGTTTTGGCTTGATGGGTGTTTACTGGTTCTACGATTATCTTATTATCCTGCAAGCTGATGATTCTAATTTCTGCACCGGCTTCCAGGTACTTCCCCAGCGTACTTACTTCTACGATAATGTCTTTGAATTCTGCCTTACCGCTGGGGCGAAGCACCGACAGTGCTACGCCTTTGTCCCCTTTCCAAAGGTTGTTTTTTACTTCATCGTTCACCCGGCTGTTGATCGCACTTTTCAAGGATATCCCTTCCCAAGTGTTGGATCGGATTCCAATGAATAACAGTACCAGGATGGTAACGAAAGTAAGCCCCAAAACCGTAAAGCCAGTGCCATTTCCAAAATGTATAAACGCCATGATGACACCTGCCGCAGAAAGGCCCAAACCGGCAATGCCAAAAATCGTGGTTCCGGGAATAAAGATTAACTCGGTAAGGATCAACAGTATCCCGATAATCAACAATATAATCACAGCTAACCACATGCGCGTAAAATTTTTGAGGGGCTTTTGCTTATCATTTTTGAAGTACCCCTCAATATACAAGTTTAATACGCTTTGGCAAAGATCACCCGTTGCTCAGAAGGTTTGCCGGAGTAGATACACTTACCTTCTTCTTTTTCCCCATCATACGGAATACAACGGATAGTGGCTTTGGTTTCTTCTTTAATTTTGGTTTCTGTTTC
>JBBSOG010000134.1:0-12765 GCA_038259985.1 Cytophagales bacterium
GGTTACATTCTTATCAAAAGTATAATTGTGGGAAGAAAACCCAAAACCCGGATGAAAAGAAAACTTGGATTCGCCAATTGGCACTGGATACAGATAATGATACCCGATACTGCGCGAACGTATGGTTTTGATCTTTAAATCATCAGGGGCATTCATCAGTATATTAAACCCATAATCAAAAATTAGCATACCCGGAAGATCAGGCTGCGCGCCAACATATCGCTTTTGCTCCTGTGCATGGGTCAATGTATAGGTCAACATGAGTGAAAGTATTAAAAAAACTCTTTTCATTATCGTCTGGTTTGATTTATTCAAAAATGTTACTCGCTGTTTGCAAAGGTATTCAGTTTTTGCAAGCATGAAACAGCAATCACAAAAATACTACGCTGACAAGATGATAAAATTGCTTAGCAGGTTGCGCCTTGATTAAAAGGAAAACCGAATGCTGGAAATATTCTTCCAAAAAATTTCGGTTTCTGTTTTCCGCACCCGGTCTCCGTGACTCGGTCTCCGCGACCCGGTCTCCGTGACGCGGATTCCATTCATTTGGGCTTGTATAATCAGCCGGGAATCAGCAAATTGCCTTGAACCACTACCAAAGCCATGCATATAGAGTTTTTTGAAGGGGAACGCGCCAACCAATACGACGATAACATTCCTACCTGGGTGCCCAATTACCGCTTTATACAGCAATCCATTCCTGCTATCCTCAAGTCTTATCTTCCTACTAATGAGGAGCGCCAATTGCTTATCGCTGGCTGTGGTACCGGGCAAGAGATCGCGGAAATCAAGCAGCAGGAGACTGCTTGGAAGGTTACTGGCATAGACCCTTCTCCTCAAATGATACGCCTGGCCCAGATGAAGTTAGCGTATTGGGATAATGATCCCCGTCTTTTACTCAAAACAGGGATCGTTAGTGATTTGCCTTCCGATCAAAAATATGATGCGGCCACCCTCATCCTGGTGATGCATTTTATTCCTGATACGGAAGATGGCAAACTAAACCTGCTGAAAAACATCGCACAAAGGCTGCATGTCGGTGCCCCGCTCATCATTTGCGATATTTATGAGCCACATGCTTTTCAAATACAGTGGGCATGCTTTCGTCAGTATATGATAGGCCGGGGAATGGATAGCCAGACGGTGGATGAAGGTTTGCAGCACGTCAAAAAAGACACCCACCGCCTGACAACAGCACGTTTGACAGCACTATTGCAAGAGTCAGGTTTTAGTGCACCCCGTATGTTCAGCAAAGCTTTCTACTACGGAGGCTGGATGACAGAAAAGTGCTAGACATCACAGATCTGCACACCTTCTTTCAGGGAGGCCAGCGGATCTTCTTTAGGAATAAATTCCTGGGCTATAAAGCCCGTAAAGCCGGTATCTACGATGGCCCGAACAATGGCCGGATAGTATAATTCTTGGGTTTCATCAATTTCTGCCCTGCCCGGTACACCCCCGGTATGGTAATGGGAGATATACTGATGATGCTTCTGTATGGTCGCAATCACGTCACCTTCCATAATCTGCATGTGGTAGATGTCGTATAATAGCTTGAAATTTTCTGAACCGACCATCTTACAGAGTTCCACGCCCCATTCCGTATGATCACACATATAATCAGGGTGGTTAACTTTGCTATTGAGCAACTCCATGGAAATGATGATATCGTGCTTTTCGGCGATAGGCATGATTTTCTTCAGCCCTTCCGCACAGTTTTTCATACCGGTTTCATCGTCCATACCTTCGCGGTTACCGGAGAAAGTGATGATCTGCTTTAGCCCGGCCTTAGCAGCCAGTGGTATGCTTTCGGCGTAGATGTCGTAAAGTTGGGCATGGTTCTCTGTACGGTTGAAGCATTTGCTAATCCCAAAACCATCCCTGAGGCAGGAAGCCATGGCGCAGGTAAGCCCATGCTCCTTCAGGGTAGGCCAGTCATTAGGCCCCAAAAGCTCTACCGACTGCAAGCCCATTTTTTTGACGTCTTTACAAAACTGGTCCAGGGGGATATCGTTATAACACCACTTGCACACGGAGTGCTTGATGTTGCCTTTTAGGGGAGCGGGAGGGGCAGCTGTTTTCTCAAAAGTAAAACCTGTCACTGACATGCCTGCCAGGGGCATGATGGCGGCACTACCGGCCATTTTCTTGAGTGCACTTCTTCTATTCTCTTTGTTCATGATTAGGATGATTGTAGATTGTTGCTGCCGGAAGTTAAAGCTTTCTGGGCTTATCCGAAAATTTTACAACAATTGTATCAATTTTTAGGTAAATTATATCTCACGCTCCTAGAGTTCGGTGTCTTTTTTTATATCGATAGACACAGCCATTTGTAGATAATTTTCGTATTCACTTTTTAAACTAAACCTTGATGAACCCTACCCAAAAGAAACTTGCATGGGCTGCGGCTGGTGTTGCCAGTGTTGCTTTAGGCCGCTTGCTTACACATAAGCACCGTAGTATTGACCTTCATCAAAAAGTAACTTTAATTACAGGAGGCTCCCGGGGGCTGGGGCTGGAAATAGCCCGGCTCATGGTCAAGGAGGGGGCTAGGGTAGTGATCTGTGCCCGCGATAAGCAAGAACTCAAAAGGGCCAAGAAAGACCTGGATGAGTTGGCCGCTTCGCATGGAACAGACGGCGTATATACGGTAGCTTGTGATGTGACAGACACGGTGCAGGTCAAAAGTATGCTTACGCGTATCAAAAAAAACTTTGGTGCGATAGAAGTATTGATCAATAATGCCGGAATCATACAGATTGCCCCGGTAGAAGAGATGGAAAGGCAGGAATACGAGGAGGCCATGAACCTGCATTTCTGGGCACCTTACCAACTGATGGAAGCGGTATTGCCGGAAATGAAAAAGAAGAAAGAAGGCAGAATTGTGAATATCGCTTCGCTGGCAGGCAAGGTAATCGTACCCCATTTAGCCCCTTATACCGCCAGCAAACATGCGCTGGTAGGGCTTTCGGAAAGCCTGCATGCCGAAATGCAAAAGTACAATGTCTACATCACTACTGTATGTCCCGGGCTGATGCGCACCGGCAGTATACGCCAGATGGTCCACAAAGGCCAGCATAAGAAAGAACATGCACTGGCTGAAATCTTCGCCTCACAGCCACTGACTTCAATGAATGCCAAAAGCGCGGCCGAGTCTATAGTATCTGCCTGCAAGCATGGCGAAACTTCTCTGATCCTGCCCCTGCAGGCTAAAATTCTTACTGCGGCCAACGGCATATTTCCGGGTTTATTCGCTGATGTAATGGGTTTACTCAATCGCCTGCTCCCCGCGCCGGGTGGCATAGGAAAGGACAGGGCGAAAGGTTATGAAAGCGAGTCGGATAAGGTGCCTTCTTCGTTAAAAAGAGTTAATCAGAAAGCTGCAGCGCGGAATAATGAGTTCAATTAAATCATTTATTACTGTTGAAATAGTTTGATTATCATTGCCCCCCGTTTTGTAAAAATCCTAACCGGTAATTTTGCCCGGGCAATCACGCTCTATCCATTGGTGTTTGTCCGTGATAAAACAGACCGGGAAGACGCCGTACTGCTCAACCACGAAGCCATCCACCTGCGTCAGCAGCGGGAGTGGCTGGTACTTCCTTTCTACCTGTGTTATCTGACGGAATATCTGTTAGGCAGGCTGAGAGGCTGTAGCCATTATGAAGCCTATCGGTACATCAGTTTTGAAAAGGAAGCTTATACCCACGAACACGACATAAGCTATCTCCGACAGCGTAAGTCTATGGCTTTTAAGAGGTATCGCTTACAAAAAAAGTGAAAGTAGGACTGCAAAACCATATTGCGAATTTCTGTAAAAGATGCTGCTATGCTGGTTCAAAGCAGGTGCTTACTAAGAGGCTGAGGCTTGGATACATCCTTCTTTCAAAGTTTCTATGTAGAGATTGATGGCCTCAATAATGTTGGTTTCTACTTCTTCCCTGGTAGCTCCAGCACTCGTACAACCTGCTAGGTCCGGCACGTAGGCTGAGTAACTATCTTTGGATTTTTCATATACGATCAAATACTTTCTCATGCTGTATATTGATATGGTTAACACAACTATATGCTTACAAAATAATGGAATCCCTCCATTAAAAAAGCATTGGCACCTCATCCCTCAGCAGCGGCATGCTCATGCAGGTAATTCTATTTTAAACCTGCCTGTTTCAGAATACTGTTCTCAGTCCCTTTGGCTAAGTCTTTATTCTGTCCATGATCGGGCACCGTTACCCTCCCTGCTTTAGTAAGATGTTTAAATTGTTTGTGACTCCCCTTCTGACTTACCTGAAACCAACCGTCATTTTTAAGGATAGAAATAATCTCTTTTACTTTCATGTACTTACTGTAACTGCTTCCGTAATAGGCTCAGGAATTTCCAAACCGTCTTCTCTCATTCCTTCCAGGTGAAATTGAACGGCTTCTTTTATATGATTTTCTATTTCCTCTCTAGTATTCCCAACCGTAACACATCCCGGAAGATCAGGGACATAAGCACTATAACCTGTATCGGTTTTTTCTATAATGACTAAATATTTCATAATGCTAACTGTTTATTGATTCAATGCCTTTATACTTTGAACCGTAAAATACTAAACTCTAAATCCCAAAACCTATCTACACCATCACCGCTACCTCATCCCTCAATAAAGGCATGCTCATGCAGTGGGTGCCACCTCGGGCACGGGAAAGCTCAGCGGAAGGCAAGAGGATCAGCGTGTCCCCGATGACGACCTCTTCTATGTCTTTGCCGTTTTCTACCTGTTCAATAATTTCTGAGGAGCGCATTACCGCAAAGCCCCGTTTCCTGAATTCTTCTTCGGTTTTTACATTGCGGTCGTAGCCAATGACCACGCCTTCTTTAATCGCCAGAAAATTACAGGCATCAGTCCACTGCTCGCGTTCGCTATAGGGAAACTCTCCCCCGGCGCTGGGAATGATCTCGCAGTGTTGTGTGCCAAAATCTTTTTTACTGATTTGTTCCATCAGGTCGTCCAGATAATGTAGTTGGTTGATGTCCACGCTAAACCTACCTTGACCTTCATCCATGCGGATGAACTGGGTGATTTCTACATTATAGACCGGCTCGCTATGCTTTCCACTCAAAGCTCCGCTGAAGTCAAATTTGCTCTTCTTAGTCAACATTTCTTTTTTGGAAAAAGGGCTGAACAGTATCCAGGTATCTTTTTTGACTTGCGTAAATACGGTGTCAATATGCATATAGGCGCGGCGGCGCGGAATCTTGATGACCGAAACTTTTTGGATCAGATTGGTGCGAAATACCTCATCTACCAGATGGTCTGCCGCTGCCACTGAAGTACGTTCACTCAGGCCCACCAGCAAGTGGCCGGGACTAATCATCATCACATCCCCTCCTTCTATAGTCACCATTTTATCCTGTATTTCTTCTTCGCTGGAAAGGAAAAAAGGATTGGGCTCCTGCAATTCTATCACCTGCTGGGCCAGTTCATCAGGTTGCTGGCTGGTTTTCTGTTTCAGCAATTCAAAATGGGCAATGTACTTGAAAAGCAAGGCTTCGCGGTCCCGGGCGTTTTCGTAAGGTTTGCTGAGCAAGATATGGTCGTGGATGGTGATGCCAATGTCACGGGTAAAGATCAGGTTAGGCACAGGGGCAAAGATAAAGCCCTCTTTTCCATCCTCATCTTTCAAAATTCCAGTGATCAGGGTATTGGCAAGCTCGGCAGGAGGCATTTCCAAAAGATGCTTTTGTATACGCAGGCCACATTTTTCTATGGCACACACCGAGGGAATGAGCAAGTACTTCACATCTTCATTATGCAAAATCCGGATCAGCATTTCTTCTACCTTCAGCACATAGTCTGAGTCAAAGCTGTTGGTACGCGAAGCTTCCTGATAAGCCGGATCGTTGGCTTTACCTTTAATTTTATCCTGATCTAAGAAGCATAACAGTACCCTCAGATATTCTCCATATTCCTGCTGCATTTTTTCCAGGTACACGATGTCATCATACAGCAGTTGCTCTTTGATACGGGGTACAATCTTGCCGATGCCAGCGTCGGGACTGTGGATCAGAAGCCGCCTTAATTGGCCTATTTCAGAAGTAACTTTGATATTATGGTTGGTCATATTTATGGGCTTATGTTGTATGCTTTAGCAAAGTCAAAGTTAAAATAATTCCCAGCACTTTGGGTGAACTTAGGATGATCATTTCTGAAAAGCGCAGTACTTCATTGCATAAGTGGTTATATGGCTAATGGTTAAATTGCTATGAGCCATTCAGCGATTTGACAATTAACCATTCAACCCTTTAATGCCTTTTATAGATTTACCAGATTTAATTAATGTCAATAGGTATAGCAAAGAACGGTCGTGCTGCTTAACTTTGACACACTTAAAAAGAAGCAAAACTTATGAACATACTGGATAAAATTGTTGTCCGGAAGAAGGAAGAGATCGCGCAGCGCAAGGCAGAAAGAAGTGAAGAGGAACTTAGAAAAAGCCCGCTTTTTGAGCGTAACACTTTCTCTTTGTCAGCAGAACTCAAGAAAAAGCAACCGGCCATCATCGCGGAGTTCAAACGAAAATCACCCTCTAAAGGTGTTATCAATGCGGAAGCTGATGTAAAGCAGACCACGACCGGCTATGTAAATGCTGGTGCCGCCGCACTATCCGTACTGACCGATATTGATTTTTTCAACGGTAGCGATGAGAATTTGCAAATTGCCCGTAAGCATAACCATTGCCCTATCCTGCGCAAAGATTTCACCATTGATACCTACCAGATTACCGAAGCCAAAGCCCTCGGCGCAGATGCCATTTTGTTGATTGCCGCTATTCTCAGTCCCGAGGAGGTGAAGAAACTGGCTTCCTATGCCCGTGAACTGGGTTTGGAAGTGTTGCTGGAAATGCATAATGCTGAGGAACTACAGCAAACCGCCCTTAACGATCAGGTTGCCCGCTTTATCAATGTGGTGGGCGTTAATAACCGTAACCTGAAAACTTTTGAAGTGAGTATTCAGACTTCCATTGACCTGGCTGAAATGATGCCGAAAGAAATGGTCAAAATCTCCGAAAGCGGCATCAGTAATGCAGAAAATATTCGCGTACTTACTGAACATGGTTATCAGGGTTTTCTAGTGGGGGAGTTTTTCATGAAACAAAGTGATCCGGCAGCAGCCTGCAAAGAGTTGATTCAACAAATCAAAGCATAGCTGAACTATCAAAAGCAAAACTAAGGTTGATAAAGTGATGGCAAACGACAGAATAAGGCTTAAAGTCTGCGGAATGAAATTTCTGCACAACACACGCAAAGTAGCGCAGATGAAACCGGATTACCTGGGGTTCATCTTTTACGAAAAATCCCGCCGCTATGTGGCAGATACGCTCAGCCCTAAGGATTTGCAGGAATTGCCCCGGCAGATCAAAAAAGTTGGCGTATTTGTCAATGCCAGCAGCGAGGAAATGCTAAAGAAAGCCAAAGGCTTTCGCCTGGATGTGCTACAGTTACACGGGCAGGAAAGCCCTGAACAGTGTGAAGAAATTAAAGCAGCAGGCTATAAAGTAATCAAAGTTTTTAGTTTAGGAAAGGAAGATTTTGACTTCTCCCAGTTAGATGTTTATAAACCTCACGTCAACTATTTTCTTTTTGATACGGCTGGCAAAGATCCGGGTGGCAATGGAGAGACTTTTGACTGGGGACAGCTACGCCGCTATGACCAGGAAGTGCCGTTTTTCCTCAGCGGTGGCATCAGCCTGGACAATGTGCCTCAGCTCAATGCACTTTCTTTTTTTAATATTCATGGAATTGATGTCAACAGCCGCTTTGAGATTGAACCTGGTTTGAAAGATGTGAACCTGGTGCAAAGACTCAAAGACAAGCTTTATGGCAGAGATGATAAGAAGCCTAGCAAGCCTTTTCAATTCCGCCGGAAAAATCAGTAATTTTCAAGCTATAATCAGCTTGTGCGCTACGCTCAATTTGTATTTTTCAATTTGCAATCTTTAATCTAATGGAAGTAAAAGATATTCAGTACAGCCCCTACAACGTCAACGAAAGAGGATATTACGGTCAGTTTGGTGGTGCTTTTATCCCGGAAATGCTGCACCCCAATATTGAGGAGTTACAGCAGAATTACCTACAGATTATCAATGAACCTGATTTTCAGCAGCATTTTCGCAAGTTGCTCAAAGATTACGTAGGCCGCCCTACGCCTCTCTATTTTGCCGAACGCATCTCCGAAAAATTTGGTGCAAATATCTACTTCAAAAGGGAAGACCTTTGCCATACCGGCGCGCACAAAGTCAATAACACTATCGGGCAGATATTGCTGGCTAGAAAGCTGAACAAAAAATTCATCATTGCAGAAACCGGAGCCGGTCAGCATGGTGTCGCTACCGCTACCGTTTGTGCGCTGATGGGCATGCCCTGTAAGGTATTTATGGGTTCGGTGGATATGCAAAGACAAAAGCCCAACGTAGAGCGCATGCGCATCCTGGGAGCGGAAGTCATTCCCGCCGAATCAGGCAGCAAAACCCTGAAAGACGCCACTAACGAAGCCATGCGCCACTGGATCAACAATCCCAATGACAGCCATTATATCATTGGCTCTGTCGTTGGCCCCCATCCTTATCCCGACATGGTCGCCCGTTTTCAGTCGGTGGTCAGTGAAGAGATGAAGTGGCAGTTGAAAGAGCAGACCGGCACTGAAAACCCGGACTATGTGGTGGCCTGTGTAGGTGGGGGAAGCAATGCCGCCGGGGTGTATTATCATTATTTTGATGATGAAAATGTCAAACTTATCGCGGTAGAAGCTGCCGGAGAAGGCGTGGCTTCCGGTCGTTCTGCTGCCACTACAGCGCTGGGCAAACCGGGCATACTGCACGGCAGCCGCACCTTGCTGATGCAAACCGAAGACGGCCAGGTCACTGAGCCTCATTCTATCTCCGCCGGGCTGGACTATCCGGGCATTGGCCCCATGCATGCCAATCTTTTTGATACCGGAAGAGCGACCTTTTATAGCGTTACCGATGATGAGTCCATGAAAGCCGGAATTCTACTAAGCCGTTTAGAAGGCATTATTCCTGCCATTGAATCCGCCCATGCGGTTGGGGCGCTACACCAGATGAGCCTCCAACCCAATGATGTAGTAGTCGTCAGCCTCTCCGGCCGAGGCGACAAGGATTTGGAAACTTATATCAAGTGGGGGAAATACTGAAAAATAAATGGTTGCATGACTACATGTTTAAATGGCTGAATGGCTTTTAACCGTTTAGCTATATAACCATCAAATAATTTAAAACACATGAGACATTGTGCTTTTCTGAGCATGGATAGCTTGGACGGATTTTTCAGCTACGACCGCCTGACTTTTGAACCCCTACAAGCTTTAGGCTGGCAGGTAGAAGAAGTGTCTTGGCACAAGAAAGATGTGGACTGGAACCTTTACGAGGCAGTCATCATCCGCACCACCTGGGATTATCAGGATGACCCTCAGGCTTTTATGCAAGTGCTGGAAGAGATTGAAAATTCAAAAGCGCAACTGCACAACAGTCTGGAACTGGTACGCTGGAACCTTGCCAAAACTTACTTAAAAGAACTTGAGGAAAAAGGCATTGCTATTGTACCCACGCTTTGGGACCAGGAATTTACCTCAGACAATTTTAAAGCCTGGGGAAAAACGCTGGAAACCAGTGAATTGATTGTTAAACCTACTATCAGTGCCAACGCGGATTTCACATACCGCCTTCCCTCTGATACTTCAGCGTTAGAACTGGAAAGACTTACCCGTGAATTTCAGCTGCGCCCTTTTATGGTGCAGCCGTTTATGCAAAGTATCTTGGAAGAAGGAGAATATTCACTCTTCTTTTTCGGGGGTAATTATAGCCATACCGTACTCAAAAGGCCTAAAGCACAGGATTTTAGGGTGCAGGAGGAACATGGCGGAAAAATTGTAGCAGTAGAAGCTAATGAGCAACTATTAAAAACTGCTTATCAGGTCATGGAAGCGATTTCACCTCAACCCTTGTACGCGCGGGTAGACTTGGTCAAAGACCCGCAAGGCCAATATGTACTGATAGAGATAGAACTGATTGAGCCATCCTTATATTTTGAATACGATAAGCGGTCTCCGGCGCTTTTCGCCCAAGCCCTAAACGCCAGCATATATTAATCATTCGTCAACATTCATTCATCATTATTTAATATGATTCAAACCACTAACCGCATAGACCAACTTTTTCAAGAGAAGCAAGGAGATATACTTTCTGTATACTATACCGCAGGTTTTCCCGCACTCAATGATACCGTGCGTATTGCACAATACCTGGAAGAAGCCGGAGCCGACCTAATAGAAATTGGCATGCCTTTCTCTGATCCATTAGCAGATGGCCCTACCATTCAACAAAGCGGCACTCAAGCCCTGGAGAATGGGATGACCATCAAACTGCTGTTTGAGCAATTAAAAAAGGTTCGTGATAAAGTTAATATTCCTATCATCCTGATGGGTTATCTCAATCCGGCGATGCAATTTGGCTTGGAAAATTTCTGTAAGCATTGCCAGCAAGTAGGTATTGATGCGCTCATCCTTCCTGATCTGCCCATGCAAGAATATCTGGATGAATATAAGGCTTTGTTTGAGTCTTATGGGCTTTATAATATTTTCCTGATCTCACCCCAGACTTCCGAAGCGCGCATCCGCCTGATAGATGAAAACTCTCACGGGTTTATCTACATGGTTTCTTCGGCCAGCATTACCGGGGCAAAAAGTGGTATTACTGAGGAGCAGGTCGCTTATTTTAAGCGCGTGGAGGCCATGCAACTTCAGCATCCTACACTGATTGGTTTTGGTATTTCTAATTATGAAACCTTTAGTAAAGCCTGCGAACATGCCAGCGGAGCAATCATTGGAAGTGCTTTTATCAAAGTGCTGGACAAGAGCCAAAACTTGCAAATGGATATTCAGCGATATGTGAAAGAGATAAAGGGGGAATAATATTTAAGTATTGTTGTGCTTGATAGACAAAACCTTTGGCTAAATTAAAATTTTGCTTATACTTATAGTTTTAAAGTAAGTACTAATAACCAAACTAATTTTTTTATGAAAACATTCTTACGTGCTTCTTTTCTCGGAACTATCTTATTTTTCATGCTGCACACTGCTTTTGCCCAGGTAGGCGTGAGTTACCATCAGTCTAATTTACCTTTTATAGGAATCCAATATAATTTTCCTCAGCCTCCCATCATGGCAGAACTTAGGTTGAGTACCGATGTCAGAAGCGGATCGTTTTCTCCTGAATTGGTAGGCACATACAGCTTTATCAATAAAGCTCAGCATGAGGTTTATGTCGGCTTAGGCTTACGGGTAAATGTGTATGAAGGCGTAGTAATGCCCGTAGGATTAAGAGTTTATCCTCTCCAGCAATTCCAAAATTTAGGTTTGCATATAGAATTTGCGCCTGTTATTACTACTTATGAAGATGACGGCGAAGGTCTACTGTTCAGGGGCTCTTGGGGCTTTCACTATATTTTTGGTAGGAACAACGAAGAATAGTCCGCTGCCCAAATGATTGAAAGACTAGACTTGCTTTTTTTCCACATCCGGCAAAGCCAGCAAAGGAACCCGGGTTTCCATAATCATTTTGCGGGTAATACTTCTTTTCAGTAGGCGGTCCATAAAGGAGCCCTTGTGAGGTATCATGACTAACAAGTCAGGCTGGTAGGCCTTCATTTCATCTACAATACTATCCCCCACATTGGTAGCATTAGTCATTTTATAGGTATGGTGTGTACCTTTCAATACTTGCTCCAGTTCATCTTCCTGCCTTTCTTCAGTGAGTTTGTCATCGTGTTGTACCGCCATTTTTTCTACGTGGAATACCTCAATATCAGCTTTGAAACCCTCCACTATTTCTTTAAGCAGCTTGATACTTTTGTCTTCTTCATGAATTGCATTTTCATCCCTGGCAAAAAGTATCTTTTCTATCTGCCTAAACTCTACCCCAAAAGGTACTACCAGTACAGGAAAATCTGCTTTTCTGATGACGGTCGTCGTCGTATTGCCTAACAGTTTATTCTCAGGAAGGCCATTTTGCATACCCATCACTACCAGGTCCACAAGGTGCTCTTTCACCAGCTTTTCCAGTTCCTCGTCTACAAATGAAGCGTAAGTAATACCTTTCACTGCTATTTCATATGTGTTAGCCAGTTCCTTACTTAGCTCACTTAAACGTTCCTCATTATTTGCGATGATATGATCAACTACAGAGGGAGAAACAATAGCGTTAGAAACGTGTACGGATAGCTGGAATGCGTTGAAAAGCAATAAACTAGCATCAAAATAGGCGGCTAACTTAGCAGCAAAAAGGACAGCACATTGGGCATCACTGCTATAATCGGTGGCAACTAAAATAGTTTTCATGGCGCTCTGTTCTTTGGTTGATTATAATTCAACTTAAACATTAAACGGAAGAAAAAATACGATACTGATCATTTCTTTATATGAGTGATGTTAGTTTTAACCTTTCCCTTAATTTTTTGTTGATGACTTATTTGGTATAAGCATTTCCTATGTCATCCCTGATCAAAACTGAAAACCTTACTTTTCATTACGGCACCCAAACCAATATTGATGGTATCTCGCTGTCTGTTCCCCGGGGAAGTTGCTTTGGTTTATTAGGACAAAATGGGGCAGGTAAATCTACCCTAATGAAACTGGCACTTGGCCTGCTGAAACCAGCCGAAGGAAAAGTTTTTTTATTTGATCAGGAACTTCACCCTAAAAAAGA
>JBBSOG010000135.1:0-12750 GCA_038259985.1 Cytophagales bacterium
CCGGAAAGGAAAATAGTCACTGCCCCTTTTTTAAATGCATCGTTTTCTACGGAGGAGAGCATATCCTGATAGCTTTCCAGCATGTCGCGCAACACGGGATAGGTTGCTTCCGCTTCGGTTTTAAAATCAAGCATTAGATAAAAATCCCCTTCATAACCAGGATATACTTTTCCCCGCTGTTTCTGTACGATGCCTTGCAGAGGTTTGAGGTAAGCTTCTTCCAGTGTAGGTAACGTATGTTTCCCTTGTGGCATATCGTGTCCGACATACAATTCCCCATCAATGAGCAATACATCCGCTTCCACACTGGCGAAACCATGAGAAAGTGCATCCAACAGTGGCCGTTCGTGTTGATAATCATTGTGTGCATGTGCGTGGGGAAGCGGCACCACCTGTGCTATGCCGGAGTTGGCAATAAATAATGAAAGGATGATGAGCAGTGTTTTCATGGTTCAGTGTTTGAAAAATTATTAAAAATCACTCAGCGTTAATTATATATAACCCTAAGGGTGGAAGATGAACAGTTTCAGAACACATAAAGTCAATGTCGTTTAGTGTAAATGATATTGATCTATAAAAGGGTATTTGTTGAAACAAGTTGGCTAACTAAAGTGGACTTTATCTAATACGTAGCCCTTCCGCCGGAAATATCATACAAAAATCCGGTGGAGAAACTGTTTTCTTTTGACACGATAAAACTAGCCATCGCAGCTACTTCCTCAGGCTCACCCAGGCGGGCCATGGGAATTTTGGCAGTCATGTACGCCAGTTGCTCCGGCGAGGTATCCGCGTTCATAGGCGTTTTGATCACGGCTGGGGCCAGGGCATTGACAGCAATGCCTGCGGTAGCATATTCTTTACCGACTGATTTTGCGATACCAATCACCCCCGCTTTCATGGCGGAGTAACCGATCATGCCCGGGTTGCCTTCTTTGCCCGCCATAGAGGCCAGCAGCAGTATTCTTCCGTACTGCTTTTGTTCCATCTTCTGCACCGTATATTTGGTCATCAGGAAAGTACCTTTCAGGTTAATGGCATAAATATCATCAAATGCCTGGGTAGGATAGTCGGTGATTTTTGTGCTGGTAGGCCCAACAATACCAGCAGCATGTACCATCACATCAATCTGATGAAAGTCGGCTTCTACCTGCTTTATGCCTTCCATGACCTGCTCTTCCGACGAAACATCAACCGTATAGGCTTTAGCAGGAATATCTTGCGCAATAAGTTCATCGCAGGTTTTTTGTAGCAAGGAGGTATTCCGGTCAAAGAGCGCCAGTGAAGCGCCTTCCGCGCCTAATCTTTGGGCAATGGCTTTGCCTAAGCCATCGGCAGCGCCAGTAATGAGGGCTACCTGATCTTTGAATCTATCGGGAAAAAATGTCATGTTTGTAGTTTTTAGGAGTTGTTAGCTAAGCGTTAAATATATTTAGACGCTTAAATTTAACAGGATGTGTATAAATTAACATCTAAATCACTATTTTAAAATTTATTATTAAAGCGCTGAAAAAATCGCTCATACAGAACCAAACAATCTGACACTACACTATGCTCTCACTTCTAGTCGTTTTACTAGCCTTTGTTTTCATTATCGTTGCCATCATCAAATTTAATATCCATCCCTTTCTGGCGCTTTTTGTGGGCGCCATTTTATATGGTTTACTAGCCGGTATGCCCGCCGAACTTATCGTTAAGTCCATTTCCGAAGGATTTGGTGGGGTGCTAGGCAGCATTGGCTTATTGATCTTATTGGGGGTAATCATCGGTACTTTCTTAGAGAAAACCGGCGGCGCATTTGTCATTGCCCAAAAAATACTTGCCTGGATAGGGGAGAAGTCAGTTATGGTGGCCATGATGGTGACCGGCTACATTCTGTCCATTCCGGTATTTGGGGATAGCACTTTTATCATGCTCAACCCTATCAATAAATCTCTGTCTTTCAAAGGGAAGCTGCCTTTTGCTGCTACGACGATTGCCCTGACCCTGGGTGTTACCGCCAGTCATTCATTGGTGCCACCTACACCGGGACCTATCGCGGCCGCTGGTATTCTGGAAGCCGATCTGGGCATGGTAATTTTTTGGGGCGTCATTGTCAGTTCACTGGCTTTGGTGCCTTGTTTCTTTTATGCCAAATATTTTACCTCCCGCATCAAACTTGTTCCACAATTTGCTGAAGAAGAGAAAACGACAGTCACTAAAAAGTACCCTTCGGTAGGCAAATGTTTTTTGCCGATCATCGTACCTTTGCTGTTGATTGTGTTGGCGTCCATCGCTAATTATCCTACGCGGCCATTTGGGGAGAATGCCTTTACTTCCATCATTTCGTTTGTCGGAAGCCCGGTAATTGCTTTGCTGTTGGGTGCGTTTCTGTCGTTTAGCCTTCCTGCCAAGTTTGATATGTCACTCCTGTCCTCTACCGGATGGTTTGGGGATGCGCTGCTCATTGCTGCCCCGGTGATATTCATTACCGGTGCGGGCGGGGTGTTTGGCAAAATGCTGCAAAATTCAGGTTTAGCGGATTTAGTAAGCGGGAATATTGGCGGGGGAAGTTGGAGCTTGTTATTGCCCTTCCTCATGGCTTTGGCCCTGAAGAGTGCCCAGGGTTCATCGACCGTAGCTTTAGTAACCACCGCTTCCATTATTGCGCCTCTGCTCCCGACATTAGGGTTGGATTCGGAAACCTCCAAAGTATTTACAGTACTAGCTATTGGTGCCGGGGCTACCGCAATTTCCCATGCCAACGATAGTTTCTTCTGGGCGATGACCCAACTTACCGGGATGAATGTCAAGCAAGGATATCAATCGCATAGTGTAGGGACGTTGATTTTGGCCTCCACAGCGATTACACTGATATTTATTATCAGTTCATTTTTTTAACCTCTATGTCCAGGATGTTTTCGGAAAACTCGGGGGGGGCTAGCAAATACTAGACTACTTCGGGTTCGTTCCACAATAATTTTATCTGCTGCTTGGAGTACTCGTGGCTGCTTCGGAGAACTTCTTCTACAGTTATTCTTCCTATGCCATTTGCTTAATGTTACCACACGTTTTTTAGTTCTACATCGTATTCATACGGATTTTCAGAGTCCGTTTCTCCATCGTGGTAGATTAAAATTTCAACATGATTTTTATTGAATTCTAACGTCTCAATTTTATTTATTCCTCTCAGTGTTCCTAACCGCTTTAAAAACTGGACTGGTTTTGTGGCCTAAAATAGGAAACAAAATTACAGAAGACATCATAAAACATGCAAGGGTTACCGCAGGGGGTTTAGAAAAATACTGACCTCCGTGCAAAAAGCTTCGGTAGTAGAAGATTGGGAAACATCTGGCTTATCTTGTCCAGAGTTTTGCCGAAGACATGGATTAATCACCAGCCAACTATATAAATGGCTTTGCCATGGCCGGAATTTTAAAACATATATAGTCTTACCGTGAGGGAATTTATTTAGAATGATGATTTGTTACTTACCACGTCAGCCCGGCTATAGCAAAACCAATGTTGTATGCAGTTATTCTGTTCTAAAAACTTGTTCATTTGAATATATAAGTCCTAACCTTTTTAATTCTTTATAAAATTTTACTGATTGTTCTAAAACTTGCAAGTCTCCACAGGCAATATATTTTAGAGATTGGTTGATTATGGCAGCGTTATAACTATACGAATTTTGTGACGCAAAATTTTTTAAACTTTCATTTGTTGACGAATAAATACGTCTTGAACTAACTGCAAATAAAATGTCTGCATCATTAAATTTACTAAACTCGTTTGCTTGAATTCTAGATAAAAATGGGAAGTCGCCAATCACATAAATTGGTTTTTCATTTTGATGGATATTGCTCCATTTTCTTCCTTTCATTACAAAGTTTCGCATTTCATTAACATGATGCTTAAATAAGCCAGCCCTACTAATTTTTCTGTATGTAGGATCATTTCGTAAAATTTCTGGGTCAATACCTTCTGCTGCGATAATTGAGCAGTCCATTAAGTCTTCTGCTGCATAGTCAGTTTTTGGAATTCTCCAAAATAGATTAATCAGAAAGAAGATTAGAGTAGCAGTGTCCTCTACTTGAAAATCAATTTTAGATAGTTCTTCAGTTTGATAATGCTTGATAACTTTGCTTGTCTTATTGTCTATTTCGGCATACAAGTAATCTTCAAGTAGAGAAGTTTTCAAATTGTCTCGTAGTTCTACAGTATTTCTGTCAGTTTCAAAGAAAATAGACTTTGGCGACCGCTGTCTAGATAAGATTTTATCGGCTTGTTTATCGTAAATATGTAATAGTCCTTTGTTGTCGGTAAAACCCTTGATTAAAAATTGCGGTATATAATGATGTCTTGACGATTTCATCTTCACCAGACTATCTAAAGATGGAGGAATCAATTTATTCATTGGATAATTTAGGGTGTTTGGTTAATTACTTCCAACATATATATAGACGTGATTGCGTATTTACACAGGGCGTCTATCTATCTTATACTATCCCCAAAATTACGGTAATTGCTTGAAATTTAAACAGATAATATATGAAATTCCTGAGTTCCGTACTATCCGTTTTTAAACATTTAAAAACGCTTAGTGATCACTCAGGCGCAAATCAGCAAATCACTAACTTATCACTGAACTGCTATTTCTTTGAAACAAACGTGCAATACCATCTCACCCCCTTGTCATCTTAGTGAATCATGCCTGATACTTAAATTAGAGTAATGGTTTAGGTTATAAACGCGACAACTTTTCGTTTTTAATACCCATTTTAAGGATAACTCATTGCTCTGGATTCTTTTACTGAAAACTTATAGTAAATCATCATCCTTACGTAAGGTCTTAAGATATAGTACTGTTCAAACATAAAAGATAAGTAAAACACTCTCATCGTCTTATAAGGGAAGTATAAGGAATATCCCTACCTCGCGGTCCAACCGCCGTCTACGGTGAGCATGGAGCCGACCATGTAGGTAGCGGCAGCGCTGGCTAGGAAAATGGCAGCGCCCTGTATTTCCCGGAGTTCACCCCAACGGGCCAAAGCAGTCGCGCCAACGATGAACTTTTTAGCTTCTTCAGACTCAGCGATGGGCAAATTCATTTCTGTCAAAAAAGGGCCGGGACAAATGGCATTGACGTTGATGTTGAATGGGGCAAGTTCTAAGCCCAGCGCCCGGGTCATCTGGACGACCGCACCTTTGCTGGCAGTGTAGGGCGTCCGGTTAGCCAAACCCACCAGGCCCAGCGTACTGGCTAGGTTGATGATGCTGCCCCGTTTTTGCTGCTTCATCATAGGTGTCACCGCCTTACAGCATAGCCAGGTGCCGTTGACATTCACCTGCATGACTTTGTTGAAATCTTCGGAGGTCAGCTCGTCAATGGCACCGCGGATATTGATACCTGCGCTGTTGATCAGAATATCTATCCTTCCAAACGCATCCATAGCGGCCTGGGCCATTTTTTCTGTTTGCTGTTCATTGGTGATATCGGCACTAAAAGAGATGGCTTTGGTTTTATATTCTTCGCCCAAAGCTTTAGCCGCCTGGCTTCCTTCTTCGGCATTTCGGTTGACCAACATCACATCGGCTCCTGCAGAGGCTAATCCGGCGGCCATCGCTAAACCCAGCCCTTTAGAACCTCCGGTGATGATAGCGGCTTTTCCACTTAAGTCAAATAGATTAATGCCTGGTAGTTTTTCTTTATTCATGGATTGTTAAAGGTTAAAAGATGAAAGTTTAAAGAGTTCATAGTTCAGCGTTCATAGTTCAGCGTTCAGAACTTAAAAAACTGTGAACCATGAACTGTGAACTCTTACGCTTGCTCAAGATGTTTTTTGCTGTAGGAGAGGGAGGAAACTATGTTTTCTTCTTCTTTTGCCAGTCGCTCCTCAGCCTTTAATTGAGTGACTTTTGGCAGTTCTTTGGGGTATTGATGATGTCTGACCATTTGCATGGTTCTGGCCAGGTTACTTCCTGAAATGCCCTCAAAAGTAGCCCAGTAATCTTCGGTCATACAAGGGATTTCCAGCGGGTCACGGGTGATCATTTCCAGGTTAAAAGTAACCTTTGGATTACTTTTTTTGCACAGTTCCACAATTTTCGGCAAATCTAATAAGCCATCTCCCAAAGGCACTTCGGAGAGCAGAAAACCATCGGCATATTCTTCTACGCCCATATCCTTAACGTGGGTGCTGAAAATATAAGGCACCAAGGTTTGCACTACTTCCATGGGGTCTTCCATCAAAGCAATGCTATTGCCAAAATCAAGGGTGACACCTATCCATTCGCTGTCTACATTTTTCATTAGGTTGACCAGTTCGTCCGCCAGCCAGTCTTTGTGGTTTTCTACCGCCAGTTTTACCTTGTGCTTGCGGACGATAGGCTCAGCAAGTTGTAAGGATGAAACTGACTTTTCCCGGAACTGCTGAAACTCTTCCATTGAACTAAAATTCTCATAGCGTCTGCCGCTCATGCAAACAGTACGCAGCACCTGGGCACCGGCTTCTTTGGCGTTTTTGACTTCCTGTTCAAAGGCAGCCACTTCGCCAGTATTTTTGGGCAAGCCGATAGAGCCTTCCAGGTACAGCCCTAGCTGTTCACGTTTGTCTCGGACTTCTTTGGCGAAATCGCCGGACCAGTCGTGCACACCGACCTGAATACCACCTCCACCCAACTGATGGCAATGTTCCAGCAGTTGCAGGGCGTTGTGGAAACCGGGATATTTTTTGCTTTCTTGTTTTGCATTCCAACGGCTGGCGTAAGAGTGCACCACAATGCCCATCGGCACATCTTTTAAGAACGAAGGGATGCTAAAAGTTGGGAGGCCCAACGCCATTGTACCCAGGCCAGCTTTTTGTAGAAAAGCACGCCTTCCGAATTGTTGAAAATCTTGATTCTTTTTGACTGATTTCATTTTTTAGGTTTTAGTAGTTGTAGGTTGAATATTCAAAGTTTAAAAGCTGTATATGCCTAAATAACATTGACCGTTTTGGATTCAAATTACCGCAGAAGCGGGAATGGCTGATTTAAATAGTTTCTATGGTTTAGTTTTTTGATTTTCAAGCTAATTGATATTGTGAATAGAGGCAAATTAATTATTAAATCTCGCTGCTAAATTTTTGGGCAATCACGAACCTATGGCCCGGTCCAGATGGGTGTAGCCCCCGTCAGGAAACAGATATTGTCCGGTGGTATGGGCCGATTTGTCGGAGGCGGTGAACAAAACCGTATAGGCAATCTCTTCCGGCCTGGTCATTCTCTGCCCCAGGGGAATACGTTGGCTTATCTCTTGAAGCTTGCCTTGGGGGTCATCAAAAGTATCTACCCAGCTACGGTACATGGGGGTCATTACCTCGGCAGGAATTACAGCATTGACCCGGATGCCGTAGGGGAGGAGTTCTACCGCCCACTCCCGGGTAAGCCCCAACTGTCCGGCCTTGCTGGCGATGTAAGCTGAAGAATTTCCTTGCCCCGTAAGTGCTGTTTTGGAACTGATATTGATGATATTGCCCTTTGTTTTGATGAGATAGGGCAGGGCATAATGCGCCAGGGTATAGTAGTGAAAGATGTTATTTTGCATTGATTCCATAAACTGCGCCGGTAAACCTTTTTCCAATCCTATGCTGTCGTTGTGGCCCGCGTTGTTGACCAGCACATCAATCTTTCCAAACTTGCTCACCGTTTCCTCAATCACCCGATGGCAAGCTTCCTGTTCGCTCAGCTCGGCCTCCACAAAAAGGCAGGTATGACCTACGGTAAGAAATTCTTCTTCCATTTTTTTGCTGCGCTCAGTACTTCGGTTGACGATGACGGGAATAGCCCCTTCTTTGATGGATTCACGGACAATAGCTTCTCCAATACCGCTGGCACCGCCGGTAACGATAATGACTTTATCTTTAAGGTTTAAATCCATGCTGACCTGTTTGTTTAGACGCTAAGTTTATAAAAATCTATGGCATTCTGACCAAAAACTTTGGCTTTATCTTCTGCTGAAAAATGCTCCATATAGTCTTCTACAATCGCCATCACTTCCTCATAATTTCCCGCCAACAGGCATACTGGCCAGTCAGAGCCGATCATCAACCTATCTGCACCGAAGGATTCAAAGATGACGTCAAGATAAGGCTTAAAGTCAGCAGGTTTCCAGGCTTGCCGGTCTGCTTCGGTCACCATGCCTGAGAGTTTGCAGTAGACATTAGGATATTTGGCCAGGGAACGGATGTTTTCTTCCCAGGGCGAAAGCTCAGCCAGCCTGATTTTGGGCTTAGCGATATGATCCACCACCAGTCGGCATTCGGGTAGGTAGGAGACAAACTGTAGGGTAGCAGGAAGGTGTTTCTCAACAATGAGAATATCGTAGGCCAGATTAAAGTCAGCCAGCATTTTGACACCGCGCATAAAATCTGGGCGGAGCATAAAACAGTCATCGGCTTCATCATGGATGATGTGCCGGATGCCGCATAGTTTGGGAAATTGGGCATAATGTGCCAAGCGGCTTCTAACATTAGGATCGCATAAGTCTAGCCAACCTACTACCCCATTAATGAAATCATATTGCGCTGCCAGGTCCAGTAAGAAATCCGTTTCCGCTTCGCTTTGGCTGGCCTGCACGGCTATGCAAGCATCAAAACCTGCTTTATCCATTTCAGTTTTGAGGGTGGGAGGGAGGTAATCTTGTTGGAGTATCTGCATATCGTCACTGATCCAGCTAAGCCGTTGTGGATCGTACTTCCAGAAGTGTTGATGGGCGTCTATTTTTCTCATGGGGATTTAAGGATTAAAGGACTGAATGACTGAATTGTTGAATGACTGAGGGGCAAGCTGCATGGGTGAGGCTTTTTTTTTGGTATTGAGTTTAAATTTTTGCGGGCGGAGGCAGCGATTTTGAGTATTTCTGTAGTTTCATTTTTAGGGATTGAAGTTTATCCAGTTCAACAATGTTAGCCTCGGCAAGAAGTTCCAACCAGAACTCCGTTCTTCTGCTTCTTCCACCACGATACAAAGCTTGCTATACAATTCCCTACCTGAACGGGTGCGGCAAACAGCCCTATAATTGGCGGCGACGGATGTAGCAGAACGCAGTAATTGCTTTTCCATCTCCTGTGCTTCACCGGCCTTAGACAGTGACTGATAAAGCTTGATCACCCGCAGAGCAAATTGCTTGATCCGCTTCTTCATCTCTTCCCAAAATTCTATCTTATCCTCTGTCATAATCCCTTTCATTGAGTTTATGAACAAAAAATACAAAAAAACCTCTACTACCCAACCCTCCGTCTCCTTAATCATTCAGCCATTCAGCCATTCAGCCATCAAATTTGAAATACTTTCTTCATGAGCAGCCATTTTTCTCCGGGGCCAGCTTCCGGCAAGGGTTCCTGAAAAGTGCCCATCAGGTCTTCCCATTCCTGACAGCGTTCATCTAATTGCAGATATTTGGGAAAGTCCACATTCGGATCAAACTCATCTTCGGTCTGCATGAACATGAATAGCCGATAGTTAAGCCGGTAGATTTTCATATCCAATATTCCTACCTGTTTTAGTGCTTTAATTACTTCTGGCCAGGGATATGCATGATAATGTTCATACTGCTTGATAGCTTCCTTTTCATTTTTGAGGTTCACTGCCATGGCAAAATCTTTCATAATGGATAAGTTAGCGGTTAAATTTAATAGGTCAAAAAGTAAAGTTAAAAGTGAGGTTGATAAGCTTTTTCATTTAGAAAAAATTTATGTGCTTAGTCAAAAACGATCACACCCTTGGCATTTCTGCCGGCTAGCATATCATCAAAAGCCTGCTGCAATTGGTCTAACGAATAAGTACGCGTGATCAGCTCTTCCAGCAGTAAATCTCCTTTTTCGTAAAACGCTATCAATTTGGGAAAGTCAGTCTGGGGACGACAACCTCCGTACAGCGGATTGATATATATTTTGTCCCATTCAAAGAGGTTCATATCTATTGTAATTTCCTGCTCTATCCCACTAACTTGTACCGCTGTACCCGCGTTGCGTACCATCGCTAGTGGGGCAGCACCTAGTTCGGGGATAGCAGTGCATTCAAAAGCATAATCAGCGCCCCGGCCATCGGTCAGGTTTTTTACCTCCCGAGCGGCCTGCAAAAGTCCTTTGTCACTTTTTTCCGATTGGATCGTGTGCGTAGCCCCAAATTTTTTGGCCATTTCCAGGCGTTGAGGATTGGTGTCCACCGCAATAATTTTGATTGCCCCGGAGATTTTTGCACCCTGGATTACATTAAGACCTACCCCACCAGCGCCTAGCACCACCACTGATGAACCAGGCTTTACCCGGGCAGCATTGAGCACAGAACCCACTCCGGTCATAACCCCACAACTGATGATGCTGGCGGCAGGAAAAGACATCCGGTTTGCGTTATTTTTTACGACGGCAGATGATTTGACTAGTGCATATTCAGACATCGTTCCCAGGTTGAAAGATCTTTCAATGGGTTTTCCGTTCCATTGGGTACTTTCCAGCTTGGCGTGGCCGGGTGTGTGCCCGTTGGCTCCCACAACTACTGGCGAGTTATTTTCGCAAAGGTGCTCGTTTCCTTCCCGACACTGAAAACATTGGGCACAAGGCGTGGCCCAGTTGAGGATTACACGATCTCCCACTTTTACATGGCTTACTTTTTTTCCGGTGGCTGCTACGACGCCTGCGCCCTCATGTCCCATCACAATGGGCTTGTTCCACCGCAGGGAATCATAATCAGTGTGACATATTCCTGCTGCTTTCATTTCTACCAATATTTCATCCGCTTCAGGTGCGCTGACTTGTACCTCATCAATAGTAAAAGTGCCATCTCCCCGGGCGATAGCGGCTTTACAAATTCTGTTCATAGGTTTTGAGCTTAGTTTTGTTCCTACTATTGATGCAGACGATGTGAATATTTTGAAAAATACACGATGCTATAGAAATTACCCATATTCTTTTCTCAACTGCAAAGGCAAATGCAAAAAATATGTGGCTAAAAATAGGAAAGAAATCCGTGCAAATTGTTAAAATACCGAAAGGGGATAAGAACAAGCTGAAGACACTTTAGTTGTCACTACTCCTGCATGGATAGCCAGGGGAATAATCACCAAAAGGGAAATCATATTTTATGGCAAATCAGAACACGCAAAAAATAGCTGTATTTGATATTAACAAAACGCTTTATCGTAAATCGTCCAAGGAAGAATTTTTCAAATACGTATGTTTTAAAAAAGATTATAAACTCCTGAATATTTTCCACCTCCTTATTTTTAAACTCATGGGTAAGGCCCGCCTGATGAGCCAAACGGAGTTTAAAGAGAACTTCTTCAATTACCTGGATCATCTGCCTCCCGAAAAAGTAAAGCAATATGCCAAAGAGTACTGGAATATAGAATATCCACAGCATTTCAATGAAAAGCTGTTGGAAAGAGTAGAAGAATTGCGAAAAGAGGGCATACAAATCACCTGCATATCCGGGGGGTTAGATGTGTACATGGAAGCTTTGTTTGGGTATTTTGAAGTAGATTTTTGGGCGGGGACAAACACAAAATACGTTAGTGACACTTACAAAATAGTGGGCAAAGCCTGTAAGGATGAAGAAAAAATCAAACGCTTGGACAAGCATTTTGGTAAGGGAGCTTATACCATTGTGGAAGCTTATTCGGACGACCCGGAAGATATCCTAGACCATGCAGAGAAAGCTTTTCTGATCAAACCAGACGGCAGTATGCAGCCCTATCAGTCAGATAAAACATGAGCTAAGGCTGCTTAAAAGCTTCAGCGAGGCCATTCATGTCTTGTAAATCAGTGGAAAAAGCGAACTGGTCCTGATGTGCGTTATAAATACGCACTTCTTCAGAAGCAGCATCAAAATAAAGGCTGTCAATTCTGGAAAGAGATGAATGCAAGGTGCCCTTTGTTCCTCGTGCAAGGTCTAAAAATCTTAACCTGAATTGAGGGCTACGCTTTGTATCTGATTTGGATAAGAAAAACAACATTTTCACATTTTCCGAAAAAGATATGTGGTAAGGTATTTCCTGCGATAAATAGGCGATTACCTCCACATTTTTACCTTCCATGTCCATTACTTTGATTGCACTTTGCCCTGTTTCCAGGTCCATCAGGTCAGTGAAATATAGCTTATCCTGCGCTTTGTTCACACAGAAGTCCTCAATGAAAGTAACATCTTTCCAGGCTTCAACGCCTTGGTTGATACGCCGGTGTTGGTTTCCATCAAGCCCGATAGAATATAAGTTTCCCACAAAACTCAACCAGTAAAACTTCCCATTTCTTTGGTCTGTAATGGATTTGATTGGGCGGGCATCCTGGGGCAACGTATGAATAAATGAAGCCACTGCCGGGGGTATAGTAGAAAGCTGCGCACTTGTCTGGCATTGGTAAAACAGAGCAAGCAAAAGAATGAAGGCTAGTCCTGATGGCAAAAGATTTTTCATGTACCTTTTTTACCCTTTGTGTATGACTATTAGGAAATGTAACCTGTTGGGAAAATATTTGATTTAACCCTTATTAACCTAACTCCTTAAGCTGATGCATATCATAACTAAATTTATTTCAGTAATTTAGTTACAAATCAAGCTTCAGCACCTACTAACCTATAGCAATGAGAAAGGCAGGAAATCAAGTTTCTGATAAAAATATCATTGACAGCATCAGGAACAATGAAAAGGTTGAGCCTATTGTGCGTCACCTGTATGCCAATTATTATGGCAGCCTGGCCACATATATCAGAAGTAACAACGGGAATGACCAGGATGCG
>JBBSOG010000136.1:0-12729 GCA_038259985.1 Cytophagales bacterium
CCAGATGAAGCGGTAGATATCATCCGAAAGATTGGGTATGGCCGGGATCAAAAGTATGCGCAGCAGCAAACTAAACCCTAGTAGCCACCAAACATGCTTTTCCTGCCTTACTAACTGGTAAATGCTTATATAAGCCGCAAAAGCCAAGGAGTAGGTAAAAAGCAGTGGCAGTGTTTGCCAGCGCTCCAGTCCGTAGCTGATGGTCAGGATGCAGGAAAGCATCACTACTGCCAGCAAAAAAAATAGGAGTATACGCTTATTAGGCATGTTTGGGTGCCATAAATGAGTAGAAGGCTACGGCGGTAAATCCCGCGGCCAGCATGCCATGAAAGAGCAGCATACCGTAGTCGGCCACAAAGAAAGCAGCGACAATACCAAAGACAAAATAGACCGCCAGCAATACTTCCAGCCAGGTGATCGGGCTTACCTTATGGTGAAGATAGATATTTTGCTGCCATTTTCCTTTCACGTTGTTGACATTGAACTTAGGCGTTCTCAGAAAAGGGGATTTGAAACCTAGCAATCCCTCAGCTACGGCCAGCGCATTATGCAGCGAAAGCCCCATCGTAATGATCAAAAAGAGGGGATAATGCTTGATAAAATACCAAAACTTACCCTCTTTGATGATACGGCTGGTCGCTATCCAGTAGAAAATGCCAATTGAGAAAAACCCGAGCACGAAGACTGCCCCCAGCTTAAAGAAAGTGTTCAGGTAAGGGTGCTGCTGCTTGATAAAGAGCATAGGCACACTGAGAATTGCTCCCAGTAAAAGGAACAAAAATACCGAAGAGTTGAAAAGGTGCATAATAGCATGTACCCGGTTGATCCAGCGGACCTTGCGTTGGGGGTTATCTTCAAAGATATGTATGAGGTGCTTTCGTGCGCACTCGGCTGCCCCTTTGTTCCAACGAAACTGCTGCGACTTGATGGCCGGCATGAGGATAGGTAGCTCTGCGGGGGCTTCAACTTCTTCCAGGTATTTGAACTCCCAACCTTTCATCTGTGCCCGATAGCTCAGGTCAAGGTCTTCGGTCAAGGTATCGTCTGACCAGCCACCTGCGTCACGGATGCAAGCCTTGCTCCATACCCCCCCCGTACCGTTAAAGTTAATAAAACTCCCGGCATGGCTTCGTCCGCCCTGTTCTATGGTAAAGTGCCCATCCAGGCCAAAAGCCTGTAGGCGGGTGAGTAAGGAGTAATCTTTATTGACATGCCCCCAGCGGGTTTGCACGACCCCAACCTTTTCATGGTTGAAGTGGGGAATGGTTTGCTTTAGAAAGTCGGGAGCGGGCAAGAAGTCCGCGTCAAAGATAGCAATGTACTCGCCCTTTGCTATCTCTAAGCCATAGGCCAAAGCCCCGGCTTTGAAACCTTTCCGCTCAGGGCGTTGAATGTGTCGTATGTTGATGCCTTGCTTTTGATACTGTGCTACTTTGTCGGCAATGAGCTTTACCGTCTCATCCGTAGAATCATCCAGCACCTGTATCTCCAGTTTATCAGATGGATAATCAATTTTAACAATGGCGTCTATGAGGCGTTCTACAACATAGAGTTCATTATAAATGGGCAATTGGATAGTCACCGCTGGCCAGTGTGCCAATGGCATAGCAGGTGTCACTTTCTTCTCTTTCAGCCCCCGCAAGTAATGCCAGGTTAGGTGCAATTGCCCTAAGCTGAAAAGAAAGATAAACAGTAAGCAAAGTAAATATCCTATCGCAATCAGGATGCTCATACAAAAAGTAAATTGTTCAATTAGTTGTCCTCAGATCATAAAAGGATACAGCGTAAAAAGGCGTTTTAAAACGCCCCTTACGTACATCCTCGTCTGTGACTAGGATGATAACTATATATAATCTCCCTATACAACCCCAATAAGCTTGCCTAAGTTACATTAACGATATTTGAAGATCGTCCAGAGAATTTTATAACCTGCCATGAGGGTACCCTTTAATGAACCGGAGACTTTAGACACGCCCTCCCTTCTCTTGCGGTATTTCACTGGCACCTCTGCACAACGCAAACCCAGCTTCGCGGCTTTGAGTTGCATTTCCACCGTCCAGCCGTAGGTTTTGTCCTGCATACTGATACGCTGCAAAGCTTCCCAGGTGACTGCACGAAAAGGCCCTAAGTCCGTAAAATTAGCGTTATAGAACAGCTTCATCAAGCGGGTCGCTAACCAATTGCCAAACACTTGCTGCGGGGTCATTGCCCCTTTTTCTTTAATGCCTAGTGCCCGTGAGCCAATGACCAAATCCATATGCTCCTCTAAAATAGGTTGCACCACCTCAGGCAGTTGCTCCGGATGGTCGGAATAATCCGCGTCCATGAAGACAATGATATCCGGTGCTGGGTACTGTTCACTTACATAAGCCATCCCTTTCAGGCAGGCATATCCATAGCCTTGCCGATCTTCCCGTAGCACGGTAGCCCCGGCTTTCATGGCGGCGTTTGCCGTATCATCTTTGGAGTTATTGTTAACTACCACGATTTCACTTACCCAATCTTTAGGAATGTCCCTGATCACTTTAGCAATGGAGTTCTCTTCATTGAAAGCCGGTATAATTACTTTGATGTTTTTGTTCATATCATAACCCCCAATAAACTCATTATGCCCCTCAATAATTGTCACCCGCCTGACGATTGCTGGTTTGTCAGGGAAAAGGACAAGTTTTGTGTACTTTATTACCTACTCTGTCCGGCGCTACTTTGCTAAATACGGTACTTTCCGGTAAATTGGATGACAAAAGTAAAGGAGCCTGGTCGGACTAACTAACGAACAGGCTTTTTTCGTTAAAAAAGGGCAGGAAACGTTGAGCAACAAAAAAAAATTGTTGCTCAACGTTTCGAAAAAGTAGCTGAACGTTTCGAAAAAGCCTTTCAACTCTCAGAAAGTTGTACCGAACACTTTGACAAAAGCAAGGCAGTACTATCAGCCATCTTCTTCATCACTTTTTTCCTTTCTTATGTATGGAATCATGAGACTTTGCATGAAAACTTGTAAGTATGCGATGTCTCTGCGGGGTTCATTTAGAACCCTGCTTTCCAAAGAACTTATCTTGGTGGGCTTTCAACTGTTTAGGGCCTTGTGCAAAAGCATATGGGATAAATCGAAACCCTTGTGCTCCGCAAACGCGACAAAAGCTTTATCTTTGCATTAAATACGATCAATAAACCCATAACTGACGGTAAGACAAACTAAAGTGCTTGCCTTTGGTTTATTTTATGGTTAGTACAGAAGAATAAAATAAAGGAAAGAACCCCTTGTTATACCCTAAAAATATAGAAGATAAAATTGGCTTTGACACGGTTCGTACGCTGATCAAAGGCCATTGCAGCAGCACGCTAGGCACCGCCTACGTGGATAAGATGCATTTCTCCGATGACTTTTCCCTCATCAGTAAGCTGTTAGCGCAGACTGAAGAGTTCAGAAAGATACTGGTGCAGGAAGAATCCTTCCCTGCTTCCCACTATATAGATGTCAATGCCCATCTGGACAAGGCCAAAACCCCCGGTACTTTTTTGATAGAAGAAGAGTTCCACGAGTTACAGCTTTCGCTGGACACCATTTTCCGCTGCCTGAAGTTTTTTGAGGCCGATGAAGAAAATGAGTTTCCCGAACTCAAGAAGTTAGGCGAGTTTATCTCCCTGGATGTTGGTTTGCTGAACAGCATTCGCCGCATCATTGATGAGAAAGGACAGATGCGCAACAATGCCAGCAAGGAACTTCAGGACATCCGCCGTATGCTTAACAGTGAGCAGGTACGCTTGCGCAAAGTGCTGGATCAGATACTTCGCCAAGCCCGGCAGCAAGGCTATACGCCCGATGATGCCAGCCTGACCGTTCGCGGCGGCCGGATGGTGATACCGGTCTTGGCAGAACATAAGCGGCGTATCAAAGGCTTTATCCATGATGAATCGGCTACCGGACAAACGGTTTTCCTGGAACCTGCCGAGGTATTGGAAATCAACAATGATATCCGCGACCTGGAGTACCGCGAACGCCGCGAGATTGTCAGGATACTAATCAGCCTTACTGATGAGGTGCGTCCTCATATCCGGGCACTGAAAAGTGCCTACAACTTTCTGGGCATGATAGACTTCATCCGCGCCAAGGCCAGGTTCGGGCTCCGTTTTGATGCTTCCTGCCCGGTATTAGAAAAGAAAAGCCTATTGGACTGGTATACCGCCCGCCATCCACTGCTACAGATGACCTTGGAACAACAGGGACGCAAGGTAGTCCCGCTGAATGTGAAGCTGGATGCTGAGCAGCGTATATTGATCATTTCCGGTCCAAATGCCGGTGGGAAATCCGTTTGCCTGAAGACCGTGGCGTTGCTCCAATACATGCTGCAATGCGGAATGCTGGTACCTATGGCCGACCACTCCCGCACGGGTATCTTTAAAAACATCTTCATTGACATCGGCGATGAGCAGTCTTTAGAAAATGACTTGAGTACCTACAGTTCCCACCTGACCAATATGGAGCACTTTCTCAAGTTTACTGACAAGCGTTCGTTGGTACTCATAGATGAATTTGGTACAGGTACTGAGCCACAGTTTGGCGGCGCCATTGCCGAAGCTATTCTGGAAAAATTGAACGATTTGCAGACTTTCGGCATCATCACCACACACTATACCAACCTGAAGCAGTTTGCTGATGAAGCCCAAGGGGTAGTCAATGGCGCTATGCGCTTTGATTCGGAAAAACTGGAACCACTTTTTCAACTGGAAATCGGCAAGCCCGGCAGCTCTTTTGCTTTGGAAATCGCCCGAAAGATAGGTTTGCCTCAACAAGTGCTGGAAAGGGCTAAAGAACATATTGGCGTGGAGAAAGTGGAATTTGACAAGATGCTGAGTGAACTGGAAACTGAGAAAAATAAGTATCAGTCACTCAATCTGGAATTGGATGCCAAAGAAAGGCGGCTTAATACTTTGTCAAAAGATTATGAAGAACTCAAGGCCTACATTGATGGCCAGAAGAAACAACTGATTAATGAGGCCAAACGGGAAGCCCAGTCCTTACTTCGGGATACCAACCAGCGCATAGAGGCCACCATACGGTCTATTAAAGAAAACAAAGCGGAGAAGGAGACGACCCAACGTGCCCGTAAGGAATTGGACGTATTGAAAGAACAACTTAAGCCATCCCAGCCTACGCCCGTCCGCCCTGTAGAGCGGGAAGAAGGAGAAATCAAGGCAGGAGATGCCATCCGCGTCAAAGACAATGGCGCTTTGGGAGAAGTGATTCAAATTAAAGGTAAGCAGGCGGAGATACTAATCGGCTCACTCAAATCCAACATTAAGCTAAAGCGCTTGGAAAAAGTATCGCGTAAAGCCCTGAAAAAAGTACTGCCTGACACTAAAAGTTTTTCAGCCTCCAGCATAGATATCAACAAAAAACTGGTGGACTTCAGCAGCAACCTAGATATCCGTGGGAAGCGTGCCGAAGAGGCGCTACCGACTTTGGAGAATTTTGTAGACGATGCCAGTATGTTTGGTATGGAGGAACTGCGCATTATCCACGGTAAAGGCAATGGCATACTGCGCGAAATAGTACGGGATTATCTTCACCGACATGAGCGGGTAGCCAAGGTTCAGGATGAGCACGTAGAAAGGGGCGGTGCAGGGGTAACGGTGGTGAGGTTGAGATAAAAAAAGCCGCTCTTTGGAAGCGGCTTACTCTTTTGAAAATTTTAATGCTACTGCTGCGTTAGTTGCTTTTGTAGTTTGAAGGTATAATCCCCGTTGATACTGGCTACGCGCCCATTAACCGCGGCAGTATTAACATCAATGGTAAACGACATCGTCATCACATTACCATTTTCGGTAAGTACAATATCAGTAGGCACATTGTCCGGTCCGCGAACCACTTCTGCGCCGCTATTAAAATTATCATTCTCTTCTACTGCAAAAGTACCGCTGGTAGGAAATACAAGTGCATCTCCACTACCGCTAGCGGTATATTTTACCTGTGAAGTTGTCGCTGAGATACTAATAGAAAAGTCTGCAAACTGATCGGCAGTAGGCCCGGTCACATCACCGGGATCTGCTACCAGCCATGTTCCGACAAGCTTTTCGCCGGGGACAGCCTCTGTGCTTGGATCAGGCGTATCATCGCCGCAAGCGGTGGCAAACATAAGGCCGGATATGGCAACAAATACCCAAAATCTGTTTATGTATTTCATAATCATCGTATTTTCTATTCTATGCACTATCAAATATTTTATTTATGGCAATATGCATAAAATAGGCTATGGATATCGCAAATAATTTCCATAAAACTTACAGCCTCAAGATTTACTTGTACTGCTCTATATCAATCCTATGATTTACAAATTCGTATTCATAAGCTTGGTTAGAACAAACAAGCACCATACTGTCTTCTAACACTTTTCTGACCTCTTGTTGATACCAACTAATGCCTTTAGCATCCAGATTTGAACAAGGCTCATCTAAAAACAAAATATCACTTTGCGCATAAAAGGCAAGGCCTAATTTAAGTCGTTGCTTCATTCCCGATGAAAATTGCCTGATATATTTATGGCGTGCCTGTGTCAGGTACAATGCTTCAATGATATTATTTATTGTCATGTTTACCCGTGGCTTCTTGAAAGAAAAGTGGAAATTCAGTAATTCTTCCAAAGTAAATTCTTCCACTACTTCTCCGTAAGGGGCAACAATACTCTGGTGTTGATAGCACTGGTCTTCCGGTATTTCCTGTCCATTATTGCTATATTTTACTTCTCCCTGTGAGGCTGGCAACAGGCCACTAAGAATCAGCATAAGGGTAGATTTTCCGCTGCCATTAGGCCCTATCACCACATAAGAAGAGCCTTGCGCTAAGGTTAGGTTCACATCTCTGAATACCCACTCACGTTGAAACTTCTTACCCAGATTGCTCACCTTAATTTGCATCATATCACATCGGAGGGAGCTAGCTTAGGAAGGTTCAAAGCCTTTCATTACACCACGTTCTGAGCTACGGATAAACCTTAAAATCTCATCTCGCTCTTTGGAAGGGGTCATGTTCAGTTCAATCTTGTCCAATGCAGCCGTATTGTTCATTCCACTCAAATAAATGATGCGGTAGATCTCTTGAATTTCATTGATCTTCTCGTTGGTAAAACCTCTTCTTCTCAACCCTATAGAATTGATACCGCCGTAGCCCAGAGGCTCGCGCGCCGCCCTGGTATAAGGAGGTACATCTTTTCTGACTAAGGAGCCACCGGAGATAATAGAATGGGCACCAATTTTCACAAACTGATGCACTGCGCTTGCACCTCCTACAAATGCATATTCAGCTATCGTTACATGACCGGCCACTTGTACAGCATTGGCTAGGATACAGTAATCTTCTATCTCACAATCGTGGGCAATATGTACATAGGCCATAAGCAAAACATTGGCCCCAATTTCGGTTTTGTATTTATCGACGGTCCCCCGATTGATAGTTACACATTCACGAATGGTGGTATTATCTCCTATGACTACTGTCGTTTTTTATACGGCAAATTTAAGGTCTTGCGGTACTGCAGCAATGACTGCCCCTGGAAAAATCCTGCAGTTCTTGCCAATGCGCGCACCTTCCATAATAGTGACATTAGAACCTATCCAGGTTCCTTCATCAATCACCACATCCTTATGGATAGTGCTGAAAGGCTCTATCACTACATTATTTGCTATCTTAGCTTCAGGGTGAATATAGGCTAAAGGCTGATTCATGAGTCTTTTCTTACTATACTTGCTGACATTGTGGCTTCACATACAAGGGTATTTCCCACATAGGCTTCCCCGCGCATTTTTGCAATTCCACGTTTGATTGGAGCAAGCAATTCACATTTAATTGTAAGCACATCTCCGGGCAGGACCATTTTTCTAAACCTACAACTTTCAATTGCCAGGAAGTAAGTCCAGTAATTTTCTGGATCAGGCACTGTGTTAAGTACTAATATACCACCGGTTTGCACCATCGCTTCTACCTGAAGCACACCGGGCATCACTGGGTTTCCGGGAAAATGACCCTCAAAATAGGGTTCATTCATCGTCACATTTTTGATTCCGCAAACCACCATATCGTCAAGATAATAGATTTTATCAATCATCAGGAAGGGATAGCGATGCGGTAGCATTTGGCTTACCTGATTGATGTTCAGGACTGGTGGAAGATTAGGGTTGTATTGAGGAAAGGCATTATTCGTACTTTCCTTCATCGCTTTTTTTAGCTTTTTAGCAAAAGCAACATTGGCTGCATGTCCCGGGCGCGCGGCCAAAATCTGAGCTTTGAGCGGTCTGCCAACTAAAGCCAAATCGCCTACCATATCCAACAACTTATGCCTGGCAGGCTCATTTTTGTATCGTAATTCTACATTATTGAGAATGCCTTCGCTCTTTACCTCTACCCTGGGTTTATTGAACAAACCGGCCAGATGATCAAGCTCACCTTCTTCTACTTTGCGGTCAACTACTACGATAGCATTGTTGAGGTCTCCGCCTTTGATCAGGTTATTTTGATAAAGCATCTCCAACTCATGCAAAAAACAGAAAGTACGGCAGGCTGAAATCTCTTTAGCAAACTGGGTGATGTCATTCAAAGAGGCATGCTGGCTGCCCAGTACCGGAGAGTTATAATCTATCATAACTGTGAGGCGATAATCGTCCAGAGGTAGGGCAGCGATTTCTACATTACGATCAGGCTCACGGTGGAAAATACCCTCTTTTACTTCAAAGAAATTACGTAGAGCGCTTTGCTCTTCGCTACCGGCTTCCTCAAGCGCATCTACAAACATCTTAGAACTTCCGTCCATGATGGGAGGCTCTGGCCCATCCAGTTGAATAAGCACATTATCAATTTCCATACCTACCAAGGCGGCCAGGGTATGCTCTACAGTATTGATACGAGCCCCACTTTGTTCAATAGTTGTACCTCGGGAAAGGTCTACTACATTGTCTACGTCAGCATCTACGATAGGCTGACCTTCAATATCAATACGCTGAAACTTAATGCCATGATTTGGTTTGGCAGGTAGAAAAGTCATATTTGCCCTTACGCCGGTGTGTAGGCCCACGCCAGAGATCGTAATAGACTTTTTAATTGTGTGTTGTCTGATATTCATCATTAATTATTCCTTGCTTTCGCTTCCGGACAAAGTTAATACTTTTTTCTCTAGTTGTTGAATACGGGCAACTAAATCGGGAAGGTTCTTGAATGAAGCATATACCCGAAGATACTTGCTCCGATCGAAGCTAGGGCTGCCAAATTCCATACTTCCAGGGGCCAAAGATTTACCTACCCCTGATTGTGCACCTACTTTACAATTGTCGCTAATGGTGATGTGGCCTATAATACCCACCTGACCGGCTATAACACAGTTTTTCCCGATTTTACTAGACCCCGAAACACCTGTTTGTGCGGCGATCACTGTATTTTCTCCCACTTCTACATTGTGTCCTATCTGGATAAGATTATCGAGCTTCACGCCATTGCCTATTTTTGTAGACTCCAAAGTAGCGCAATCTATTGTAGTGTTGGCGCCAATATCTACATGATTCCCTATCACCACATTACCTAGCTGTGGAATAGTTTTGTAACTGCCATCTGCCTGAGGGGCAAAGCCAAAGCCATCACTTCCGATGACTGCCCCGGCATGAATGACGCAGTGCGAACCGATGATACAACCAGGATATATTTTAACCCCACTGTGAATAATGGTATACTCCCCGATCTGTACATGATCGCCTATGTAGGCCTGGGGATAGATTTTAGCATGGTCGCCCACTTTACAATTTGCTCCCACATAAGAAAATGCCCCCCGATAAATTTCCTGGCCGATTTCTGCTGTTTCATGAATGTACGCCGGCTCTTCCACTCCTGTTTTCTGAAAACTAATCAACTTATGGTACTCTTCCAGCAAAGCGGTAAAGCTTAGGTAGGGGTCATCTACCCGGATAAGCGTGGTGTGCAGTTCTTTTTTTGGACGGAATGACTTATTGACAATGACCGCACTTGCATTGGTGGAATAAATGGAGGGTTCATATTTGGGATTTGACAGAAAAGAAATAGCCCCTGCTTTGGCATCTTCTATTTTTCCCAACTGGTTTATCTTTATAGCACTATCGCCTTCTACCTCGCCGTTCAGTAAATTTGCTATATGATCAATACTAAATTCTATCATCCAAATAGTTGTTCAGGTGTATGCTATGCTATTTTGGGGCAAATTTACATCTTTGGGCCAGCATAGGTAGTGTTTTTTGACAATTTTGCTCATTGCCTTGATGTTAGGCAAATCAGATGCCTGAGCTATGTCAAAAATCTTGCCCTCTTTGGTGATTATATTGATTTTTTGACCACTCGACACATAGGCAGCATTACTGATACTTCCGCCAATTAAAAAATATCTCAAGTCGCTCTTAGATATGTTTAATTTTTGCGAAATCTGCTTTCCTAAAGCCTCTACCGTACTTTCCTTATTGGGCTCATTGCTTAGTTTTATTCTGAACAATCTTCGCTCCAGCATGCGGCTGCTTAACTCAGACAGTACATAATCAGGGTGATGAACCCATTGTTTGATGGCGCCCCAAATATCTATATCATCCAAAGCAATATAATGTTTCAGACACGCTTTATCTTGCTCAAGCTCATGCAATGTCACTGGGTGGTTGATAAAGAAAGATAAGCAAGGGCTGGCTGGCACCTCTATACCCTGGGCGGCTAAATCCATACTCCTTCTGATGGTAGAGATCATCATTTTCTCGGCACTTACGCTGGTTTTGTGCAAGTATACTTGCCAATACATTAGCCTTCGGGCGTTCAAAAAATTTTCAATACTATAAATACCCTTTTCTTCTACCACTATTTCATCGTTGCGCACATCCAGCATCTTGATGATACGGTCTGCGCCTATTTCACCCTCGGAGACCCCAGTGTAGAAACAGTCCCGCTTAAGATAATCCAGCCGATCAATATCCAGTTGACTGGAGACGAGCTGATGAAAGAATTTTCGCTCGTATTGATCGGTAAATATTTGATAAGCCAAATGCATATTGCCTCCAAATATACTACTCAACTGCCTGATAATCAGCTTTGAGATCTGTTCATGGCCTACGCCAGGAATCAGTACATATTCCAGGGCATGAGAAAAAGGCCCGTGCCCAATGTCATGTAATAGTATGGCAATTAAAGTAGCTTCAAACTCATCTTCAGAAATCTCCTGCCCCTTATTGCGCAAACTGCTAAGCGTATTTTGCATCAGATGCATCGCACCCAGCGCATGGTGAAACCGGGTATGTAAAGCCCCGGGATACACAAAATCAGCCAAACCCATTTGCCTGATTCTTCGTAACCTTTGGAAGTAGGGATGCTCAATGACATCAAAAATCAAGTCAGTAGGAATATTGATAAACCCATAAACCGGGTCGTTAAACACTTTTCTCTTATTCAACTTTTTTTTCGTATATTTTAAATATTTACAATATAATTTTATACTACTTTGTCAACACTTCTCAGAGGAAAAGTAGTGTATTTTCTTTAAACCTCACTACTCAGGTTAAGTTTTAATAAGCTAAAAAACAGGAAATTTTGATACAAAAATATAGCATTTTGTGGGCTGATGATGAAATTGACCTGCTAAAACCACATACCCTTTTTCTGGAAAATAAAGGGTACGAATTGGTGACTGTCAATAGTGGCGCAGATGCCATAGAAGCATTTGAAAACCGCTCCTTTGACATTGTTTTTTTGGATGAAAACATGCCAGGCATGAGCGGATTGGAAGTCTTAGATTATATTAAGTCCTCCAAGCCCAATGTGCCGGTAGTCATGATTACTAAAAGTGAAGAAGAGATGATTATGGAGCAGGCGATAGGTGCAAAGATCAGCGACTATCTTATCAAGCCCCTTAACCCCAATCAGATTTTGCTTTCGGTGAAGAAAATCCTGGAAAACAAACGCCTAGTTACTGAAAAAACCAATCTTAGTTATCAGCAGGAGTTCAGAAACCTGAGCCTGGCTTTTGGTGAAGACATGGACCATGAAGAATGGGTGGAAGTTTACAAAAAGCTGGTTTACTGGGAATTGGAAATTGACAATACGGAAGAAAAAAGTATGTCAGAAGTCCTGGACATGCAAAAAGAAGACGCTAACAATAATTTTGCCCGCTTCATCATTGACAATTACGAATCCTGGCTCAACGATAAAGATGCAGATAAGCCCCTGCTTTCCCATCAACTGATGGAAAAAAAGGTATTTCCGCATATTAATAATGACACGCCTGTTTTTTTCATCGTCATTGATAACCTACGATATGATCAATGGAAAATTATAGAACCAACTGTGCTGGAGTATTTTAGCGTGGAAGAAGAAGATACTTCCTTCTCTATTTTGCCTACCACTACTGCCTACTCCCGTAATGCGATTTTTTCGGGCATGCTCCCTGCCGATATGGAAAAGTATCATGGAGATATCTGGGTAGGTGATGACAAAGAAGAAGGAAAAAATAACCATGAGCATGAGTTCTTGAAGCGCCATCTCAAGAAGCAACGGATGGATATCAAGAGCAGCTACCATAAGATCACCCAGACCCAGCAGGGACGACAGTTGGTAGACACCATACCTAATCTTTTGGGAAATGAGCTCAACGTCATCGTGTACAATTTTGTAGATATGCTCTCCCATGCCCGTACTGACCTGGAAATGATCCGTGAACTGGCCCCTGACGAGTCTGCTTATCGTTC
>JBBSOG010000137.1:0-12692 GCA_038259985.1 Cytophagales bacterium
TGGGAGGGGCAAAGGATTCACCGGGAAAACTTTTTGTACAACTGCCCGGCGGAAAATTTAAAAGTACCAACGAAGCACTATTTGAAAAAGACAAAGTCTCAGAAGACATAGACTGCTTATTCCTGGATGTGGATGGGGATAAGGACTTAGACCTTTACGTAAGCAGCGGGGGAAGCGAACTGCCCACCACTTCTTTTGCCCTGGTAGACCGGCTTTACATTAATGATGGAAATGGCTCATTCTCCCGTTCCCCGCAAGTTCTGCCCGCTGGCACACCGGAAAGCACCTCTACTGTCCAGGCATCCGATATTGATGGGGACGGCGACCTTGATTTGTTCGTGGGCGTCAGGCAGAGGAGCCACCTGTACGGGGTGCCCCAGAATGGATACATCCTTGAAAATGATGGCCGGGGCAATTTTATCAACATCAGCGAACGCGTAGCGCCGGGCTTGCGCGAACTTGGCTTGATTACCGATGCTGCTTTTGCTGATTATGATCAAGATGGCGACGATGACCTGATGGTAGTAGGCGAATGGATGACGATCAAGCTATTTGAAAATAGCCAAGGAAAATTTCAGGACATCACTGAAGCTGCTGGACTAGCCCACACTTCCGGTTGGTGGAATACTATAGCCACCGGCGACTTTAACAGTGATGGATTTACCGATTTTGTGGTTGGTAATCACGGGCTTAACTCAAGATTTAAGGCCAGTGAAGCGAAACCGATTTCTTGCTATATCAATGATTTTGACCATAATGGAACGGTAGAGCAGCTCATTAGCATGTATAACGGAGATAAATCATATCCGCTGGCGCTGAGGCATAACCTCGTCATGCAGATGCCACAGTTGAAGAAGAAATACCTGAAATACGAATCCTATCAGGGGCAGACGATTCAGGATATTTTTAGTGAAGACGAACTCAAGAAATCAGTGGTGCATGAGGTCACGATGCTGGAAAGTGTGCTTTTGCTAAACAACGGAAAGCATCCCCAAGATTCAGCGGCTTTTACCCTGCGGCCCTTGCCGCGGGAAGCGCAGCTTTCGCCGATTTATGGCATCCTCATTCATGATATGGACCAAGATGGCAAGCAAGATATTGTATTGGGAGGAAACCTGTACAATGTGAAGCCCGAGATGCGCCGGTATGATGCCAGTTACGGGCTATTTCTATACCGCGGTGGGGACGGCACTTTCAAAGTCACTGCACCCCAAGCATCAGGCTTGTTCCTGGAAGGAGAAGTAAGGGATTTTGCCCTGCTTAATAAAGCAAACAATCCGCTGATGTTGGTCATACGCAATAATGATAAGTTACAGGTTTTTGAGTATCAGGCCGGAAGTATAAATGTGGGAGGACTTTAACTGTTGAAACCCATGCGTTTAAATTTTTTCACTAAAAAAACAGCTGTCATCTGCCTCTCCCTGGGATGGCTATGTGCCTGCAATCCGGTGGAAAAACCTGCATCCACATTATTTACCCCTTTGTCTCCCCAATCATCGGGCGTCACTTTTTCCAATGATATTACCGAAAATGCCGACCTCAATATCATTGACTACCTCTATATGTACAATGGGGGGGGCGTTGCCGTGGGCGATGTCAATCGTGATGGGTTTGTGGATATTTATTTCACGGCCAATCAGGCGTCTAATAAACTTTATCTCAACCAGGGAGACACCGCGCAAATTCAGTTTGAGGATATCACCGAAAAAGCAGGCGTAGGCGGGGATATTGGCTCAACCCACTGGACGACCGGCGTAAGCATGGTGGACATCAATGCTGATGGCTGGCTGGATATTTATGTGTGCCAGATGCATGGGTTCAGGAAACTACAAGGCAAGAATAAACTTTATATCAACCAACAGAATGGCCCGGATGGCTATCCGACTTTCTCAGAAGAAGCCGCCGATTACGGACTGGATATTTCCAGCTATGCCCAGCAGGCCGCCTTTTTTGATTACGATCAGGATGGTGACCTGGATATGTACCTGCTAAATCAGGCCGTGCATACCCCCAACTCCTACAAAAGATCAGGACTGCGTACCCAGCGCGATAGCCTGGCCGGCGATCGTTTGTATGAGAATATAGACGGTAAGTTTCATGATGTGAGTGAAGAAGCGGGGATTTACGGTGGCTCTATGGGCTACGGCCTGGCCTTAGCGATCGGCGATATAGACAACAATGGCCTGCCGGATATTTATGTATCCAATGACTTTCACGAAAATGATTACCTGTATTATAACCAGGGTAAAAGAACTGAGGGAACCACATTTACGGAGAATATGGCAGGTTCTATGGGCCACAATTCTACCTTTTCTATGGGAAACGATTTGGCGGATTTTAACAATGACTTACTGCTGGATGTAATTTCACTGGACATGAAGCCTTTTGACGAAAGCATCCTCAAAAGCGCTACTGGCGTTGACCCTTACAGTATTTATGAATACAAGCTGAGCTACGGCTATTTTTATCAGTACTCCCGCAATATGTTGCAACTGAACCAGGGACAACTGTTTGCCGATTCGGCGGTGCAATTTAGCGAAATTGGTCAGTTAGCGGGTGTAGATGCCACTGATTGGAGTTGGAGCCCCCTCTTTGCCGATTTGGACAATGACGGCCTGAAAGACCTTTTCATTACCAACGGAATCCCCCGGCGGCCTAATGATCAGGATTATATTAAATTTGTATCCAACGAAACCCGGAATGTAAATAACATGGATGCCCAGGCCATGATCAGCCATCTGCCGGAAGGAAAAGTAGCCAATAAAGCCTTCAAAAACCTGGGGCTGGCCTTTGAGGAGCAATCCAAAGCCTGGGGTCTTGACAAAGTTGGCATTTCTCAGGGCGCCGCTTATGCGGACCTGGACAATGACGGCGACCTGGATCTGATCGTTAACAATCTAATGGAAACGGCGACTATCTATGAAAACAATAGCAAAGAACATAGTAATAACAACTACCTGCGGATACGTTGCCAGGGAGACAGCCTGAATACCTTGGGCATCGGCAGCCGGGTTACCTTGGTAACAGAAGCTGGAGCCCAGATGCAGGAATTATATCTGACCAAAGGCTGGCTCTCTTCTATGGCTCCCGAACTACATTTTGGCCTGGGCGCTGCTGATCAGGTAAAAGAACTCACCATCCGCTGGAGTGATGGAAAAATACAAACCCTGGCTAATGTTCCCGCTAATCATAACCTTGTATTAAAATACGCCGATGCCAAAGCACCAAAGCAGCCTACCAAAACCGATGAAGCAAAAGATAAAATTTTCACTAATATCTCCGAAGCCTCAGGAATAGATTTCCAGCACAAGGAAAATGATTTCGTGGATTTTGAAGTAGAGCAACTGATGCCGCATTTTCTTTCTACCCAAGGCCCAAAACTAGCCGTAGGAGATGTCAACCTGGATGGGCTGGAAGACTTTTATATCGGGGGGGCCAAGGGTCAGCCAGGCGCTATCTATGTTCAGCAGGAAAATGCGCCTTACTTTCAGCTAAAACCCAACCTAGCTTTTGACCAGCACCAACAGATGGAAGACACTGACGCTGCATTTTTTGATGCCGACGCGGATACTGACCTGGATTTGTACGTAGTCAGTGGTGGCGGTGAGCCTAATCAGGGTGATGTTTTACAAGACAGGCTGTACATTAACGATGGGGCAGGAAACTTCACTTATGCCGCAGGCGCGTTGCCACCAATAGCACTGAATGGCGCTTGTGTTGTGGCTTTTGACAGCAACCAGGATGGCTTTACTGATCTGTTCATCGGCACCCGCTCCGTGCCCCAAGCTTATGGCATTTCGCCCAATAGTATGCTGCTCATCAACGATGGAAAGGGAAAATTTACCGATCAGACGGAAGCACACATGCCCGATGCCCTCCGTTTGGGAATGGTCTCGGATGCTGTTTGGCTGGCACAAAGTAGGGAACTGATCGTGGTAGGCGAATGGATGCCGGTTACCATTTTTAAGTTTGCCGAACAGGTGGCCAAAACGGAGCTGCCGCACACCAGTGGATGGTGGAATACCATTCACGCGGCCGATATGGACGGTGACGGTGACCTGGACCTCTTAGCCGGAAATATGGGTGAAAATTCCAATATCAAAGCTTCCGTGGAGCAGCCGGTAGACTTATATGTCAGGGATTTTGATGGCAACGCCCGTCCGGACCCGATACTGAGTTATTACAGACAGGGAAAACAGTGGGTATATCCCGGACTGGACCAATTGGCTGGGCAGATCGTCCAGGTTAAGAAGGTATACCAATCTTATAAGACATTTGCGGAAAGCTCTTTCTCGCAAATCTTCCCTCCCGAAGAATTAGAAGGGGCAGTTCACAAACAGGCACAGACTTTTCAATCGGCTTACATAGAAAATTTGGGTGGGGGAAAATTTGCTATCAATGCGCTACCGGTAGAAGCTCAGTTTTCATCCGTCCACAGCTTCGCCACCGCTGATTTTGACCGGGATGGCCACGCCGATGTGCTGGCTGCCGGAAATTTCTATGGAAGCCAGCCCAGCATAGGGAGACACGATGCTGCTTATGGGCTATTTTTGAAAGGAAATGGACAGGGAGATTTTGAAGTGGTTCCTGCCCGGCAAAGTGGCTTTACTGTTTTTGGCGAAGTCAGAAGTATTGGCTTATTAACCGGAAAAAAAAGCCCGTTCATCCTGGTATCCCGAAACAACGCCAGCACCCGATTATTTAACTACGCAACACCTATACTATGAAGCATGTCATTACACTTAGCCTCACATTATCCCTCTTGCTGACCGTTGCTTGTGAGCCACCAGCGACTGAGGACAAGCAAATCGCTGAAGAAAAAGTTGGCGAAGCTAATTATTTGCAAAACAAATCACCCTTGAAAGCCAAGCCTTACCTGGAACTTCCGCTGGGAGCAATCAAACCCAAAGGCTGGCTACAGCAGCAGTTGGAACTGATGAAAACCGGCATGACCGGTCATCTGGACGAGATGTATAGCCCGGTGGTAGGTAAGCGCAACGGCTGGCTGGGCGGCGATGGCGACGGCTGGGAACGGGGTCCCTACTGGATTGATGGCCTGCTGCCCCTCGCGTATATCCTGGATGACCAGGCGCTCAAAGATAAGGTGCAACCTTGGGTAGAATGGACACTGAACAACCAACTGGAAAACGGCTATCTTGGCCCCATTCCCTTTGAGCAGGAGCCTCCGGGAGAAGTGGGTTTACAAAAAAGTATGCGGCGTGATTGGTGGCCCAAAATGGTGATGCTGAAAATCCTGCAGCAATATTATAATGCTACCAGCGACGAACGTGTCATTACTACCCTCACCAACTATTTCAGATACCAATTAGAAGAGTTGCCTGACACGCCCCTTGATCACTGGACATTCTGGGCAGATCGTCGTGGTGGAGATAATTTGATGGTTGTGTATTGGCTCTACAACATCACGGGGGATAAATTTCTGCTGGATTTGGGTGAACTTATTACCAAGCAAACTTTTCCTTGGACAACAGTTTTTCTGAATGAAAATACAGAAAACAAGGCCAATTCTCCCTGGTATTACTTCAAAATGAAAACTTATCCCTTTGATGAAAATGAGATCAACGCGCTGTCAGTAGCGCAGCAGGGCGGCATGCACTGTGTCAATTTTGCCCAGGGCTTTAAGCAGCCGCTGGTATATTATCAGCAAAATCCCGATGAAAAATACCTGAAAGCGGTGAAAAAAGGTTTGGACGATATCCAAAAATATCATGGACAGCCCCAGGGCATGTACGGTGGGGATGAAGGTTTACACGGCAAAAACCCTGTGCAGGGCGTGGAGTTTTGTTCTGTTTCCGAGTCCATGTTTTCCCTGGAAACTATTTTGCAGATTACCGGCGATATGGAATTTGCCGACCATCTGGAGAAAATCACCTACAATGCGCTGCCCACCCAGGCCAATGACGACTTCACCAGCCGTCAATATTTTCAGGCGGCTAACCAGGTGCAGCTCACTGACAAAATCAAAGCATCTTACCAGACGGTAGACCACCACGGAACAGATTTCTGCTTTGGAACCCTGACGGGTTACCCCTGCTGTACGACCAATATGCACCAGTCGTGGCCTAAATTTGTGCAAAACCTGTGGTATGCCACCGCCGATGGGGGCGTGGCTGCTTTGCTGTATGCACCCAGCGAGGTAGAAATGAAAGTGGCTGATGGGAAAACGGTGAAGTTTGTAGAAGAAACCGGTTTTCCCTTCAGAGATGAAGTAAGCTTCCGAATAGTCACAGCAGAAACGCTAAGTTTTCCCTTCCACCTCAGGATTCCCGCCTGGACAGAAGGCGCCACGGTAACCATCAACGGGAAAAACTGGGAAGGAAAAGTGGAGAACGGGGTAGCCAAAATTAACCGTACCTGGGAAAATGGGGATGTGGTCAAGCTGATCATGCCGATGAAGATAAAAACCTCCCAGTGGTATGATTTTGCTACCAGTGTAGAGCGGGGGCCACTGGTGTATGCCCTGCGTATCAAAGATGAGTGGCGAAAAAAGAACCGAGGCGATCAGTACGGCACTTTCTACGAGGTATTTCCTAAGTCTGACTGGAATTATGCCCTTTATGCAGAAGACCTGGAAAACCTCGGCCAAAACTTTGAAGTAGAAGAGGCTGCCTGGAATGGGGATTACCCCTGGAACCTGGCAAACGCTCCGATTGTATTAAAAGCCCGGGGTGTTAAACTACCGGAATGGCAACTTTCGGCCGATGGCTTACCTTTGTTTCCCGCTTGGTGGGGGCCAAGGAACACGCCGGTAGAAGATATCAAATTTGAGGAAATTACGCTGGTGCCTTATGGCTGTACCACCCTTCGGATTACCGAATTCCCAGTGTATAATATGAATTAAAATACATGATTCAACTTCTTTGTTCCGTCTTATTACTCTAATACGCTATAAAAAAAGGATATTGAAAATATGAAGCTTTAATTTTTAAGATTTAATGCTGAGACATTTTTTGATAATGGCCTCAGCCGCCCTGCTATGGTGAGTAGCCCCAACTGGCGGGAGAAACCCGGATTTACAACTGACTTTTCCCGTAAATGGTTCGCTTGGGCAAATACCCTGTTTGGAGAGTTTTTGTGGAAAACTTACCAAGAACACCCGGAATTACTGGTATAAACAAGCTTGACTTTTAAATGTATACATCTCATGAAAATTAGTCCGATTTACCTATTCTTAGCGATTATCCTTTTCTGTGCCACAACAGTAAAGGTCACGGCCCAGTCCACAAATACGGAGCTCACGCAATATGTCAATCCGCTGATTGGTACTGCGCCACTTACTGATCCGGAGTTTATTGGTTATACTCCGCCGGAAGGCTGGCGGGTTTGGGCAGGATTAGTGTACCCCGGGGTTTCGCTACCCAATGCAATGGTCCAACTCAGTCCGGTAACGGAGTATGGTACAGGGGCGGGATATGAATATGAGGACACTCTCATCTATGCCTTTGCCCACACCAATAAAGGACATTGGAATTACTTAAATATCCCAGTGCTTCCCCTGTCAGGTACGTTTGATCCCCAAGGCTATGCCTCCCACTTCACGCACGAATCTGAGGCTGCCCGGGCTGGGTTTTATCAGGTGTTTTTGGAAGACTATCAGGTAGAGGTAAGCCTGACTTCCAGTTTGAGAAGCGGGTACCATCAATACCGCTATCAGGACGCAAAAGGCCGAAAAATTCTGTTTGACCTGGGCAAAGCCAACAATAGGGTGTCCGACTGGAAAATAGAAAAAGCAGGGAACAAGACTGTGCAGGGCTTTCAGCGTAATGGAGAGCAGGTTATTTATTTTTACGCCCTGCTCAATGAAGATATCCGGCAGCTTGAAGTGCAAGAAGAGGGCAAACAGGAAGGCTGGGCGATCATCCATCTACAGGATGGCAAGGATGGGCCTGTAGAGATGAAAATCGGCTTATCTTTTGTAAGTGCCCAAAATGCCCAGCAAAACCTGGAAGAAGAAATTGGCGACAAATCCTTTGACGAAGTACGCACCGAAGCGCAGCAGACCTGGGAAAATCTTTTGTCTAAAATTCAGGTGACAGGGGGCACTCCTAAGCAGAAGGAATTGCTTTACACCTCTTTCTACCGGACCTTTCTTTGGCCTGCTTTGCGCAGCGATGTGAACGGTGAGTTCAGTGATGTGAAAGGAAATATTGTCAAAGAAGATTTTAACTATTACACCAAACCGTCATTGTGGGATACTTATCGCAACAAGCTGGTGCTGCTGGGGATGATTTCTCCGGAGGTGACCAGCGATGTTATCCGGTCACTACAGGACATAGGAGAGAAAACCGGTTTTATTCCTACCTTTTTCCACGGAGACCATGCTGCCCCCTTTATCGCTGGCTCATACGCCCGGGGAATTGACCATTATGATGTGGATAAAGTCTACCAGCTATTGCTCAACAATGCAAACAAAGAGGGTGGCACCCGGCCTCATATTGCCGAATACATCGAAAAGGGATATATTTCCACGCCACCAATAGACTCACCGCATGTAGAAACCAAAGCGAAAGCGGGTGTTTCCAAAACCCTGGAATACGCCTACGACGATTATTCCGTCGCGCAGTTGGCCAAAGCACTTAACGATACGGCCAATTATCGGGTGCTCATGCAAAGGTCAAAAAACTATCAAAATGTATTTGATACGGCCACTCATTTCATGAGAGGCAAACTGGAAAATGGGGAGTGGGTCAAAAACTTTGATCCGCAGTATCCTTATTATGAATATATGTTCAGGGAGGCCAATGCCTGGCAGGTGTCGTTTTTTGCCCCCCATGATATGAAAGGCCTAATTAGTTTGTATGGCGGGGCAGCAAATTTTGAGGCGAAGCTGGATTCTTTATATACTGTGCCCTGGAACCCTAATCATATCGCGCGCAACGTATCAAGCTTCATCGGACAGTATGTCCACGGAAACCAGCCTGATCATGAGGCGCCCTTTTCGTACCATTTTATCGGGAAACCGGAAAAATCCCAGCAGGTCATTGATAATATCCTGGAGAACTTTTATGGCGTAGGAGAACACGGCCTGGCACTCTCCGGCATGGACGACGCCGGTGAAATGTCAGCGTGGTATGTTTTCAGTGCCCTGGGTTTGTACCCTTTTTCTCCGGCGGATGACGAATATATTGTCACCGTCCCGCTTTTTGATCAGGTGCGGTGGAAGCTGGACAATGGTAAAGAACTGATCATCAACAAGCCGGAAAAAGGCAGGGATTTAACGTCAATTGAAGTGAATGATCAAAAAATTGATGGCTACTTTATTTCCCATGATTTGTTCAGAAACGGAGGGAAAGTAGATATCATTACTCCGGCGAAGTAGCATGTGCTCAACGGGTCTTGGATTGGAAAGCATAATTTATCCATTGCACAAAAGACTTTGGACAATGTACGGGTGAAGGTTATGGCCCTTGAGGTCCGGGAAAGTAAATTACCCGATCAATTCCTATTGGAGGACATGCTTACCTATCTGCAACGCATGGAGCAGTATACAGAAAAGCTTGGTAGTTTATAGGGCATTCAAGGATTTCCTTTCGCAATTTTTTTAAACCACAAATATTCCCCTCAAAACTAAACATACCCTTGGTAATCCGGTTTTTCAGTTATTTAATCTATGTTCCACATTAATTTTTTTAACGATGATGATCAAACATTTTTTAGCAGCGGGCATCATGGTAGCGATGACAAATGGCTACTGCTCCGCTCAGGTGAGTGGTTCTGACAACAAGACTCCTGTCGCTATGGAGCAGTTGGACAGTATAAGCGATGAAACCCAAAAGTTTATGGAAGAAGCAGCCACCGGCGGCATGATGGAAGTACAATTGGGAGAAATGGCGCAGCAGAAAGCCGGTGCTCAGGAGGTAAAGGATTTTGGTGAGATGATGGTCAATGACCACTCCAAAGCGAATGAAGAACTCAAATCCATAGCGCAGGGAAAAAGTGTAACATTACCAGGACAATTGACCCCAAAACAACAGCGTGAGGTAGAAAAATTATCAAAACTCTCCGGGGATAAGTTTGACGATGAGTACATGAAAATGATGGTGAAAGACCACGAGAAAGATGTAGAAGCTTTCGAGAAAGCTTCTCAGAATCTGCCCGATGAAGCAGTTCAGGAATTCGCTGCCAAGACTCTGCCTACTTTGAAAGAGCATCTGCAAAAAGCAGAGGATATCAATCAGCAATTGCGTAGCTCATAAATCTTAATCCGGAGAAAGGTTCCGGTTATCGGATGATAGCTTCCGGTAGCCGGGATTTTTTTGTTTTTCAACTTTTCAGTTCATGAATACAATCTCAAACAAATATCTTTGGTGGCAAAAAGGCATCATTTACCAGGTTTATCCGCGCTCCTTTATGGACAGCAAGGGAGATGGAATAGGCGACTTGCCGGGCATCCTTAGCCAACTGGATTACCTGCAATGGTTAGGCATACAAGCGGTATGGCTGTCTCCCATTTATCCTTCACCGATGGCTGATTTTGGTTATGATATTTCTGATTACACCGGAATTCACCCCATGTTCGGTACTATGGATGATTTTGATCGTCTATTAGCAGAAATCCACCGCAAAGATATGAAGCTGATCCTTGATATGGTGCCCAATCATTCTTCCGATCAGCATCCCTGGTTTCTGGAGTCCCGTGCTTCCCGGGATAACCCTAAGCGCGACTGGTACCTCTGGCATGATCCGGCGCCCGATGGTGGCGTACCCAACAACTGGCTGAGTGTGTTTGGGGGCAGCGCTTGGGAGTGGGACGAAAAAACCGGACAATATTACTACCATGCCTTCCTAAAAGAACAGCCCGACCTGAATTGGCGAAATCCGGAAGTACAGCAGGCCATGCTTGACGTTATGCGCTTCTGGCTGGACAAAGGCGTGGACGGTTTCCGGGTGGATGTGATGTGGCATATGATCAAAGATGAGCAATTCCGCAACAATCCCCCCAACCCAGAATATACCCCTAAGCAGTCACCTTATGACGCAGTGATCCCCGCTTATTCAGTTGACCAGCCTGAGGTACATGATATCGTAGCGATGATGCGCAAGGTAACAGACGAATATCAGGAGCGGCTGATGATAGGGGAAATTTATCTGCCAGTAGAGAAGCTGGTTAGCTACTACGGAACCAATATGGGCGGGGCACACCTTCCGTTTAATTTCCAACTGGTCGTATTGCCTTGGGAGGCGCAAGAAATTTTTTCGGCTATCAACAAATATGAAGGTACCCTCCCAAAGGAAGGTTGGCCTAACTGGGTGCTGGGCAACCATGATCAATCGCGCATTGGCAGCCGGGTAGGAGCGGCGCAAGCCAGGGTAGCGGCCATGCTTTTGCTTACGCTACGCGGCACGCCCACTATTTACTATGGCGATGAACTGGGGATGGAAGATGTACTCATTCCTCCCGGCCAGGTGCAGGACCCTCAAGAGAAAAATGTGCCCGGCCTGGGCTTAGGACGTGATCCCGAACGCACCCCTATGCAATGGGATTCATCAAATTATGCTGGCTTTACTACAGGCACTCCGTGGTTACCTGTTGCTGAGGACTACAAAAAGATAAATGTAACCGCTGAAAAAGAAGATATTACGTCTATGCTCTCTTTGTACCGTCGCCTGATACAATTGCGGCAGCAGGAACCTGCCCTTCATGTGGGTGACTATGAGCCGGTTGGGATAAAAAACAGTGCCTTCGCCTATTTGAGGACTCATGAAGAAAGTAAACTTCTGATCGTCCTCAACCTGGGCAATACACCGGAAACATTTGAGAGCGACACTATAAAGATAGAGGGAACGGTGGTCTTAGCTACTGGCCGGGATCGGGAAGGAACACCCGTGCATAAAGCTATTGAACTTAGCAAAAATGAGGGCTTAGTCATCCAGCTTACTGTATAGGTTGTTTCAAATCGGATTAATTATAAGCATAAAAATATTTGTCGTAGCGGGGTTTCTCAGAACCCCGCGCCAAAATTGTGTAGCGTTCCACTTCGGGTATTTTAAAGACAAGCTCCGTTGAGATAAGATATTTTTTCCACATGGATCATTACTGCTTTTTGTAGTCACTCCTACCGCCTGGTAAAGTTTGAAAGTGTATTTTGTCGTAGTCCGTGCCCGCCAGGATCATTTTAAAAATATGCTTTTTCAAGATAGTTTTTTTGTAAAAATAAAAGTTGCCTGTAACGGTTTATGGTTAAGCTAGGTTGAAAAGTGAATTTCCAGCTTATTTGTCAATCATAGTTTGGCATAATTAGAAAATACTTCATAAACTACGTCTCTAAAGCAAATACCTACCAATGAGCAAGCACCAAGCGATCACAACCTTACTAAGTATTACCCTATTTATTTTTACCAGGTGCGCAAGCCAACAAACTGAGCCTGAAACAACAACTGAAGAAAATATTCAGTCCCCCAATATCGTAGTGATTTATATGGATGACTTGGGCTATGGGGATGTAAGTGCCTATGGTGCTACAGAAATAACCACCCCCAATATGGATAAGCTGATCAATGGAGGGGTGCGTTTTACCCATGGATATGCGTCTTCCGCTACCTGCACGCCAAGCCGCTATGCACTGCTGACTGGCGTATATCCCTGGAGAAATAAAGAGGCGAAAATCTTGCCGGGTACCGCCCCATTGGTCATTGATACCGCACAGCTCACGCTTCCCGGAATGCTCAAA
>JBBSOG010000138.1:0-12679 GCA_038259985.1 Cytophagales bacterium
ACCACCACAGGATGTCCATCCGCACGCCGGTGAAGAAGCAGGAGAGCATAACAACGTTCAAGCGCCATCCTGGTTTAAAGTGAGTTTAGACACCTGAATCGCCAAGCACGAAAATTGATACTCTGAAGAAAAAAGCAAACAAACCCGGATAGCGCCTGCACGCGCCCCGTTATACCGCATCGGAAAAAAGGACTGATATGGAATCAGAAATTAAAACTTTATACTTATCTTTAGCGTTAGTAACGCAATAAGTAAGTATGATAATTTCATTCGGGTCAAAGCAAACTGAGAAAGTATGGAATGGCGAAAGAGTGCCGAAATGGCCAATTGAGATTCAGAAAATAGGTAGGCGTAAACTTAGAATGCTGAACAATTCACAGAATATTGCAGATCTAAGAATTCCACCTTCAAATAGGCTGGAAAAACTTTCTGGAAATCTTAGTAAATTTTATAGCATCAGAATTAACGACCAATGGAGAATCATCTTTCATTGGGCAAATGGACAAGCATCAGAAGTAGAAATCATTGATTATCATTAGTTATGGAACATTTACCGAACATTCATCCAGGAGAAGTGCTACAGGAAGAGTTTCTCATTCCTCTAGATATTTCCGCATACAGATTATCTAAAAATATAGGTATACCCCAAACTAGAATTAGTGAGATTATCAAAGGCCGCAGAAGAATCACCGCTGATACTGCTTTGAGATTGAGCTACTACTTTGGAATGAGTGCTAAATTCTGGTTGGGATTACAAGATGATTTTGATCTAGAGGAAGAAACAAAAGCAAAGAAAGTAGAACTGGAAAGCATCAAGAAATATGAACAAGACGCGGCATAACAGACTATAAGCGCAAAGCTACGCCTGCGCCTATGGTAACCGTTACCACCCATTAAAATAAAAAAGGAATAAGGACAAGATAGCTTAATTTTTGTACGTAATTTTGTACATGTTCGTGTACGGTAAAATAAATAAGCTATGTTGACAACATCAATTTCTGACTTCAGGAAAGATATCAAAAAGTATCTTGACAAAGTGACTCATAATTTTGAAACCCTTATCATCAATAGAGGGAAAGATAATGGCGTAGTGATCATGTCTTTAACAGAGTACAATTCACTCTGTACTACTCAACACGAATTATCATCACGAGAAAATGAGAGAAGGTTGGATTCTGCCATTGACAAACTGAAAAGTGGTTCAACGTATCAGAAAGACTTATTGGAAGAATGAAGTATATTTTTGTTGATGAATCATGGGAAGATTATTTGTACTGGCAAAAAACCAATAAGAAGATGCTAAAGCGAATTAATGATCTGCTAAAAGATATTTCTCGCAATCCATTTTCTGGTATTGGAAAGCCAGAGCCATTAAAGTATAAGTACAAAGGTTTTTGGTCTAGAAGAATAGACTCGGAACACCGATTAATCTATCAAGTCAGAGAGGATGAGATTTTAATTGCAAAATGTAGATTTCATTATGATTAGGAAAAACAGGTGGTAACATCAAGTAAGTGCCACGGCTGCGAAAAAGCGATAGAAACAGAAATGCGAACAAGTAAGTTAAATGAGCTCGGCAATAAGAAGCGCCAAAGCTGCCGCCGCACCTGCTCTAGTCCGTTATGCCTCACCTAAAAACAGACCGCAACAGAATAAAAAACTTTGAAAATGGAAAAAACTGTAATAATTACAGGAGTGAGCCGAGAAACTGGACTTGGCTTTGAGACTGCAAAACAAATGAAAGACCTTGGATATAAAGTTATCATCACAGCCAGAGACTTGGATAAAGCTGTAGAACTTGCAGAAAAGATTGGAGTATCTGCCCGAGAGTTAGACATTACGAATAACCAATCTATAAACGGCCTTGCTAAAGCCCTTGAAACAGAATTTGGCAAAATCGACGTCTTGATCAACAATGCAGGTTCATTCTTTGACCAAGGTGGAGAACCACTTTCCGCAGAGATAGAATTTGTTAAAGATGCTCTTGACACTAACCTGTTGGGTGCTTGGAGAATGATTCAAGGATTTTACAATTTACTTGACAAAAGTGACCAACCCAGAATTGTAAATGTTTCAAGTGGTGCGGGTTCATTTGGCGACCCAGTTTTTGGGCTTGCTTATCATTTTAGCAAAGTGCCAGTATATGGTATTACAAAACTTGCATTGAATGGTTTGACAGTCAAATTTGCAACCCAATTTAAAGATAGTAAAATCAAAATAAATTCTGTTGACCCAGGTTTTACCGCGACATATCCAGGAACTGAAGATTACGGAGCAAGACCAGTAAGCGAAGGAGCTAAAGGTATTGTTTGGGCTGCAACTTTACCTGATGATGCACCTTCAGGTGGATTTTTTAAAGATGGAGAACCTATTAATTGGTAGTGGAAGTCTATAATTCCATACGGACTTTTCACGCTAAATCACGGGAAGATTGGCGAAAATGGTTGAAAAAAAATCATTCGACAGAAAAATCCGTTTGGCTGATTATCTATAAAAAGGAAAGTGAGACACCAAGTGTTTATTATCCCGAAGCGGTAGATGAAGCCCTATGCTTTGGATGGATAGATAGCAAACCTAATAAACGAGACAAAGACAGTTACTATCAGTTTTTTGCCAAGAGAAATCCAAAAAGCAATTGGAGCAAAGTAAACAAGGCGAAGATTGCGAAACTCATTGAAAAAGGTTTAATGCAGTCGGCAGGACTTGAAATGATAAAAATTGCCAAAGAAAATGGGACTTGGACTGCATTAGACGAAGTTGAGAATTTAACTGTACCAGATGACTTGCAGAAACTCTTTTTAAGCAACACTACAGCATTTGAAAATTGGGAAAACTTCCCTCGCTCTTCAAAGCGTGGAATATTGGAATGGATTTTAAATGCGAAAAAGCCTGAAACACGACAAAAGCGAATTGAAGAAACTGTATCACTTGCAGAAAAAGATATACGAGCAAATCATTTTAGACAACCAAAAAAGAAATAGAAAGGCGAAGGCATAACAATGAACATAAAAAATAGGCGGATAAGTAGTAGATTTAAGGCTTTTTGCTCGTATCAAACTTTGTGCTTAATCGAAAGTTTGGTGCTTCTTAATCGCCTAATTTTCATATACTAACCGTTAGCGCCAATATAAGACAATATGAAATCCATAGTAACCTACAAAAATAAGGCTGATAGCACTCTACATGAGAAAAAATAGATAAATAGAAAAGAGGTTAGTTTTGTGGTGTTCAACGTCACTCACTAACCCCTTTGAAGAATGAACTTCACCGAAAAGATAAGTGGCCGGCACCCGGCAGAATATTTCAAAAAGTGGATGCACTAATACCTTTAAAACCAATCAATTTAGCTCGTAAGAAATTTATGGTTCTCTTTATAGAAGGACTTATAAAGGGGCGTAGTGTACAGTTTATTGAAGTAGCCAATCATATGTCTACAAAAGTGAAGACAGAATCTAATCTACGCCGCATCCAGGACTTTATCGCCAATTATGAAATGAACTATGAACAAATTGCATTGCTACTATGCTGTTTTCTGCCTGCAAAGGGTCAGGTCATTTTGGCCATAGATCGTACGAACTGGCAGTTCGGTCAGTGTAACATCAATTTTTTGGTTATCAGTGCTTACTGTCAGGGAGCAGCTATTCCACTATGGTTTGAACTACTGGATGATAAGCAGGGTGGCAACAGTAATGAGAAGGAGCGTATTGCCGTCTTGAAAGCATGTTTGCAACTGCTGGTTGGACGATCGGTAGCAATTATAGGCGATCGTGAATTTGTTGGTACTAACTGGATCAAGTTTCTCTTTACCAGTGAAATAGACTTTTACATTCGCTCGCGAAGTAATACACTTGTAGAGAAAGACGGGCAGATACGACATGCAACTGATTGGTTGGGCCAGCGTAAGCAGTGCTTACTGGATGGCGTGAAGATACATAACCATTGGCGGCCGCCGCCTTTAGGTTAGTAACATATTAAAATTCTAAGAAAATAGTAGTTGCTATTATGCTGTTAATATGTGGGTAACTCGCCGGGACGCCGGTCGGTAGAGTTATCCATATATTAACAGCTTGACCGCCAGCCCAAGTGCACTAGGGCCGCCGCCAGGAAAGACCTACCCCGCGATTTAGACTTGGGCAGGCGTTTCAAGACCGGGCCCCGGCGGCAAGCTTCAAATAGAAATTCAGGTAAGGGCTACTGCCTAAGACCTATTATTAAGCGGGGCGCCCCGTGGCGTTTTGAGAGTGTCTTGATTATTTGTTAATAACCAACTCCCCAAGCTATGAATTATTTTTTTTCCATTGTCCCCCGTGGAGCGGTATCGACATTAGCAAAAAGACGCTGGACTTTGCCGTCAGAGACCATCAACGACTCCTTTTCCATCTGAAAGTGGATAACTCATTGACTGGCCTAAAACAGTTCCAGAAGGAGTGTCTAGCCAGAAATATTGATCTTTCTCACTGCCTGATTTGCTGTGAGCACACAGGAGTATACAGCGGCAGCCGCGCTGTCAGAATATTATGGCATTAGTCACAGAGAATGATCTTTCTCTCTGGTTGGAATCTTCTTTGAGAATCAAACGCTCAATGGGACTGCAGCGAGCCGTTCCCGGCCGGGACAAAAGCGATAAAATAGATGCTATTAGAATTGGCGAATATGCTTATCGCCATGCGGATCAGGCTGTGCTTTGGCAGCCAGAAAGACAGACAATCAGTAAGTTGCGCCAGCGGCAGCCGCGCTGTTAGTTTCCTTGCGCAAAAGACTACTTAATGCTAAGAACGCGCTCAAAGTACCAGTCAACGAAGTAGCTGCCTTTCAAGACAAGAACCTTCAAAAGGAACGGGGTCGCCCTTTAGATTTGTGTAACAAAGCTTAGCTTTAAAAAGCACAAAATAACAAGAACCGAAAGTGCGAGCGGTGAATTACGGGGTCGCCTAATAAACTAGCTTTAGCGCCGGAATTAGTCCCTCGCATTTTTGTATTGAAACAGAGCCATTTAGAATGTTAAGCTTTGGGCTTATTAAAGCGGACGCCGCGCGGGGATTAGCTTTTCAATACGTTCGGATATCGATGTTTCACTATAACAACGAAGTTATGAAATTTAATTGGTCCATTGGTGTTGATGTCTCCAAAATTACGTTGGATGTAGCCTACTGCCATCAGGATAGTCCTGATCAGTTTAAACATCAACAATTTGCTAATACCACAGCAGGGTTCAAACAACTGCTCACGTGGTTGAAAAAACAAAAGGTATACGTGAGTCACAGTTTCTTTTGCATGGAGCATACAGGTTCCTATACGCTGGCACTATGTTGCCGCTTCGGCGGTCCGATTTTTACAAGACCAAGGATTATTGTATACGCTGGTGAGTCCTTTGCATCTGAAACGGTCTATGGGCATCACCAGAGGCAAGAACGATCAAGTAGATGCACAACGCATCGCTCAGTTCGCCTGTCTGCATCAGCGTACTTTAAATCCCATGCAGTTGCCTTCGGCTTGTCTACTGAAACTCAAGAACTTGATGGCCTTCCGAGATCGGCTTACCAGAACCAAAGTAATCCTCAAGCAAACCCTTGCTGACTTGAAAGACACCAGTAAGCTAATAGATAATGGCTTCATTATCAAGCAATCTGAAAAGCAGTTCAAACTCGTAGAAGAACAAATTAAGCATACTGATAAGCAGATGGAGGCAACCTTGCAAGAGGACGAGCAGATTCAAAACCACTTTCGGCTAATCACCTCAGTGGTAGGCATCGGTATGGTCACCGCGATTGCTTTTCTAATTTATACCCAGGACTTCACCGCTTTTAATAATGGTAGGCAGTTTGCTTGCTATGCTGGCGTAGCTCCGTTCGAGTATAGCTCAGGGAGTAGTATTCGGGGAAAGACCAAAATTAGTCCACTGGCCAACCGAAAGATGAAAGCGTTGCTGAGTAACTGTGCTAGTGCTGCCGTACAGCATGATCCCGAACTCAAAGCCTACTATCAACGGAAAGTTAAACAGGGAAAAGCCAAGATGTCAGCCTTGAATGCCGTTAGAGCCAAACTTATTAACCGCGTGTTCGCAACCCTTAACCGTGGCACTGAATACGTAGTCATCAAGCAGTACAAACAAGCTGCCTAACCATCTTTCCATTGGAGGGCAAAACCTAAAGTTTTGTCCTCCAATGGAAACAGCAACCGAAGGGCGGTAGGCGGCAGTAGCGCAATTCAATTGATATAATCAAGCAGCCCAACTTAGATAAAGCAAAAACTTGAAAAAATTATAGGCTTGTCGCTTGCTTTTATCTTAGAATTCCGGCGATATGAAAAAAGCTATACCGCTGCCCTTGTTTAAACCATAGAAATCGCGGGTAAGCCTAGCAATTGCGGGTAAGCCTAGCAATTAAACGCCAAAATAAGCAGGATGATGAGCATCTTATTGTTATGACAAATACGTTCGCACATTTAGCTTTAAACTTCTACCAGCGTCGTTGGTCAATCGAAACCTTTTTTCAAAGCATAAAGCAAAGAGGTTTTCGCTTAGAAGATACTCATTTAGACGATTTAGGGCGTTTACGCAAGCTTTTTGCTTTGGTAGCTATCGCTTTCACGGTTTGCTTACATATTGGACGATGGAGCGATAAACATCAAAAATCTATTCAAGTAAAGAATCACGGTTACAAAGCCAATAGTTTCTTCCGACATGGATTGGAGTGTTGGCGCCTCGCGCTTAGGACTATGTCTGACCTATTAGACTTATTCATCCAAGTCATTGAACAGGCTCTAATTCCACCTGTTGTTAATAATGAAAAGATTCTCATGTAGAGTGGTATCGGTTATTAATATTTGAATAGTAGCTCCTACCAACGGTAACTGTGTGTCTTGGTCGATGATGGTTCCCCTGATGGTTTGTACAGGAGATTGCTCTATGATGGGTTTGCTGCTAAGAAACAAAAGCAATGAAAGAAATAAAGCCCTTATCATTTTTACTATATTTTGTAAATTGTTTTCGATATTGCGAAATTAATAAGACCATTTTCTTTATACATTGACTTTGGTTAAGAAAACAAAACGCCATAGAACAAAATGTAAAAAAACATGGGGATAAGAAGCGTTTCGGAAAAGGTGTGATTCAATATACTAGGCTGAAAGAAAGAGCTTTGATTGACTTACGTATTTTACACTGAGTCATTGTGCGTCATTCCCCACAGACAGTCTATAAATTCGGAAAAGAAATAAAATGAAAGCAGTTATATGTGCTAAATACGGACCACCCGATGTTCTTCAAATTAAAGAAGTGAAAAAACCTCTTCCTCAAGATAATGAAGTGCTGATAAAAGTAATAGCTACTACAGTCCACATAGGAGATACTAAGGTTCGGCGTTTAGAGCCTGGTTTAGGTTCCCTAAAGGATTTCTTTTTCAAGCCCATGATGCGAATCGTGATGGGTTTTACAGGCCCAAGAAAGAAAATACTTGGAATGGAACTGGCCGGAGAAATTGAAGCAGTAGGCAAAGATGTTACGTTGTTTAAAATAGGTGATCCTGTTTTTGCATCCACAGAATTTGAATTTGGCGCCTATGTCGAGTATCGCTGTATGCCTGAAAAAGGGATTATTGCAATAAAACCAAGCAATATGTCCTATGAGGAAGCCGCCCCGCTTTCTAATGGTGGATTAACCGCCTTGCTTAATCTTAGAAAAGCAAATATTCAGAAGGGTCAAAAGGTGTTAATTTATGGCGCTTCCGGTAGTGTTGGTACTTTTGCCATACAGCTTGCAAAGTACTTTGGGGCAGAAGTTACAGGAGTATGCAGTACTACGAATTTGGAAATGGTAAAATCTCTGGGAGCCGATAAGCTTATCGATTATACTCAAGAAGATTTTACACAAAGCGGTGAAGTTTATGACGTTATTTTTGATGCAGTAGGCAAGATTGCATCTTCAAAACGCAAAAAAAACCTGACGAAGTTAGGAATCTATCTAAATGTTCTTGCTTTGTCAAGCAATTTTAAGTTAAAGGTCGAAGATCTGCTCTTTCTCAAAGCACTCTGTGAGGCAGGCAAGCTAAAAACAGTTATAGACAAACGCTATCCTATAGAACAAATAGTAGAGGCTCATAGGTATGTTGATAAAGGACACAAAAAAGGCAATGTGGTTATTACAGTATAATGCTCAGATAATTAAAATAAAGAAAGCACAACATGCAGGATACCCGTATGGATTTCAGAAGTGTATGCAAAGGGTTGTCGCATCATTTTTTCTTGTTTCTTTATTGGTGGAAATCGTCCAAATCATTGATGATATAGCATACCCGAGATATCAATCCTTTTTTCTTGCTCACTAAGGCTATAATGAATTTCAAGTACTTCTCCCAAGAAATCTTCAAAGTATTGGATTTCTATCGGATGATAGCCTGCCTTAAGGGCGATATTACCTTCATTTCTGGAAGTACTTTGTGAACCATCGTTTTCTACTACATTTTGCCCGGCGATGATCAGCCTGGCGCCGTCATCAGAACGCAGGCTGAAAGTATACATGCCTTCTTCAGATACCTTAATATAGCCCGAGTACCTAATGCCAAAATGATCTTCCCTTTCCCCAGCTATTTCTTCCACATCAAAGTCTGTGGCCACACCTTCTTTGACTATCTCTAAAGCGTCAAAATCCGGCAGTTTCTTCCACTCTCCTTCATAATATTGAAACTGTAGCCCTTTTTTAGGTTTGGATACCTTTGTAGATTTTACAGGTGTGACTTTTTTAAACGGCATGCTAAGCACCGGACCAGCCAAACCAGCACGGAAAACCCGAGCTTGTAAAGGGGTACTCTCGTTTATGAGCATAGACTCTTCGTAGAGGGGAGCGTTTTTATCCGGAGTGCTACCATCCAGGGTATACCTTATTTCTGTTTTTGAAAAAGGGTAGTAGAAGGATAAATCAAGCTGATCTAAAAATTCAGATTGCTCAGGCTCTATTTTCAGATTACTATAAGCCTTATTTTCAATAAGTTTTTGCCCCTGGAGCACCATATTTTTCAAGCTGTCTACCTCATAAGATAAAGCCCAGTTCAACACAAAAGGATCAGCTTTTTCAGTCTGTGCTTTTGAAGCAATGGGCTGAAAATGAAAGCTGATTTCTTCACTGGATTTTGGAGCCACAATTACTTCCCACTGACTTTTATCCGCTTGCAGTTGATGATGGTGTAGAAGCGAAGCTTTTAGCTTCATGGGAACATCGGTGGGGTTCGCTACCAGCAGACCAGCCATTCCTGAGGTAGAAGCGTTTTCATCCAGCAACACTTCTGTAGGCATATCCGCTGCCTCCAGCAAGGCAGTAGCCAGTGCTCTTCCCTGTGTTGTAACAATGTCTTTTTCAATAATACCATCCAGGGCTACATTGACGATCGCCGGGCCATTCTCTTTAGTCATCGTCACCCAGACAATATGGTCAAACTCACCAAAGGAAGCGCCTCTAAGCTGGCTTCCGCCTCCGGTAGTGCCTAGGGTGAGGTAGTTTTTATCATATCTTTCTTCATAAAGGTAACGGTGCCGATGCCCGGCAATCACACTATAGTCGCGTTCCTTTAGCAAAGCTTCTATATCCTGAAAGCCGCTGAGATCCTCATAATCCCAGATAGGATGATGCATAAAGAGCATGGTCCAGCGCACTTCCGTATTTTCTTGCAAAACATTCTTAAAATAATTGATCTGCTCTTCACTCATGGTAACGCCATCTCCATCATTAGTATCCATGCAGATGAATAGTACATCCTGGTAAAGAAATGCGTAATAGCTTTTACCAAATCTTTCTTTCCATGCTTCACGCATCACATCATTGGAAATGTCGTGGTTGCCAGGCAGGTAAAAAAAAGGCGCTTGTAGCGATTTGAGAAAACCATTAAACTCATCCCATTGCTCCTCTATAATTTTTTCATCTTTGGTATATCCTTCAATAAAATCACCCACGCTCATCACAAATTCAGGCTGCAAAAGATTAAGTTTGTGCACTGCTTTTTCAAAGATACCAGGCCGGTGACCGCCTGTACGGTCGCTGACGATGGCAAACTGAAAAGCCTGTGGGTCATTGGCAAACTGCTCATGCGTCCAGGGTTTCTGCTCGCCAAACTGTTCCAATCTGCGAAAAGGAGAAACCTCCTGTGCCATAAGTCCGGGAGTAATGCAAAGCAGCAGGTAGATTAGGATGATTTGATAAGAAGTATGCATGAGGCTTGGGGTTAGATGAAAGCAAAGGGCGAATTTAAACTACTCTATCCGTTTTTGAAGGTACAACTTTATTAAATTTCTGTAAACAAAATTTCATTTCTTCATAAAAGCTTAACTTTTAATCCTGACTTCTCAGCGCATGAGTTTACAAATTGACATTTTGGATAAGTATCTTTGCTGTATGATCAAAAATGTCTGGATGAGTCTTTTTGGCTTACTACTTCTGAGTTGTAAGGCTGAGCAAAAACAGGAAGAATTTATGCTGAAGCAGGTGAGCCCTGAAGAAAGCGGACTTACGTTTACCAATGTGCTGCACGAAAGTCCCGAACTGAATATCATCACCTTTGAATATTTTTATAACGGGGCAGGGGTGGGGGTAGGAGACTTTGACCAGGATGGTTTTCAGGATCTTTTTTTTTCTTCCAATATGGGAGAGAACAAGCTCTATCTCAATCATCACCGACAAAAAGGAGACTTTCAATTTGAAGAAATCACTGCCAAGGCAGGCATACTCAATACAGGAAAGTGGGCCACCGGAGTTTCCATCGTAGACATCAATCAGGATGGCTGGCCGGATATTTACCTTTGCTTTGCCGGACCTCAGGCAGATCCCCAGCAAAGACGTAATGAACTGTATGTGAACCAGCATAATGGTCCGGAAGGATATCCGGCTTTCAAAGAAATGGCAGAAGCATACGGACTGGATGATACAGGGCATAGCACCATGGCTGCCTTCCTGGATTATGACAGGGATGGGGATTTGGATATGTACCTGCTCACCAACATTACCGATCAGATGGGGCCCAATATCATTCGTCCAAAACGGCTCAAAGGAGAGATGGTCAATACCGACAGGCTGTACCGTTATGAAGGTGTAGGAGCAGCAGGGCATCCCATTTACAAAGATGTAAGTGAAGAGTCGGGTATCACCATTGAAGGCTATGGACTGGGCGTGTCTATTGTGGATATCAACCAGGATGGCTGGCCGGATATCTATATCTCCAATGATTATTTGTCTAATGATCTGTTGTATATCAATCAGCAAAACGGGACTTTCTCCGATAAAGCATCTGAATATTTGAGACATCAGAGCTACTCTGCTATGGGAAATGACATCGCAGATATTGATAATGATGCCATGCCTGATATGCTTACCCTTGATATGCTTCCTCCGGACAACAAGAGGAAGAAACTGATGTTTGGAGAGACCAACTACAACCGCTATAGGTCAGAAATACAATATGACTACACTCCTCAGTTCATGAGAAATACCCTTCAGTGGCATAGAGGTTTCAAACCCAATGGCGAACCTGCTTTTAGTGAGATCGGTCAACTGGCAGGCATAGAAGCTACTGATTGGAGCTGGAGTGCTTTATGGGCAGATATGGACATGGATGGCTTTCGCGACCTGTTGGTGACCAATGGTTATCCCAGAGACATCACCAACCGGGATTTTGCTTCTTATAAAATGCAGGAATTCAGCAAAGCGGCTTATACTGAGGAGATGAAAGAGCGTTTTGTGGAAACCATCAATCAGATTGAAGGCACTCATCTTCCCAATATGGTCTTTAGGAATAAGGCTGATTTATCGTTTGAAAATGTATCGGATGCATGGGGGTTTCAGCAGCCTTCCTATTCTACCGGAGCCGTGTATGTTGATCTGGACAATGATGGGGACCTGGACTATGTAACCAACAATACCAATGCGCCTGCTTTTGTGTACGAAAACCTTGCTGGAGAAAAATTAAGCCATCACTGGCTTAGGCTGGTGCTTGAAGGGGAGAAGGGTAACCTCAGTGGTCTGGGCGCTAAAATCTGGTGCTATTTGCCGGATCAGGTATTGTTTGCTGAGCATTCTCCCTATCGGGGTTATCAGTCTACAGTAGACCCTCGCATACATTTTGGTTTAGGATCAGCTACCCATGTGGATTCCCTTCGGATTGAATGGCCTTCCGGAAAAGTTCAGCTACTTTATGATGTGGATACAGACCAGGAAATGGTACTTAAAAGCGCTGAGGCATTAGTACAAAAAGCTGCTGAGTCTCAAAACACGCTTCATGCTCCGATATTTATACAGGCAAATGAGGCAAGAAATATTCACTTCAAACATGAAGAACAACATTTTGGGGATTTCAATATCCAGCCGCTTTTACCCCATAAGCTATCTCAGCAGGGACCGGCATTAGCTGTAGCAGATGTGAATGGGGATGGGTTGGAAGACTTTTTTGTTGGAGGTGCTTTCGAGCAAAGCGGACAAATTTTTATACAACAAGTTGACGGTCGCTTTACTCCCTTGCCCCTCACAGATACCCTAAAGTATGAAGAGGATCATGGCAGTATATTTTTTGACGCGGATGGTGACGGAGACCAGGATTTGTATATTGTCAGCGGAGGGAATGAATTTGCTTCCGGCTCTCCCTACTATCAGGACAGGCTTTACCTCAATGATGGTAAGGGACAGTTTACGCTGAGCACTTCT
>JBBSOG010000139.1:0-12635 GCA_038259985.1 Cytophagales bacterium
CAGGCAATCTGATGCTGATCACTAGCAACCCACTTACGCCGGTTTTCTTCCGTATCAAATGAAATCTGGATCTGATAATTGTAGGTTGTCGGCTCTGCCTCTATTTCTGTAGAAAGGCCTTCGGGGAAAAGATGTAAAATCTTGGAGCTAAGATAGCCATCCTGTACGGTCATCGCTGGTACGTAAATTGAGTAGTACATTTTCTCAAAAGCCTTGGCGTTTTCTTTGTCTACTACAAAGTCCATTTGCAACACCATCGCTTTGGGTTCGGCCAGTGGCTTAGCCATGCTGAGCCCTTTTTCTTTGGAAGGCGTAATGCCAATAACCAGCAATTCAAGGGCTTCATCTCCACTGGAAAGGCTTATTTCTTCCCCCAGCATGGCATAAAAAGCATCATCAGCTTTTATACTGGCCTCTTCATCATTCATACTTACCCTTCCTGTCCCGCTGGTTACATAATACACTTCTTCCACACCTTCCAGGACGTGAGCGCTGACCGAACTGCCCGCCGGTATCACCACATGGTCTACATAGTCCCAATCGGTACGGAATACTTCAGGGCCAACCACTCGGCGTGCTACAACTCCATCGCCAGCGTATGCAGGGTAGGCTTCCTTGAGTTGTTCTTTTTCCAAACGACTTGATACAAACACCGGGGTAGGGTCGATGTCGGCTCCTACTCGGTCATCGCCTAGGTCAAAAGCATCTCCTTGTGCTTTTTTCTGGCTTACCGCAAAGTTAAGCCAGCGAATATCCTCATCGGATGCATTGTAAATTGCATGAGCATCTCCCATTTTGCAAGGCACCACGGCCGGGGCAACGATCTTTGAGGTGCGGCCATTAATTGTGAACTCGGCTTCACCGTTGAGGATGACGTACATTTCTTCAATAGTATGGTGAAAATGATGACCGATACCCGACTTAGGATTGATCACCCCCGTATGGAGATAAAGAAAATTAGTGGATAAATCGTTACGGCCTATCAACTGGGTAAAGCCCATGGTTCCTGCCCCGGCATGTACTGCGGAGAGGTCTTGATATTTGGCTGGATCGTTGGGTGAAATGCGATCCTGAATGGATTGAGCTGACGCAAAAACTGTATTAGCTAAAAGAAATAATCCAAGTAAGTGTTTCATTAGTATTAGGTTGTTTAGTAGGTTCCATTAGTAATAGTAAAAAGAAAAATTGCGGAGTACAAAAGATAATTGCTTCGATAAACCATCTAATTACCGTCAGGAAGCGCATACACTACATAGCCTCTCGGCAGAGCATCCGGCTTTTTGGAGTGATCGTAGCTGTCCTGCATAAAGTTAGCTGTAGCATTGATCACCAGGTATTGCTTTCCGTTCAGCGTGTACATACTGGGTTGGGCGTTGGTTTCGTGGCTTAGCGTGGTTTCCCACAACAGATCACCGGTATCGGCATCAAAAGCGTAGAGTTTGCCGCCTTTGGCGGTAGCAAATACGAGTCCGGTAGATGTTACGAGCAGACCTTTTCGTAAAGTGCCGCCAGGAGCACCTTTGGTCTTGTCGCCCTGCACGTACATTGAATCCTCGCCAATCGGCTGTCTCCACTTAATGACTCCCTCGTTCAGGTCGTAAGCCAGAATGGAAGACCAGGGCGGTGATAAGAGACCGGGCCAATCCAGCCCGTAGTCAGTAGTATATCGATCTTCCGGGTGCTCAGTATCTTCGGGGTAGTCCGACATGGGGGCATTTCTTTGTGCATCGGCTTTGATTTCAGCTCCACCTGAGGCCACAACCGGACCTTCGGGAATTACCTCTTCTACTGTTCTTTCCGGGAATCTGAAACTAGTGGGGTTGCCACCCAAATACTGAAATAGTGCTTTGAGTGTCCCTTCATCGATATGGGTAAAGCCGGGCATCTGTCCCCGGCCATTGTTCACAATGCCCCTAAACTCATTGTAGAAAATATACTCCCCCATATTGACCAGTGAGGGGCCAGCACCACCTTCACGGTTTTCACCATGACAAGTCTTGCAGGTCGCAGTATACAATGATTTAGCTCTACTGATTTCGTTTTCCGACAGATCAATTTTTGGTGGCCCCATCTTATTCAACTTATAAATTGATGCGTGTTCCTGAGTCATCACATACATAATTCCGTTATTTGGATCAGCTGCGGTGTTACCAAAATTAGCCCCTCCTAATGCTCCAGGCATCATGACGGTTTCATATTGATCGGAGGGCGGCACATACAAGCTTGATTTGGCTGACTCCATTCTTTTATACCAATGTTGTTTAATACTGTCAGGAAGATAGGGATTTAGCGTTTCTTGGGTGACTTCATGTCGGGTAAAGCTGGGCAGTGAAGGAATAGGTTGGGTGGGCCAGGCTTCTTCCCCGGGCATTTCACTAGCAGGGAAGGGCTTTTCTTCAATGGGAAAAACCGGTTCACCAGTTTCTCTATCAAATACAAACATGAAGCCATGTTTAGTGGCCACAGCTACTGCAGCAATAGTTTTACCATCTTTGTTTACTGTTAATAGTTGCGGTGCTGGTGAAAGGTCGTAGTCCCAGATATCATGATGCACCGTTTGAAAATGCCATATCCTTTCACCGGTACGGGCATTCAGGGCTACCAAGGAATTGCCAAACAAATTGCTTCCTATTCGGTCAGCTCCGTAGTAATCATAAGTAGGCGACCCAAGCGGTAAGTAAGCAATTCCTCTTTCTTCGTCCACCGAAATCTCACTCCAGACATTTACTCCTCCTACGTATTTATAGGCGTCTTTGGGCCAGGTATCATAGCCAAATTCTCCGGGATGAGGAATCGTATGAAAGGTCCATTCCAGCTTGCCTGTCATCACATTGTAAGCCCGAACATAGCCGGGAGGTGAGAAATAACTTTCTCCGGGGGCAGATCCTAAAATTACCAAGGTATCGTAAATAACCCCTGGCATCATGGCTTGCACCCTTCGTATGGATGTGGGATCACGATCTATGCCTAATCGCAGATCCACGTACCCATTATCACCAAAACTCATCATGGATTTTCCGGTTTCGGCATCAATAGCCTGCAAGGTATTGTTGAGCGTAAATATCAAACGTTTATCGGTTTTGTCTTTGCTTTTCCAATAGTTGATGCCCCTTCGGCTGATTCCTCTCAAGTTGGCGTGAATCCAGATTTCTTTGCCAGTGAGTACATTAACTGCGATCAGAGAGAAATTTTTGCCTAACACATACATAGTAGTATCTACGATAATGGGGCTAAAATAATTGGGCTGATCATCATTAGATGGATACATCCAGGCCACTTCCAACTGACTAACGTTTTCTTTAGTGATTTGGGAAGCCTTAAAATATTTTGACTGGTCGGGGCTTCCGGAATAGTGGGTCCAGGTGGTGTGAGCTGAAGTAATTGTTTCAGGAGCCGATTTAGTATTGCAGCTTACACTTAGAGCTAGAAAAGATAGAGCGATTAAAGAAAAGGTGGTGGTTGTCAGTGTTTTTTTGTTGTTCATGTAGCAGATATTATTAATAAAGTCTTTATTCGTTCATTCCAGTAACTACACAGATTTAGATTAAATACCCATTTTGGCTTAAGTAAATTACAATTATTATTTTCTTAAGTTCTCTAAAAAAGACGAACTACTGGAATTGATAGATTTTACTGGTAAAATATCAGGATGAAAGTGGTCAGCATAAGGTGTGAAAAGTCATTTAATGTAGAGAACTTCTAATTCACATTAAATAGCTTTAAAATTAGTAGTTAAAAACAGTTGAATTACCCAATAGAATATAGCTCCGGAAAGCCCTGTTTGAAAGAATGCGGCCCACCGAACCATAGTCCCGGAAGAGATAGGCAAACCACTTACCCTCCGGAGTGTCAATAAGCCCCGCCCCCCCTTGGCTACGCCTTTGTCCTGCAAGTCCACGCGCCCTTCGTACGGACCGGTGATCTTATCGGCCCGGTGGATGAGCACGGTACGCATACCGCCACGAGGCCAGACAATGTTGAACAGGTAGTATTTTCCATTTACCTTGAATAGCTGAGAGCCTTCTGCCGGAAGCATGATATTATCACCAGCAGGTGCACTGGCGTTCTCAATCAGTACCCGTTCGGTGCCTTCTTTAACCCCGGAAAAATCTTGCTTTAGCCCCACCATCATGAGCTTGCCTCCTCCCCAGATCATATAAATTCGGCCGTCATCGTCAAAAAAATCGTGTTGTCGTGATAGGAAGGTTCAAAGGCCGAGACATCCCAGGAACCGTTTTCTATGTCCTGGGTAGAAAAAACATACGTCTTTCCGGTCGTACTGGCAAATGTGGATACATAAAAAGTCCCCTGATGATAGCGGATACAACTGGCCCAGTAACCCCTTCCGTAGCTGCTCTGACCATTTTCCAGTTCAAGCGCATCCACCGTGTCCAGCACATTATAGGCATAGTTAACCAATTCCCAGTTGATGAGGTCGGTGGATTTCATGATAGGCACTCCCGGACTCATAGGCATGGTGGTGCTGCTCATGTAGTAGGTATCCCCCACCCGCACCATCGACATATCGGGTACGTCGGAGTGGATTACCGGATTTTTAGTTTGGCTGTTTTGGGCTAATACTGCTGGTGAAAATAAACCCAAATGAAGCAAAACATATATATACCAATGCATTTTCATCTATTGTAATTTCTATTATCTACCGCTGAGTACCGGATCATTACCTTCGTATCGGAACCATTCAAAGGATGCAGTATTTTCCGAATCCGAACCTGAAGATGTAGCATACATAGCCAGCACTGTTCCTACAAAACCGCCCGCTTCCTCGGTACTCAGAAATTTGCCGTCCACCTTCTCCTGTAGTACCTGCCAGTCTCCATTGTCTTCGGCAAACTGAAAGCTATAGTCAGCCCCCTCAAAAGCTATCCTAAGCTGAAGAGTTTCTCCCGAAACCCGCTGGCTAGCCAGTTCTTTGAAATCATCTTCAGTAGATTGAAGTAATTGAACCACCGCTTGCCCATCCTTCATAGACTTTGCCAACAGATAGTGATGCGTTTCACTTTGGAAAGCTAGCAGTCCTGCTTTCTCATTTTCACTGTTAGGCTGGAAACCCAGGGTGGTTGACACGCTGCCGGTATGGTGTTGCTGTCGATGGCCTACGAAACTCGGATTGGAAGAACCGGAAGCCATTTTAGGTCGTAACTGCATGGTAAGTGCTCCACCCGATAGCTCATGCCACTGCTCTCTGGGGGTGCGCAGGAGCATGTAATTTAGGCCAAGAGAATCATTGTCAAACTCATCCTGAAAAGTAAAATTACCATTGTACGGAAAAAGGGTGGTATCAACAGGATTACCCATCGGAGTAGGATATGCGTACTGCACTTCCTCAAATTCAGGGTTGATTTTGGGCCAGCCGTCTTCCCACTCTACCGGAGTCAGGAAAGTTTCTCTTCCGATGTTAAAATAATTGTCTTCGTAAGGCCGACAGGCCAGAAACACCGCCCACCAGTCACCATTATCTAACTGTACCATATCAGCATGCCCGGCGGTGGTGACCGGGTTGGGACGGGAAGGGTCCAGGTGTCGCTGGGTGAGAATAGGGTTTACCGGTCCGGGCTCGTAAGACCCACGCACTTCTTGGCTGCGGAAGATCACCTCTGAATGATTATAGGCTGTTCCGCCTTCGGCACACATGAGGTAGTAATAATCGTCAATCTTATAGATATGAGGAGCCTCAATCCAGACTGGTTCCTGGCTGATGTCTACCCCACCATCAACCAAGATGATTTGTTCGCCAATAGGCTGCAAGCTTTCACTATCCAGTTCGTACATGCGAATCGTGCGGTGCCCGCTGTATAGGGGTTCATTGTCCGGAGCGACGCTATTATAAACGATATACACCCGTCCATCTTCATCAAAAAAGAGGGAAGGATCAATGCCATTTAGCTCACCTAAATATATGGGGTCTGACCAGGGCCCGGCCGGGTCGGTGGCAGTGATCACAAAGTTACCGCCTTTATCCACCTGGGTACAAACGATGTAAAAGGTGCCTTCGTGGTAGGCGATGGCCGGGGCAAAGAGCCCTCGCGAAACACCCTGTCCTTCGGTGTCTAGCTGCGATGGACGGTCCATGGCATGCCCAATCTGCTTCCAGTTGACCAGGTCAGTACTTTCAAAAATGGGAAGTCCAGGAAAGTAGGAGAAGGTAGAATTGGTCATATAAAACCGATCTCCCGCTTTACAGATGGTAGGGTCAGGGTAAAATCCTGCCAAAATAGGGTTTTGATAGGTATGGTTCTCAGTCTTCGGCTTTTCCTGTGCCACCTGATTTTCCGGCTGGCAGGCGCCGAAGAGCCAGCCAACACATATTAAGAGGATAATATTCTTCATAAGATTTAGGTTTTTTCTAAAATAAAGCTTTTGTGTTGAAGCGCTGCGGTAATTGATGCATTCATGGGTTGCAACTAATTCATGGGTGAGTGGGCTATGCTTGACTTTCTTTATATTTGACAAAACAAGGTTTTTACTTAAGTGAGTTTTATAGCTATTCTTTCATTGGCTTCACGAATCTGTCTGCCTTTCTAAGACTTGGCGAATCTCTCGTTGGAAAGTCATCAGGTACAGGATAACTTATTTTTCCATTTGCCAGCCATTCTGCCACCCTAATCACTGTGGTTTGATAACTGACACAGCGATAGGCAAGCGGGTATTTTTCGCCTTTCCACAGATGCCCCAGGCTGGAATTATATATTCTTCCTTTACCGTAAGATACTACCCATTATACTGGCCACTTCTTTTGTATATCGGTGCTGTCATGAGCATAAGATAATATCGTAAGGTTCTTGGCCGGACTACGGGGAAAGCTATATACTTCTGTCTTGACCGTCTGCCATGCATCAGGATAGCCCCGGTTGATGGGATGCCTGTTCAGTATCTGAATTAATGCATTAAAACGTTCCCCATGGCTTGTGCCTTTTCTCTCTCGAGGTGAATGATGAACAATATGCTCATCAGCCTCTATTTCCAAAGCATAGCCCACGGTATCTGACCTCCAACCCGCTTCTATGATCCCCTTATCTTTCAGCTCTTTTACAGATCTTATGGATTGAAATGTCCAGGGTCTATATTTTTTCCTTTTTTCAACTTTATGTTTATCAACAGTAGACAATGCTGACCATTTCAAATTATCTGCCTTTGGTTCAGTAAGGGCCTGTATGTTAAAATGTAGATATCCAGTATAGGTTATTCATAAATGTAGTTTGAGTAGTCACACAATCCAATGTTTTGATAGGGAAACTCTGGATAGTAAAAAAAAGTACTACAGGGTTCGAAAGCTTGTTGTTCTTGAAATCCCAAAATACTAGTATAACGTGAGCTCGGACTAAAATCTAAAAAAAAACCGTCTCCACGGCGGCCGTCATTCATAGGCTTTGAGCAGGATTTGTGGGTAGGAAGCCGTGGGAATCTCATCGCGAGGAGACTCTCACACCATTTTTCCACCGCAAATCCTTAAAAAACAATGGCTCAGTGCCGCCGTGGCCCGGTGACGAGAGACGGTTTTTTCGAGTATTTTCTTTTCCGAACTCACGTTAGTATAGGTTCAATCAAAATAAATACAAATGGGAGGTCAGAATAATGTATCAATGACAACCAACACTTTGCAAAAAATCGGTGTTCTATTCATTGATTATAACATAAGGAGTGTCGACAAATAATTGATATCCAAACAATTAAAGTTGAACATCAGAAGTCTTAGCTTTTATATTCTACACGAGTTACATCTTTAAACTATAGTCTATAAGCTAACTATTCCTTGAAATAGAGCTTTATTCATCCTGATTTTTATACCCAAAAGGTTATAAATTTATATTATCTTCTTGTTTTATACCCTTCCGGGAGTGATTCTATGGAAAAAACATTGTTAGGTACTTTTCTTAAAGAGAAGCGAAAACTTATGAATCTTACACAGGTAGATTTGGCAGAAAAAGCAGGAGTGGGTCTACGGTTTGTAAGAGAAATAGAGCAGGGCAAAGAGACGTTGAGATTGGATAAAGTTAATCAGGTACTCAAACTTTTTGGCTACAAAATGGGACCAGTACCGGTAAACAGAGAAAGCCTGCTCCATGAGAAAAGCTAAAGTATATGTACAAGATCAGTTAGCAGGCATCCTTGTTGAAGATGAAGAAGGATACCACTTTTCTTATGATGCAACATATCTCCGAAGTGATAATGCAGAAGCGGTGAGCTTAACATTACCTACACGTGAGAAGTCATACCAGAGTCCGGTGCTTTTTCCCTTCTTTGATGGTTTGATTCCGGAAGGTTGGTTGCTGGAAATTGCTGAAAGAAACTGGAAGCTCAATGAAAGAGATAGGATGGGCTTACTGCTTGCCTGCTGTCATGATTGTATAGGAGCCGTTAGTATCATAGAAGAAAAGGAGGGGTATGAGTAATCCAAAGTGTTTGTATTGTTATCAAGAACTGGATGGAGATGAACATGATTATCATGCCCGGTGCAGCAAGAAAATGTTTGGCACAGCTGTGCCTCCGAATCTGCCTTATACTGCTGAGTAGATGTTGGAACTCGCAGAAAAGGTAGTGAAGAGCCAAACCACGGTTACCGGTGTACAGCCTAAGCTTTCTCTGCATATCGATAAATTATCCGACAAAGAAGAAGTTACCAGAAAATTTACCATTGTTGGTTTGTGGGGAGAATACATCTTAAAGCCACCCACGCACTATTATCCTCATCTACCGGAACTGGAAGATCTGACAATGCATCTGGCTGAAATAGCAGGCATCAAAACGGTCCCTCATTCTTTGATTCGTCTTGCCTCAGGAGAACTGGCTTATATCACCAAAAGAGTAGACCGGCAAAAAAAGAAAAAGCTACACATGGAAGATATGTGTCAACTGACTGAAAGGCTCACTGAATATAAATACAAAGGTTCTCATGAGCAGATTGGTAAAGCGATTATCCAATATGCTACTCATCCAATACTGGATATCATCAACTATTTTGAACAGGCGGTATTTTCATTTCTGACGGGGAATGCAGATATGCATCTGAAGAACTTCTCTTTGCTCAAGCAACCAAAAATTGGTTATGTACTTTGTCCGGCTTATGATATGGTGGCTTCCAGCTTGGTGGTGGAAGGGGATGAAGAAGAACTGGCACTCACCCTCAACGGAAAAAAAAGAAAGCTGAAGAAAGCAGACTTCTATCAGGCAATATCACGATTTGATATAGATGAGAAGGCAATAGAGAACCTCTTTAGCAGATTTGAAAAGAAGTTAGGCATCTGGTTTAGTTTCATTGATCAAAGCTTTGTACCAGAAGATATAAAGGAGAACTATAAAGCTTTGATTGAGGAAAGAGTAAAACAGCTATCTCTGTAATGCGTTGAGGAGCATTTTTATTTTCTATTTACTAAAGAAGTAAGAAAGATAGAGAAAACAACCTCTTCGGATGGCTTTATCTGGAATACAGAGGCCAAATGCTTAGAGAACGAAGGGTTCGAGACCTCGCTACTCCAACAATTACCACCTATCTTTAGATAGAAGATACGCTAACTATTGGTTTGAACAGCCTATCAAAAAGTTTAAAAAGAAGACAAAAACAAATAGGGAAGTAGTTACGAACGAAGCTACTTCTACAAAGGAAAAAACAAGCACAGACTTCTTTCAACCGGTGAAAGTAGGAAATACAACACCAGGGAGTAATTTCCTTCCTTGCGTGGTGCACGGTGGGCAAGAGATAAGCAACAACCAAATGCTGACCCTTAGGCTTACCGAAGATTTGACAGTCAATGACCAAAAGATACCTTCCGGGACCCTAGTCTATGGTATCGTCAATTTAGCACAGAACCGGGTGCAGGTTTCGGTGTCCCGTATCTTGCAGCAAGCGGTAAATTACAGGATACACGATCACACCTATCACGAAGGTATCCTGCTGGATGAAAACCTAAATGTCTGGGAAGATGCTGCCCGGGAAACAGCTTATCGCCAGGGGCAAAGAAGTGTGAGGGACCTGCCCCTTGATGTGGCTGCCGAACTGGGCCGTAGTGTTTTACAGCGCTCAAAACGAAAGCAGTCCACCGTTTTTCTGCCCGATGGCTACCCCCTTTATCTTGTCAACCAACAAAAAACAACGCCATGAAAAAGTATGTAATTGTTTGTGCCATAATGCTTACATTTAACAACCTTCTCACATACGCACAGGACATTCCGGTAGTTGACCCTGCCCATATTGCCGTGACCATTGCCAACGGTTTTACCCTGGATGACCAAAAAGACAAGCTTGCCGAACAGGTCGCGGTTTCCTTTCTGATTGAACAAAAAGTAACGGATATATACAAGTTGCAGGAAGATTATAAGGAGTTCCTAAAACAGGCAGAAACAGTCAACGAACTGCAATGGGCGGATTTGTTAAAGAACCAGGCCCATGCCATGGCACTGCAAATTGATATGGATGCTTATGTACCGGCTTATGAAAATATCACCACGCTTAAGGAAGTATATGCCACGCTGGAAGGTATAGGGGGAGGGGAAGCTTTGTACCAGCAGTTGGACGGTTTGGCTCTGGTTCTCAACTACCACAAAGCTTCAGGGCCTTGGAAGCGATGCTGGAAGGATTATCGGTGAACCGGGCGGCCTTTGATGAAATGGCCTACAAAAAGAAGTTGCAGGTGGCATTGTCCTACAATCAAGTGGCAGAAGACCTGCTGGAAAAAGCGCAGGAACTTAGCCAAGTCCTGCTGATTAATGAACGCTTTTCTATGACCGAAGGGGAACGGCTGTCCAGCATCAAGCAGGCCCATGATTATATTTTGCAGAGCATGGATTTGAAGCTTCAGTCTGATCAATTGGTGCTGGATGTAATGGAGGAAGCCGAAAAAAGTAAATCTGGTCCGCTAATGCACTACGAACGACAACTGGAAAGAGCAGTGCTATCCACTACACCTCTTTACCAGTATTAATGTCTGTCTTTAAAAAACATAAGCATGAGAAAACGAATTCTTTTGTTCTTAGTACCCTTAATGGTCATTGGATATCAAACCTCTGCCCAGCAAGTAATCCCGGTGATGGATAACCTGCTCAAAAAAAGCATAGATAATAATATGAAAACCAATCTTGAGCAGGCATTGCTACTGGATGTAATCCGAAGACAGGTTAAGAATACCAAAGAAAAAGTAGAAGCCATAGAAAAGCTACAGTACGATTACCAGGAGTTCCTCCGGCAGACCACCAGCACCGCCCGACTGGCATTATCCGATGCTGGAATTGAACAGGAAGCCAGTGGACAAGTAAGCACTTCATCCGGGCATTTGAGTGACTATACTTTTGCAAAAAATCTATCTGAAGTGTATCACGAGCAAGCAGAACCGGTGGTAAAAAGCCAGATGCTTTACGATCAGCTTATTCCTTATGATGAGAACCGGTCTGGAGGGACCATTATTTTCACTCAGCTTTCATCTTTTGAAGCCTATCAAAAAGCCCGAAGCCTCAATGTCATGGCCCTGGAAGAAATGAGTCAGCAAAGGAAAATACAACTGGCCAATGCCTATCAGCAGCTTGCCCAAGGCAAAGTAGAAAAGGCCGATGAGTTGCGAACTATGTTAACTACTGACCAAAGGTTTTCCATGACCGAAGCAGAACGTTTGGAGACTATAAAAAGGATGCAGGATTATTTGCTGGGCAGCAAGCAACTTAAGCTCAAAGCTGATCAACTTATCCGGCAAAGCGTAAAGCCTTCTTTTCAAAAAGCACAGGTGATCAATTCCTTCAAACTGGAACAAGAACGAAAAGTATTGTCTGGCACAACTTTGTTCCAAGACTAAACATTAATCTTATGAAGCAGAAATTATTATTGGTCACAATACTAATCACGTTGCATATTTCAGTAAAAGCACAGTATGTTATCTTTGTGATTGATAAAAAAGCCATTGCCAAAAGCAGCGAGAACCTGGCAGTCAATGTTATCAAGCAGCAGGAGTATAAAAAAGTATTGGAATTTAGTGAAGACATCCTGAGCAGCTATACCAATCGTGAAGCCTTGCAACGAAAGGTGCTGGAAGACCTCAAACAAGTGGAAAGCATCAAAGATCTACACTGGGCGGATTTATCCAAGTCCTTGTATCTGGCCACTGAACTGGTGAAGGGAACAACACAGCCTGGGCTGGAAATAGATTATGTGATTGAACATCCACTGTTTCAGGCAAGCCCGAGTGAAATTTACCGGGAAGTGTTTGTTGCCAGTGCTGCCGATCCCTTGCCTGCTGATCTAAATTCAATGAAAGAAGCAAAGCAAAGGTCTCGATCATTATCAAGTAACTTTCAACAATTTGCCGCTGAGCGAAAAGCCTATGCTGCCGTAGCTTATCAATACTTGGCTGAAGACTTGATCCTAAAATCCACGGAGATGAACAAAGTGCTCAAACAGCCTAATCGCTTTTCTATGACTGAAGCCGAGCGAATGCGCTTGCAAAGCTATTCGGAAGAATACTTACAATTAGCTGGTGAGATGCTAGAAAAGTCAGATAAGTTTTTGATGGAAATAGCCTATTGCCGACCTTTGCAACGAGAGGCAAACCAAGCGCAAAAAAGACTGGAAAGAAATACCATTGCCCGTACTGCTGTACTTGATTATTAACACTTATACAACGCACCCATGAAAC
>JBBSOG010000140.1:0-12620 GCA_038259985.1 Cytophagales bacterium
CATCGCGATTGTTGAAATCCAAATCGCCGTAATCAAATTCTAAGTCAGGCAACACCATTGATGTGTCACTTACTGCCGCAGTAATGGCGGTCTTAAAAAACTCGCGGTGAATGACCTCATGGTAATACAAATCGGTCAACACCTGCTTCTCTTCATCAGTGATACCTGCATAGAAGTTGTTAAAAACTTTCGTGTAAAAGTCCGCTTCTAACTGCTCCAGTGCATAGGCATAATTTAGGATACCTACATCACCACTACCCAAATCAAATACGTCGTCACCACCATCGGGCGGTTTGGGCACCATGTCTTCATCGTCGTCACAACCAGCCAGCAGAAAGCCGCCAATGGCCAGGGATGCGCCTCCTAGTTTGATAAATTGTCTCCGGTTAGTGCTGCCTGCCTGAAATGGCTGGCTATCGGAAAGGGATACTTTAACGCTGTGCTTCTTCATAGTTATTTTTATTATTAAAAAGTAACTTACTTACGAAGCCCAACACTTAGGTAGATTGGTGTGAGGGGAAAAAAAGTAAAAAAAGTATCAATCGGTGGATACACGTCGGCTTAGTGACCATTGGTTTTTTACTGGGGAGGGAGACTGTCACTGTAAGAGGATGTCACTGGTTATTGGCTGTTGCCGCCCTATTTATTGCTATCAGGGAGATGGCTTTTACTAGGAAAATACAAATCAGAATAAGTACCCGCTACGCATTTATGAAATAACCAAAGTAGCAGATACTAGCACAGGAAGATGATCAGAGTGGAAACCTGAGGCCAGCGGATACAAAAAGCGAACGCTGTTTTCCAATATCAAAAGTTTCTACTTTGGAGATCTCTGTAAGTGACCATTCGTATTTAGCTTCGGCAAACAGGAACAACAAGTCCGCACCTAAACCGGTAAATACGCCAGTGGTAGCGCTTTTAAAATCATCTTTGGTGTAGTTTAAGGTCTCTACATCGGTGATAAACAGAAAGGATGTACCGCCAAATATCCTTAGCCCTGTCGCACTTTTCTCATTACCCACAATTTGGTAGCCTATGGTGAGTGGTATCCGTATTCCCTCAAAGTTTGAGGTATACTCCTGTCCATTGGTATTTGCAGGAAACTCCGTGGATTTTTTGGCAAAGAAGATGCCTGCTTCTCCGTACAGGCCATCCCCGTAAGCAATACTTACGCCGGCCTGCCATCCTATTCTGCCTACTGCATTGCCTTCGCCAGGGGTTTTGGATACATCGGTGATGTTAAAGCCTACGGCTGGCTTGAGTATGGGCTGGGCATCGGTGAGATGCATACATAAACAGAGGGTAAAGTAAAGAAGCAAAAATTTATTCATAGCAAAGCAGAAGGTAAAAATAAAGCTTTATGGCTGTTAAGTTAAAGCACTTGTTTGTTTGCGGATAAATTACTGCTTTTCGCATGAACATAAGGCTAATCCACAAAAAATTTTACACAAAAAAAGCGGTTCCCGAATAGAAACCGCTTTGATATTGAATAGCTTTTAAAGTTTAGTTACCGCCAATGGCCCCTTCGGTCTTCTTTTTCTTTTGCATAGGGTTTTCCCCTGAAGTACCGCGGGCATTCATTTGTTCTTTGTAAATCTCAAAGCGGGTAGGTACCGCACGATCAGGGAAGAAATTATTGTTTTCGTCCGTATCTGCGGTCTCGCGATAAGGGTCCAAATGAATTTGGGTAGCTTTTTTATCTTTGGCAAATACCTTGGTTACCTTCTCTGCATTATAGCGCCAGATTTCAGCAGGAATCCGCTCTAGTTCGGTAGAACCATCTTCATACGACCACTCTAGAATGATAGGCATCACTAGCCCGCCTTTATTCTCAAAAGTCATTTCGTAGAAGTTCTTTCCTGACTTGAGTAGTTCTTGCTCCTTATCACCCAGGCCCGCTACAAAATCTTTGTAGGCTTTTACGTTTTCCTGGGTAATTTCAAAGGGATTATAGGCATTGTAGAAGTCACGCAGGGCAGGATCAGCTTCAATCGCCGTAGTTTCTACGTCTTGCTTGTTATACACCTGGCTGATGTGTTTTTCTTCCTGCTCATAACTCTGTTTGGCAATAGGCTGCTCAATGCGGGGGTCCTGCGTATTGATCTGGTAGTATTTCACATCCTGGATACCAATATCCACATGGTCGGTGGTGAAGAACCAGCCTCTCCAGTACCAGTCTAGATCGGTGCCGGAAGCGTCTTCCATCGTGCGGAAAAGGTCGGCAGGCTCAGGATGTTTGAAAGCCCAGCGGGTAGCATAAGTCTTAAAAGCATAGTCAAACAGCTCACGGCCCATCACCGTTTCGCGCAGAATATTTAAAGCAGTGGCAGGCTTGGCATAAGCATTCCAGCCAAACTGTTGTACCTGCTCAGAGTTGGTCATGATCGGACTGATCTGCGATTTGTCACCACTCATATAAGGCACGATCTTGAAGGCTGGTCCACGGCGGGAAGGATAATTACGGTCCCATTCCTGCTCGGTAAGGTACTGCACAAAAGTGTTCAAACCTTCGTCCATCCAAGTCCACTGGCGTTCATCGGAGTTGACGATCATCGGGAAGAAGTTATGCCCCACTTCGTGGATGATCACGCCTATCATCCCGTATTTGATGCGCTCGGAATACGTACCGTCCGCATTAGGGCGGCCATAGTTGAAGCAGATCATTGGGTATTCCATACCGTTAGAGGCTTCTACAGAAATCGCCTTGGGATAAGGATAAGGAATGGTGTACTTAGAATAGGTCTTTATTGTATGGGCCACTACTTCAGTAGAGTACTGCCCATACAGCGGATTAGCCTCTTTGGGATAATAAGACATCGCCATGACAGTGCGTCCGTCAATATCTACCCCCATCGCATCCCAGATGTATTTACGCGAACTACCGAAGGCAAAGTCCCGCACATCTTCTGCTTTATAGACCCAGGTTTTTTTGTCCTTGGCTTTAGATTTTTCCTTCTTTTCCGCCTCTTTCTGGCTGACGATAATCACCGGTTTGTCGGCGGTTTTGGATTTCTCCAGCAGGTCGCGTTGACCTTGGGTCAGTACTTCTTCGGGATTTTGCAAAGTACCGGTAGATGCCACAATATGGTCAGCAGGTACGGTAATGGCTACTTCATAATTTCCAAAAGTCAAGGCAAACTCACCACGGCCCAGGAACTGCTTATGCTGCCAGCCATTGTGGTCATCGTAGACGGCCATGCGGGGAAACCACTGGGTGATGGTATACAGGTAATTGCCATCTTCTGGAAAGAATTCATGTCCGCCACGTCCCCCCATCAGCAGGCGATCGTTGACATTATAGTACCAGTCTATGGAAAAGGCAAGCTGCTCGCCAGGTTTCAGCGACTCAGGGATATCTATCCGCATCATGGTGCGGTTGATGGTGTAAGGAATGTCGTTGCCCTCAGTATCTTTTACCGCTTGGATTTTGTGCCCTCCATCAAAATCGTAGCCAACAATAGCTTCCAGGTTATCTACATTCATGCGGTCGGCGATGCTGTTGGTCTGAGTTTTATAAGTATCAGAATCTTTTGCACGCATATTCTGATCCAGTTGCACCCACAAGTAGTCCAGTACATCGGGAGAGTTGTTATAGTAGGTAATGGTTTCGGAGCCAGTCAGGCGCTGGATATCATCATTCAGCTCACATTCAATTTTGTAGTCGGCACGTTGCTGCCAGTAGGCGTGGCCGGGGGCACCGGAACCGGCACGGTATACATTGGGCGTGGGCAGTGCTGCCGGGCCTAGTTGCTCAAATTTGTCAGTACGCTTATTTTCCTGCGCATAGAGGCTTGACTGCCCCAGGCAAAAGACCAGGGTGAGGCCTGTCAGTAGGTGTAGGTATTTCATAGAACAATTGTTATAATCTGAAAAAGAAGGAATTTGCAATATAAAAATGATTTATTACATAACCATAAGATCATAAAGTATGGCTAGTATATTCTTGGCAAAATAATGTACTACCAGAACTTAGCGCCCAGGATCAGGATCAGGGCAATACCCGCGATGGCAGAGGAAATCACTATTCTCCAGTCGCGCTTGGCTACCTGGATAAGGTCAACTACCACAAAGGAAAGTATCAAGAAGAAAGCAACAATGACGATTTGTCCAATTTCCAAACCTAAATTAAAAGCCAAAAGTTGCATTACAATGGATTCGTCCCTTCCCAATAGGCTTCGCAGGTAGTTAGAAAAGCCCATCCCGTGTATCAGCCCAAAGAAGAGTGCGAAAGCATAGTTCAGTTGGATTCCCCGTTTGTCCAACACGCGCTGTTTCCTGAAAATGTTACTCAGCGCGGTCACAAAAATGGTCACCGGGATGAGAAACTCTATCAGGTCAGGGTTAATGGATATAATACTCAGAGTGGCTAAGGCCAGCGTAATAGAATGTCCGATGGTGAAAGCAGTAATAATCATTAATACTTTTTTCCAGTCACTTAGCACATAAACTGCGCACAAGGCTACCACAAATAATATGTGGTCATAGCCATTAATATCCAGGATATGAGTGAGTCCTAAGTTAAAGTAGAGGGAGAAAGTAGACATAATCTTTCCGGTAGTTTGGCTAAAAGGCAAAACTAACAACATTTCTTAAATATACATCGGTTTAGTAGGTACATAACATTTTGTCGCTCCACAGAAATGACGTCCGGTGGCAGCCACAGAAGTTTTGGCCAATAGAATTCCTTTCTATCCCCTGCGGCAAAGTCTCTGACAAAAATTTCTTATGCTCCCCTATAGCATTAAGGTGAAGATAAGATCGGGATTGTTTTGACAGACCGTAATCTTTTCGCCCTATTCCTTGTTATATACGCAGTTTCCATGTAGTATTTATACTGACTTTCAGCACATTAACCCTGTTTCAATAAACTACCCGGCTTTGCCGCTTCTGTATGAACAAGCCCTTTGCCCGATATGCGCTACTGCTGCTTTTGCTAATCCTCGGGGAAGGTGTATCTCATACTGCTTTGGCCCAGTTTATCTATCGCGGCTTCAGGATTACTGATAAAAGGAGCAGGCGGGTAGAGATTCCTTTTGAAATGCACAGTAACTTGATCGTAGTGCCCGTAAAAGTCAACGAAGGGGAAGAGCCCCTTAAGTTTATCCTGGACACGGGTGTTCGTACCGCCATCCTTACCAATGACATTTATGTAGAAGGCATCCCCAGCCCCAATGATAGGGTGATCACGCTGATGGGGGCAGGAAAAGAGGGCGAAGTGAGCGCTTTTGTTAGTAATAATATTTCTTTTTCCCTGCCCGAAGGGGTAGAGGCGCAGGGTAATGCCATGTTGGTACTTAAGGAAGATTACCTCCAGCTTGACCATCACTTGGGGGTGCGCATTCATGGCATACTGGGATACGAGATTTTCAGCAGGTTTGTAGTAGAAATAGATTATATCAATCAGCACGTTATTTTGCACCGCCCCGAGTACTTCAAGCCGCGCCGCTCTTACCGGGAAATCCCAATGACAATAGAAGATACCAAGCCTTACATCACCCATATCCGGCTCAAGGTAAATGATAGCACGTATGTTCCGCTCAAGCTGATGGTAGATACCGGGGCCAGCCACTCCCTGCTGCTGGACGCAAGCTCCGATGAAAGAATAACACTACCGGACAAAACACTCGCGGGTTACCTAGGGCGTGGGCTTAGCGGGGAGATATATGGCCACATGGGCCGCATTGAGGCCCTTGAAATTGATAAATACGAACTGGAAGGCATCATTACTTCTTTTCCTGAAGATAGCAGTATGATCCTGCCCGCACAGTCCCGAACGATGCACAACGGTAACATTGGCGGTTCGGTACTCAAGCGCTTTAGCATCGTGTTTGACTACGCCAATGAAAAAATGTACCTCAAGAAAAACCGGCTCTTCCGTAATGACTTTGAATACAATATGAGCGGGATGGAACTGATCGCTACCGGGCCATTGCTTAGCCTGCTCTACGTAGCTAAAATCATTGACGACACCCCGGCTGCCCGCGCCGGACTGCAAGAAGGGGATATGGTGATCTCTGTCAATGGCCGGCGCCCCCCGGAGCTGACGCTCGGCCTTTACAGTGCGCTGGTCAACAAGAAACCCGGCAAACGTATCCGTATCAAGATACTCAGAAATGGTAAGGTGTTGAAGAAAAAGTTTCGGCTGGAGCGGGTACTTTAATTCAGGGTTTGAGAGTTTGAGAGTTAAAGGGTTCTTGGTTCAGAGTTTAGGGGTTAGGAGTTTGAAATTAACCAAGGCCAAATGAAAAAATCAGCCAGAGTCAGTTGGGTAAACCAACCCGGGTTGGATGGGATGCTTGACGGGAAGCAGTTGATATAACCAGTGGGAGTCAGTTATCATATCCAACGGGAGTCAAATGTAAAAACCGCCTCAGGGCGGTTTGTAACTGAAACAAAAATCAAGGGGTATCCTTATGCCTGCACCTTCTGCCGACGTCCGATAAATAGGTACAGCAATGCCCCGATGAAGGGAAGCATGACGATGACAATGGCCCAGATGATCTTATTCGTATTATCACTGAAGCTACTCTGAAGCAAGTCTACCAATGCCCAAATCCAGAGAACAGCAGGAAGGGCGAAGAAAATAAATACCATTAGCAATTCAAACCCACCAAGACCTCCAATAAATGAAAGGATAGAATTAATGATTATTGTTGTAATTAATTAGAAGGTTATATCTGCTTAAATATACACACTTTGTCTTACGTTACAAATTATAGTCCTCGTCTGGAGACGAGGACTGCCGAGAATAGCGTCTGTGACGCGGTTTCGCGTACAGGCAGGGGGCACACAATGCTTTTCAAACGATGTACTGATGTTGTTGGCGATACAATCGCCGGTCTCGTGCATCCCCGCATTGCATGCCGCGTTGGAACGAGGATGATTGCCTGATGAGTACGAACATCATTGATGATGTTCTCAGGAAACGCTACTATCCACCAAAACTTACCTACAGAAGGAAACCCGATAAAGAACCAAAAACCTCAAGACATCAAAGCTTCCAGCATCCCTTTGGGTAAGGAACACCATGCTTTTTAGAAGGGATGGGCAGGGAATTTTCAACGGATGCCGAAGGGATTTTTGTCCGATGGGCATCCGTTTTGGGCTTATTGCGCGAAAAAAAGCCTATCCGGGAGGGTTCCCGGACAGGCTTCTTCATGTATTGTACAGCAAGGTATACTGGAACCAGCAGTGTTCCAAAACAAGCGTCTGGCCTACTCGTAATAAATCCGGGAAATACATAAGCTTTATGACGGATAAATATCATCAGTGTTGAATCCCCAGGCCATACTATGGCCTCCTTCAAGGCTATGGCTTGGACACATATTTGTCTTAGCGGGGTTTCTCTCAGAGAACCCGGAATGGAATTCCCCGCGTGGAGTGCCCTGCGTCATCACCATTTAGCGGATCATCCTGGCGGGGTCGTTCCACGCGGGGTCGCTTACAGCGCAGACCCCGCTGAGACTATAAGGATTGAATCCCCGGTTCACAGTGGGGTTTCTCACAGAGAACCCCGCGTAATTTGACGTATAATCCTCTTCGTGAAGCACTACTATGACAGGACGTGACAAAGTAGCGCTAAGCTTTCCAATAAATAAATGTCGCTACAGTGAATGCCTAAGCTTTCTTTTCCGTTAATAGGGGGAAACAGAACAAATCCATTATTATTTAGGTTTTGCAGATATGCTAGGATATAGATTTACCGACTACCAACCCGACCCCAATCAAGAGGGACAGAGTACTTTTGATCAACTACTGAAAATGTTTATGGAACTGATGGTCATCACTTCCGGCGATGTGGACGAAACACTACAATGGATGACCAGCCTGGATAATCAGTACGGCATCACCAATGCTGAATACGGCATGGGCGATTTTATTCAGGACCTCAAAGACAAAGGTTATATTACCGACGAAAGCCCCGAAGGCTCCTTTGAACTGACCGCCAAGACGGAGCGCTCCATTCGCAAAAGCGCTTTGGAAGAGATCTTTGGCAAGCTCAAAAAGTCCGGGCAGGGCAGCCACAAGACACCCCACAGTGGTATGGGTGACGAAGCCAGTACCGACCGCCGCAATTATGAGTTTGGCGACTCCCTGGAGCAGATCGCCATGACTGATTCCATCCGCAACGCGCAGATCAACCACGGGCTGGGCAGCGATTTTATGCTGACTGAGAACGATCTGGAGGTCAATGATACGGAATACAAGACCCAAACCTCTACCGTACTCATGATTGACATTTCCCACTCCATGATTTTGTACGGTGAGGATAGGATTACCCCTGCCAAGAAAGTAGCAATGGCTTTGGCGGAGCTGATAACCAACAAGTACAAAAAAGACACCCTGGACATCATCGTCTTTGGCAACGACGCCTGGCAGGTACAAATCAAAGACCTTCCTTACTTGAAGGTAGGCCCGTATCATACCAATACCGTAGCTGGGCTGGAACTGGCGATGGATATTCTTCGTCGTCGCAAGACCAAAAACAAGCAGATTTTCATGATCACCGACGGTAAGCCCACTTGTCTGAAGCAAGGTATCAAGTACTATAAAAACAGCTTTGGACTGGACAGTAAAATTCTCAACAAAACACTGAACTTAGGCGCGCAGTGCCGCCGGATTGGTGTACCAGTGACCACTTTTATGATTGCCTCTGACCCATATCTGAAGCAGTTTGTGCAGAAATTTACCGAAGTCAACAATGGCAACGCCTACTACAGCAGCCTCAAAGGTTTGGGCAATCTCATCTTTGAAGACTACCGCCGCAACCGCCGAAAAAACTTTAAACAATAGGTTCAGGTATTAATTTAAGGATAGGTTCTGCTTTTCAGCGTGAACCCATATTCTTTTGCGACCTAAAACCTTTAACCTCTAACTTTTAATTTGAATGAAATACCAAGACATTCCGTCTGAGCAGCTTATAAAAATCCAAACCCTGGGCGAACTCAAAGCCAGTGGATATACCTCACGTTCTATCAAGCAGGAACTCAGGGATAACCTCATCCAGCGCTTGCGCAAGAAAGAAAAAGTATTTGAAGGCATCTGGGGCTACGAAGAGTCGGTCATTCCCGATATAGAGCGCGCGATACTTTCTATGCACAACATCATCCTGCTGGGGCTAAGGGGACAGGCCAAAACCAAGATCGCCCGCATGATGGTTGACCTGCTGGATGAATACATTCCGATAATCAAAGGGGCTGAACTGAACGATGATCCTTTTTTGCCTCTTTCTAGTTTTGGTAAAACGGCCGTAGCGGAGCACGGAGATCACACGCCTGTTGCCTGGATGCACCGCTCCGAGCGCTATGCCGAAAAGCTGGCTACCCCCGATGTATCGGTCGCTGACCTGATCGGGGATACTGACCCTATCAAAGCAGTTTCGCTTAAGCTGCCCTATTCTGATGAGCGGGTGATCCACTACGGGCTGATTCCACGTTCGCATCGTTCTATCTTTGTGATCAATGAGCTACCTGATTTGCAGCCTCGTATCCAGGTGGCTTTGTTTAATATTTTGCAGGAGGGAGATATTCAGATTCGTGGTTTTAAGGTGAGGCTCCCCTTGGATATTCAATTTGTCTTTACTGCCAATCCCGAAGATTACACCAACCGAGGAAGTATTGTCACTCCGCTCAAAGACCGGATAGACAGCCAGATTATCACGCACTATCCACGTACCCTCGAGATCAGCAAGAAAATCACTGCCCAGGAGGCCAGGATCAAGGCACCGCAGAAAGACAAGATCAAGCTTACCGAACTAGCGCATGACCTGATAGAACAGGTGGCCTTTGAGGCAAGGGAAAGCGAATTTGTAGACGAAAAGAGTGGCGTATCTGCCCGACTCACCATCTCAGCTTATGAGAACCTGATGAGTGCTGCCGAGCGAAGGACATTGCTCAATGATGAAGAGCAAACCTTTATTCGTGTATCTGACTTTATTGGCGTCATTCCTTCTATTACCGGTAAGGTGGAACTGGTCTACGAAGGGGAGCAGGAAGGGCCGGGCATCGTAGCGCATAACCTGGTGGGAAAGGCTATTCGTACCCAGTTCCTCCAATATTTTCCTAACCCGGACGAGAAGCGCAAGCAAAAAGAGAAAAGCCCTTACAAGAAAATCGTGGAATGGTTTGGCGAAGGCAAAGAAGTAGACATACTGAATGACCTTAGCAATCAGGAGTATCATAAGCGATTGAAGAGCGTTCCCGGACTGGAAGAACTGGTCAAAGACCATCACGCCAAGGTGGATGATGCTACCCGGCTGTTCCTGATGGAATTTGCCCTACACGGTCTGGCGGAGTACAGTCAGCTCAGCAAGAAGCAACTGACCGCCGGTACACAGTTCAAAGACCTGCTCAGCAGCATGTTCTCTATGCCGGAGCTTGGCGATGAGGACGATGATGATTTTGATGATAGATAGACAGCGGGAGGCCGCAGAGCCGGCGCCGGAAACCGTAAAGTCCGGCTTTCGGCTTCCGACCTTCTGTTTCCAACAAAAAGCTTATGTTACTTCAGGAAATCAGGAACTTGGTACGGCAGGGAGAGGGCGAAACGATAGAGTTCAAGCGAAAGGTAGCCCATCCTGAGAAAATCATTCGGGAAATTGTGGCCTTCGCCAATACCAAAGGAGGCAATTTGCTCATTGGCGTGGACGATAACGGCAGCATTCCCGGCATCAGGTTTGCCGATGAAGAAATTTTTGTGTTGGAGAAAGCTATCCGGCAATGGTGTCGGCCTCAGATGGAATATGCCGTAGAAGTGGTGCACATCAACGGTAGAAAGTCGGTGGTGCATTACAAAATTAAGGAGAGTGAGAGAAAGCCACATTATGTGCTAAACGATGAGCCTAAGCAGCCTTCAGTGCAAAAAAATACTTTTCGTAAACACAAAGGAAAGGCTTATGTGCGCTTTGAAGATAAGAGTCTACAAGCCAGCCCCGAAGTATGGAAAATCCTGAAACGAGGCCGCAAGCCTCGCGACATGAAGTTTACCTTTGGAGAGAAAGAAAAGCTCCTCATGGAGTACCTGGAGAAAAACGCTCACATTACACTCTCAGAGTTTACACGTATCGCCCAATTGCCACGCTTCCGGGCATCCCATACACTTGTTTTGCTGGTACTGGCCAACGTGCTTAAAATTATTCCCAAGGAAAAAGAAGACATTTTTATGCTGAAATTTTCATAAGATATTCCTTACATTTAGTCCCCTTTCCCGGAAATAGTATCTACGAAAGCCATGAAGCAAGGGTAAGTTGAAGGGTTGTAGCGTCGCCTGCTGAGCAGCGCTACATGTATAAAAGATCAAAATAACATCTATAAGCACCGATTAATTTATGAGGACCACGAGAAAAAAGACCAGCAGTACTACAACGACTAAAAAAACAAAGGCCAGTAGTAACGGGGCTAAGTCCAAAGAAAAGAAAATATTTGTACTAGATACTTCCGTCATCTTATACGCACATGATGCTATTATGCATTTTGATGAGCATGATGTGGGCATTCCCATTACGGTGCTAGAAGAACTAGATCAGTTTAAGAAAGGCAGCGATACGCGCAACTTTGAGGCCCGTGAGTTTATCCGTATGGTAGATCAGATGTCTGCTGAGCATACCCTGCAAGACTGGATTCCACTGAATGGCAAAACCAAAGGTTCTTTCAAAGTAGTATTAAGCCCCGAAAGCGAGGTAGATGCGGAGAAAATATTTGATGAGAAAAAGCCGGATCATAAAATACTCAATGCCGCCCTTTCACTGAAGGAGGAATATCCAGAGCGCAAGGTCATATTGGTGACCAAAGATATCAACCTGCGGCTGAAAGCCAAATCCCTCAACCTAACCGCCGAAGATTACGAAACCGGCAAGGTAAAGCATGTAGATAATCTATACAGCGGCAAGATGGTTTTTGACCGTGTTAACAGCGATAAAATTACTGACTTGTACAAAGAGGGTTTTGCCGAGGTAGAAGATGTCATGAACCCCAAGCAAGTGAGCGCCAATGGCTATTACATTCTGAAAAGTAGTAAGAACTCGGCGCTATGCTATTATAATCCGGTTCTGCACCGCATTGAAAAGGTAGAGAAAAAACAAGCTTACGGCATCCGTCCCAAAAATGCTGAGCAAGCTTTTGCTTTGCATGCCATTCTCAATCCTGAAGTGAAGTTGGTTTCCGTACAAGGCGTGGCCGGAACGGGCAAAACACTTTTGGCCCTGGCCGGAGCTTTGGAACAACGCCGGGAGTACAAGCAAATTTACCTGGCCCGACCTATTGTCCCGCTCAGCAACAAAGATATCGGCTATCTTCCCGGAGATATTAAGTCCAAGCTGAATCCCTATATGCAGCCATTATGGGATAACCTGAAGTTTATTCAAAACCAGTTTCATGAAAGCGATAAAGATAACCTCCGCATTTCGGAAATGCTCAACACCGAAAAACTGGTGATCACACCGCTGGCTTACATCCGGGGACGGAGCTTGTCCAATATCTTTTTCATCGTAGACGAAGCGCAAAACCTGACGCCCCATGAGGTCAAAACGATCATCACCCGTGCGGGGGAAAACACCAAAATCGTGTTCACCGGAGACATTTACCAAATAGATACGCCTTACCTTGATTCGCAGAGCAATGGCC
>JBBSOG010000141.1:0-12619 GCA_038259985.1 Cytophagales bacterium
GAAATTCTTGAAGCAATTTGTTTATTTTAGATTCTTTTTGGGTACTCATAGTACTAAATTATGAATATAAATAAACAATATGAAATTCCAGCCTGTCCTTTTAAGCGACTATTCTAATTTTCTCAAATAGACAAGGGGCCATCCTAGCTTGGTTCCTGAACCGGCTTAGGCGTGGAAGTTTTGTTTGAGAGTAATTACTTCGTTGGCCTTAAGCTGAGGATCAGTTTCTGCTTCTGCGGTAGTACTTCCTTCCACCGTTATCTGCCGGTAGGTTTTCCCGTCCGGTTTTAGTATGCCACTGTTGTAGGTTTTGGTATCGTAGAATGTGGTATCTGCCGGTAAGGCTTCCGCTAAGTTGGCCAGGCGGTTGGTGCCCGTAGTATACGCATAGCTAAAGTCGTCCATCAGGTTGCCTTGCTCGTTGTTACGCTGTAAAGTAAGCAAATTACCGTTAGGGTCATAGGCGTATTGGGTGTCAAAAGCTTCCGGTGCTGTTCCTCTACTGGCAAAGCCGGTGCTCTCACTAAAGTTTCTCAAGCTTTGCGCTTGCACCAATCTATTCAACTGGTCGTACTGATATAGCATGGCTTGCTAGGAACTGATGCCCTGGGCTTTTAAACCCGGTAGGTCGGTCTGCATCCAAGCGATGTTGCCGTTGTGCAAGCCCTTGTAATTGTGTTGATCGTTCAACCGGTCCCATAGCTGGTTACTTCCGGGTGCAGCCACACCCGACGTAGTTCCAATCCCCTGGTAATCGCCTTCGTAGTAGCCTAATTGAAAAGCAAAGGCATCTTTGGCGGTCCTGTTTCCTATCCCGTCCTGCCCAGGGTCATTATTGCCCTTCGTGCCATTTACTCCCTTGAGCCAGCCTTGCAAAGTATAGTAATAGTCCAGCCCCTGCACCGAGCGCTCGCCCAACGCTACCCTGGCCAAGGGGCCATGCGGATAGTACAGGTACTGTGCCTCCTGGTTCCATAGATAACCATCCGAGGAGGTGTAGACTTCGGTCAATCTATTGTCAGCGTCGTAGGCATATCTTTGCAAAAACTGATCAGCTGAGTCCTTCTGGTAGAAGACGTAGTGGACGTTGCCACTCACCAAATCATAGACATAATCGGTTCTTTTCTGTCCCAAACCAGGCACTTGTTGCCACAGCGACTGTACGTTGCCGTGGATATCATAGCTGTAGTGGGTGCTCACCGTGTCCATAGACAAAGAATCTATCACCGCCACCCAGGCTACCCGGCTGCGGAGGTTGAATTTAATTTACTTTGTATTGAAAATTGTTTTCATGATTTTCTTTCTCTTCATTTAATTTATCATTAAATGAATAAATAGCTGTGAAATAATACGATCCAGTATCCTTGAGAACTTTATTGAACTCCGCAACTCCTTGCTCTATTGGTATAGAATTTTCCTCTATTAATTCGCCATTATTATTCAAAATTTTAATCAATAAATCACACTTAGTATTAGGTGGGGTAGGTGCATAGACACGCGTCTTCAAAGTATCCCCAACCTTGAAATGGTTATCCTTTGCTGTTACACTAATGATTTGGGGGTATTTTGAGCCTTGCTCACTAACAAATTTTTCTTCAGTGTCATACTCTCTTTTGTAAACCACTCTTCCAACTGGATCATAAAGAATGTAATCTTTTAAATTTCCATTTTCATAAAAGTTTAAATGTTCGCCGACAGGAAGATCGTTTTTGTTTGTACCAATATATCTAATGCTACCATTTTCATAGTACCCTTTTTCGTAACCTTCTTTCTTCCCGTCAACGTACGATATTTCTAATTCTAAAGTGCCGTTTGGATAAAATAATTTACCATATCCATCTTTAACAGAATCACTATTATATGTAGCTTCTGCTTTAATCGTACCATTTTGATAGTAAGTCCTCCTTATATCTCTTTCATTGACATTTTCATCTACTTTAGTATTGCAGCAGCATGTTACAATCAACAATGCTAAATAGAGCCCTTTAAAAATGTTGTCCGCTGTTTTCATAAATTATCTGGTAAATGTGTACTTCTTTTTTCTAATGGTGTTTTATCTGAGGGAACTGATACTCCAAGACTGTCCTTAAAGGTTTGCTTACATTCGTTACATTTAAAAATAGTATAATTGTCTTCTCTTCTTCCTTCAATATCCAAAGTACCACCCGTATCCCCTCCAATTTGACCTGCATCTATAATCTGCTTTATGCCTTGAATAACCTCATCCGGATTTTTACTACCTGAAATGTATGAAGTAGCAGCTGCACTACCAGCAGCACCAATCGTCATCATTAATGGGCCAATATCAATGATTCTTGATGACTTTCCTTCCCTCACCTGTCCTATCGGCGAACCCGTCAAATCCCCTGATGTAACAAACTGATAGCCTCCCCCATCTTCCCCAATAAAATCCAACGCGCGAAGAACAGATTCTAGCCAAGATGGCTCTTCTGGCTTTTGCTGGACTATTTTAAATAGTTCTTTACCGCTGTTAGACATCACTGATAAACCATCAGGATTATTCTCACTCCAATTGTATGTTCCAGCAAAATCGTTATCAAATGTCTTTCTGGCAAACTCATTCTTTGCTGGATCAGTAAAAGATTTGAAAGCTAGGTAAGAAGCTCGTTCCGTATCTTTGTTACTGATTGCTTTGTCTATTTCATTGGTATACCAAGGGCTATTCACGGTAATCACCGCTTCTAAACCATCAAGATCAATTGCAGAAATAGGTGTGTTGCTGGCAAACTGTTAGGGAGTTAACATAGGATAGGATTTTGTAAGCGGATCAACACTCAAAAATTTCCCAATCTTCGGCGAGTAAATCCTAAAGCCATAATCATAATTTGTGCTCCCGAATGAGTTGTCCTTCATCTTGCCATTGAAGCCGTAGTCCATCGCTGAGGCATTGAAGCCCCGACCGTTCATTTCCAATCCGAAACTGAAATAATCCTGGGTACTCTCCACAGTCGCCCAAGTAGAGTCAGCGTCCATGTGGATATTATCGGTGATGACAGTTAATACGTTACCAAGGTGATTGCCAAGTTCGTAACGACGATTGCCGAGCATCTCGTAACCTTTTTGAGTCCCACCCTTGTACATGCCTAGTCGTGAAGAACCATAAATGGGTTGCTCTAGCAAACTATCGTTTTGGTAAATAGCGAGTACGTTTCCAGAAGCGTCTCTTATATAGCGGGTTACATAACTACTATCGCTGGCGATTACTTTCTTCTCTACTCTATTTCCGGCACCGTCGTATCGGTAGGTTACAGTTATCTCCTCACCTTTCTTTACTTGCCGTACTTTTCCGTAGGGTGTCCAGGATATCCGAGTATCCGCGCTACTATCCCATATCAAATTCCCTATCTCGTCATATTCAAAGTCAGCATTATCGTCAGTGATCTCGTAGTTGGGCTCTTGTACCCATTTGGCATGGAAACCACTGCCTGCTTTCGCATGGAAGTTTTGTTTTAGGGTGATGACCTCGTTGGCTCTTAATTCCGGCGATTGTCCGGGTTCTGAGGTCACATTATTTTCCACGATGATTTCTCTATATACTTTGCCATCCGGTTTTAGTACACCGCTGTTGTAGATTTTGGTGTCAAAGAAAGTAGTGTCTGCCGGTAAGGCTTCGTTGAGGTTGGCCAGGCGGTTGGTGCCAGCAGTATAGGTATAGCTAAAGTCGTCCATCAGGTTGCCTTGCTCGTTGTTTCGCTGTAAAGTAAGCAAATTACCGTTAGGGTCATAAGCGTATTTCGTGTCAAAAGCTTCCGGCGAACTGCTGCGGGCAGCAAAGCCAGTGGTTTCGCTGAAGTTCCTCAAGGATTGGGCTTGTACCAATCTATTCAACTGGTCATACTGATACAGCATCGCCTGTTGGGCAGTGATACCCTGGGCTTTTAAACCGGGCAAGTCGGTCTGCATCCAGGCGATATTGCCGTTGTGTAGTCCCTTGTAAGCTGCCTGTCCCGGACCTGTTCCGGGATACTGCTCATTAAGACGGTTCCAGAGTTGGTTATTACTTGGATTCACTCCGATGCCCTGGTAGTCGCCTTCATAGTAACCCAGTTGAAAAGCAAAAGCGTCTTTGGCTGTGCGGTTGGTGATGCCATCCTGAGCGGGATCATTATTGCCCTTGGTGCCGTTCACGCCTTTTAGCCAGCCTTGCAGTGTATAATAATAGTCCAATCCCTGTACCGAGCGTTCGCCGAGTTCCACCCTGGCCAGGGGGCCGTGGGGGTAGTACAGGTACTGCGCCTCCTGGTTCCACAAGTAACCATCCGAAGAGGTGTAGACTTCGGTCAGGCGGTTGTCAGCGTCGTAGCTGTATTGCTGCAAGAACTGATCTGCTGAGTCCCGTTGGTAGAAGACGTAGTGGACGTTGCCACTCACCAGGTCATATACATAATCGGTTCTTTTCTGGCCCAAACCAGGCACTTGTTGCCACAGCGACTGCACATTGCCGTGTATGTCGTAGCTGTAGTGGGTGCTCACCGTGTCGGTCGTCAATGAGTCCATCTACAAAAAAAATCTGCTAGAAATTTAAAGGCATTTTATCTGTTCTATTGTAAATGGATAGAGAATTTACAGACGAATAACTTCATTTCCTAAATATCCAACAAAGGTAGATTCAATTCTTTCTATGTTCCCATTTATCAAAGTATAGCTAAACTTCATCAAACCTTGATCATAGTACCAGTAGTAATAAACATTGGTATTTTCCTGATCTAACAAATATTTAACTTCTTCAATTGACAATAAAGGGGTTAATATAATATTCTTATCCTCGCTCAGAGGGTGCATCTTAATTATATCTTCATAATCGCCTCTATTTTCCAATGGCGAACTATAATTGTCTTCGCAAAAATTAGATAAGAAAAAACATAAATTACGTATCAAAACACTATTAGACCAATTAAAATCTTTAGCTACCTTATTAATGGTTTCCTTTTGTATGAAATCTGTTAAATCAAACTTACTTGATGGCGCTGATACTAGTCCCTTTTTAATATTACTTATATTGCCATTTTCATTTGTACTGTAATAGAAAGAATAAAAGACACTTTTGTAAAAGTAATTAACACAATATATCTTTGTATCTGCCTTTTCCTCAAACAATTTAAAACTAAACCTTTCGGAAACACTTTCAGGTATGTACATCAAGACTCTCCAGAGAGTCTCTGTTTCAATTTGCTCAAGAACAGCTAATTTAATTTTTTGATCAAAATCAATTGGCCTTGTCCGAAAAAGAATAATCCCAATAGATATAAGGGCGAGAACGATTATGAATATCTTATTTTTCATTCTCCCCTGCCTTTTCTTTAATTGCCTTTTTCTGTTCGTTTGAAAAGACTGCACCCTGTTTGTAAGCTACTTCGTAATCCATTATATCTGTACCTACCTTTGAGTTGCCTTTTACGTCGTGTCCAAGGCCGTTTTGAGTGTCTGTTTCTTTGTTGCCAAAAAAGTCATAAACAGCATGCCCTATTTCATGAAGAGCAACATTCACGTACAACCATGTAGGCAAATCCCGATCCTTAGCATTATGATTTCCTACCCCAGCAAGTCCTCTGTAAATAACAATTTGACCATCCTCACCATATCCTCCTACATCAGTATGTCCAGCATTTCTAACAATATTTATATCTCTAATATTGATAGAAGCACTTTGATCTGATTCATAGTCCCAGAATCTATTCCAAAAACCAATGTCGTTGTAGTCCTTACTATTCTCAAATACGACACGAGTGTTTTTATGAGCTCCGCTTTCGATTAATCTTTTTTGAAGTTCTGTTGCGAATAACATTTTATTGAAATTCGTAGGAGGTTTATCCATCTTAATCACTATTAAACCTTCTAAACCATCAAGGTCAATGGCTTGTATAGGCGTAAGGCTTGCAAATTGATACGGTGATAGTTCAGGATATTCCCCTTGTTTAACAATAAGTGGGTCTGCACTCAAAAATCTACCTAGTTTTGGAGAATAAATTCTCTCTCCAAAATCTACAACTTTTCCAAAACCATCTATTTCATTCTCTTGTCCATTAAACCCGAAGCGGTATTACACTGAATCACTTTTCCGGTGAAAAAACTATCTCCCAGACAAGGTTTTCAAAGAACATTGCTGCTCCTAATCTACTACTTTTTCTTCTTCAGTTACTTCCGGTGTACTTTCTCCGGTGAAAAAAGAAGAAGGATTTTCTTTGCCATAGTTTTTGTATTTCATACTGGCCCAGTTGGTGATACTTATTTCAAGCTCAACCCTACTCTTTAAACGGGTCACCATGTAAAGACTTGTCAGCAGTACTAGCATGATGCTGATGATTAGAACTAAGGTTACTGATATTTTTTTCATAATTTCTCTTTCTATTTCTTGTAAATAGTATGCTGACAAAAAAAAGGAAGAGCGAATGAAGATTGTATGACGGATATGGTAGCTTACTTTGTGTAAGATATATTCTATAGATCGCTTGATTTATGGAAGCAATACGTCCTTGGTCTTCAGGGAGTAAAGATATTTGGGAAAGGAATGGATGAGCAGCTATGGTAGCTCAGTAAGATTTAGGTTCTTTTTTGACGTGTCTTACCCGCAGGATTATGATCTCTTTGGCAGTATGGCGATAAGCTACCCGGTAGGAGTACTTTTCAAAGGCCCGGTAGTTGCCTGGATTATCTTTCTTGAACTTGTCCAAAGGGTATCGCTCCGGATGATCAGCCAGCTGTCGAGTCATGGCCAACAGGGTTTCTTTTACTTTCTCAGCATTGGCAGGAGATTGCTCCCGGATATGTTCATAGGCTTTTTGCAAAGAGCGATAGGCGCTTTTACTCCAGGTTACCAATGGTCGTTCAGGCAAGTTTTCTAAAGGATGATCACTTACCATTTTCTGGCCATCTTTTCTACTTCTTCCTGGCTGTAAGACTCACCCCGATCTATCTCAGCTTCTGCCTCTTCTATTTCCCGATTGTACTGTTCAACACTGATGGGGTCCTCAGATATTTTCATCAAAGACATTTCCAGTTCGGCAAGCTCTTCTTCATTGAGATGCATTACCTTTTCTATGATAGCGTATTTTCTTGCGGCAGTAGTCTCCATTGCTGTTACCATTGATTTTTGTCTAAAGATAACGATTTTGTCAGTAAATAGATTTTTTGGTCTGGTCATATAGTTTTCTTGTGAGACAGTAAGTCTACTGGAAGGGATGGTACTTGTTGATCTGGTCTTTCAGAGCTTCGACGCTACTCTGCTGGTAGCGTTCGGTAGTGCTGGGGTACTTGTGCCCGGCGAAGGCTTGCACCTGGCTCAAGTCATGGCCTTTCTTCAGCAGGTTAGTAATGACGCTCTGACGGATGGTTTTCATGTTGACCACTCTTCCGGGAAAGATGGTTTTATATTCCCTTTTAAAGAAGCTGACTAGCCTTTCTACACTTTCCGAAGTGCCCCGGTGACTGATGAGTAAGGTAGCTGTGTGTTGACCTTTCAATAGTCTGGGCCGGATATCGTGAATATATACATGTAGGAGCATGACTTGTTGGGGTTTTAAGCTCAGGGTTCGGGCGTTGGTGCTGCGACTTGCAGGGATGTATACTGTGCCTTCTTTTAGATTGATATTGCTGAGGGTGAGCTGTGCGAGTTCTCTGGGTAATAAAGCTTGATAGATCAGTAAGCCAATCATCACCTGATTACGGTAGTACAAAGCGGTGTAGCGCTCTTTGCGGTTGAGCAATAGTTCCAGTTCTTGCTCACTGAACAGGTCTTGCAGCTGGATGTCACGGCTGGGCTGATCCCGTAACCTGATAGCTTTGGCGGGATGATCATTACGCCTACCGATGTAGTGCAGGTAGCTGTAGTAGGCTTTGATGCTGGCCAGGATGCGGTTTAAGGTTCTGGTATTGTGGTATCGCTGTCTGAGGGTTCCCAGATAACGGGTAATGTCCTGATAGGTGGCTTTTGCTGCTTGCGGCATGGCTGCTTGATACGCCTGGATCTCCCGCAGGTAGGCTTTGGCCGTTTGCTCGGTATAGTGTGTGGATAGATAGTCTTTCAGAGTGATAATTTGCTTCATAGTTTTCGGATGTGTTCGGGGTGTACTTTGGCATATACTTTGGTGGATTCCAGATGACGATGGCCTAAAAAGTCTCGCACATGCAGCACCGAGACACCCGCTTGCAGTAAGTGAGTGGCGATGCTGTGCCGCAGGTGGTGCAGACTGGTTTGCAGGTTAACTTGGGTACGACCGATGATGGTTTTAAGCATGCGGTTGTAGCTATTGCCCTGCATTCTTCTTCCCTTTTGATTCAACATAAACGCTGCTGGCTCATGGACGTAGAGACTGTTGCTTCTTTCTTCCAGGTAATAGCATTCTAAAGTTTGACTGACTTTCTCGGTCATGGGCACTACTCTTCGTTTAGCGCCTTTGCCTCGGCGCACATAGAGTAGTTGCTGCTTGAAGTGGATGTCCCGACTGTTCAAGCCTACCGCTTCACTTCTGCGCAGGCCACAGGAATAGAACAGGTGCAGCATAGCTGTTTCCTGTAAGTTCTGGCAGGCTTGGAATAACTCATGGATAGCTGATGGACTTAACGGCTGACGGGTATTCGTTTGGGGACGTTTGAACCTCATACCACTGATAGGATTCCCTTTGATCTGGCCGATGTCTTCTAACCAGGCAAAGAACAGGCGCAGAGCATAGAGAAAGTGGCTGATCATGCGTTCACTTAAAGTCCCTTCTTTACGGCGGTTGGGCCTGGTTTGTAAGTGCTCGTAAAACTGCTGGATGTGTTCTTTTTTCAAGCTGGGCAAGCTTTGAACAGGATGATAGCTGAGGAACTCAGCTACCTGACGGGGCAGGTTATCTACCATGCCTCTGCTGTAACCTACTTGCTGTAGATAGGCTTTAAAGTCCTGGATGATCCTTTGTTGCGTCGTAGCTGGTGTCATAGCAGTAGGGTTTTGGGTGGTTTTTGAAAGGGGGCTTGAACCTCCTGGGGCGAACACCGAACGCCAGATAGCTTTTGTGGCTTTATGGGCTAAAATCCGAGTTTTTGCTCTTTTCTGGTGTTCAGTCTGGTGTTCACTGAGTACCGAACACTAAGCTTTAATTGTCGTAGCTATAGGCTGGTGTTCGGGTTTGTCTGCTTTGAGTTGGTCTATTTGCGCTTGTAGCTGGTTTTGGATTCTCGCTCTCAGGGCCTGGTAATTATCCCAATGGGTGATTTTGTATTTATAGCCTCTGTTGGCATGGCCGTATTGTTGAAGATACTCTAGTGCTAACAGTTTGTTGATATAGCTGTGCTGCTGGGTTTTACCTACTCCGGTAGCCGCTCTCACTTCAAAGCGGGTGAACTCATAACTTTGGTGCTGGCCATTGTACTGCTGCTTGAGATAGCTTTTCAGCTTCTCGTAAAACTGGCGCAAGCTCCCGTCCAGCTCATCTACTTTCAGCACGATGCTCTCAAAGATGATCCGGGTAGCCTGTTCTATATCTTCCAGGGTGCTGATGAGTCTGCTTTTGTCGTCTTTCTTTCGCTGGTACTGGTGCAGCAGCGTCATGATCTTGATGAAGCTTTGGAACAGTTCATTGAGTCGTCTGATTTTATGGGCCTCAGCGGGTAGGTGAATGTGATGAGCGTACGGATTGACTACGGGCAAAGGTTGTAGTAATCTGACCATCTGTTGTAAAAACTGCTGGGTCTGTTGTTCAGCTTTTTCATCTATCTGCCCCGCTGCTTTCTGGTTCTGATAGCCGATGACTCTTTGCGTCTGCTCGGGGCTCTCATCTACGGCAATCAAAAAGCAGCGACTCATGTTGTCTTCGTAGATTTCCCCTCTTGTGGTGCAGCAAAGTGAAGCAATCGGGCCTCTAACGGTTTTTTGTCCGGAGGTGATCTGCCCGTTTTCCAGTTTGATGCTGGTAGCGCTGTTCAACTCTCCATTGCTTTGCAGTTCCCGGAAGGCGAACTCAGCTTCTTCACTTAGCCCGTCTATGTCTTCCAGGCAGACTAAACGATTTACAAAGTAATGCTCCGGATAGTTGTACAATACTTTATCGCTGATGCGGGTGAGTTTGGTGGTGCTTTCCTGGGGCATACAGGCAGCAATCTGTTTGAGTAAGCGCGTTTTGCCACTGCCTGAACTGCCCTGGATCAGGGCGTGCAGCGTACCGGGGAGTTTGTGTGAGAAGGCCACCAGTAGTAAAAACAAACGGTTCTGTTCTTCCCCTACAATACCGGATTTGCCTAGTAGTTCGCTAAGCCGCTTGATCAGCTGTGGGGCTTTTAAAAAAGCTTCCAGTTTTGAGCGCTCCTGTGCGGTCAGGGGTGGAATAATAACTTTATCGGGTTCTTCTTCGCTTTGGTGCAACTGACTTTCCCGGTAACTGTCCAGTAAATCAGTCAGGTTGTATAAGTCCGTGGTCAGGGCTTCTTCGGATAGGTGTAGTTTTTCTGCTGCTTCTTTGGCTAGCTTTTCCAGTTGCTTGTCTTCGTACAGATCGGTTTTATTGTGGCTCTTTTGTTTGGTCACCGGATTTTCAATCAGCAAAGTCACTTTCATGGCATCCAGTACTTTGCTCACCCCGCCTAAGATGGCGTAATGCGCTGTTGCCGTGTGGTAGAGTAGTTTGTAAGGGTTGCGGGTATTGAGCGATGGAGCTTCGGATAGAACAGCTTCTTTTTTTCTTTCACAGGAAACATCCGAAGCTTTAGGCTGCTTGATTTTTTCTTTTTCCGTTGAAAAAAGAAAAGCTCTTTCCGCTAATAAGTGCATGAGTACTTCCGGTTCATGAGATTGTAACAGGCTGTTGACATCTTCTCCCTCCGGTACATTTACTTGGCTGATTTTAGTGCTTGGTTTGAGCGTAGCAATCGTTTTAGCATGTTGCCCGGCGGCTTTAATGATGCTATATTTTTGCTTTATCCGTTACAGTATGGTAAAATATGGCATCTTATGAATACAGATTTTGGTAACAGACTCAAAACCGTTAGGGAAGAAAAAAGCTTGAAACGCGAAGATATAGCCCGGAAGATCAATACTTCCGCTGCCATTATTGGACGCTATGAGCGAAACGAGCGTACCCCTTCGGTGGATATTGCCAAAAAGATTGCCGAAGCCCTGGATGTAAGCCTGGATTACCTGGTTGGTGACACTTCCGTTTTGGTGAAAGACAAAAAAATGATGTATCGCCTGGAGGTGCTGCAAAAAGTAAATCCTGCCTACAAAGACAGGATTTTGTATATGCTTGATCTCATGCTCAAAGATGCCCAAAATAACTCCCTGAGCGATAAATTGGCTTAAAATGATAAGCCTTAAAAACAACCAAAATAGATATACATATTTTAGGCAGAAACAAGTGATGAAAAGAATATGAGCGGAGTTCTTATCTATTCTAATTCCATAGGTTTCGTTCTAAATTCATATCTCCAACTATCATTGTTATTCCAGATATAAAGGAATGGTTGATTTGGCTTAAATTCTAACTGGAAACTACTTCTATCTTTAGAAGGAATAATTTTTAACACATTATTATCTGGTTTTAAATAATCTATTGTTATAATCTTAGAGGATGCTCCTATAGATTCATTAGTAACAAAAAAGTCCTTTGTAACTAAAGAATCATTAAGATAAAGAGTAAGAGTGTCGCGAAATTCAGTCATGAAGATTATATTTAAAGTAGGATTGTTATCTTCTTCAAATACTCTTACTATTTTTTCATTTTCATGTATCTCATTTGATTTCATTTGATGGCTGTTGTCGTTATGTCTAGTACAAGACACTATACTCAAAGCTATTATAATGAATATAATCATGGCTTACTTTTATCTTCTAATACTTGACTTTCAACTTCTGTAAATTGTTCTGTTGTAATATCCATCCCAGAATTACTTCTTTGTGATGGTATTGGATTACCAGCTGAATTCATTAAATTATATTTCTCATCTCCATAGATAGGACCTAATTGCTTAACACTATTTAGTTTATTTTTTGATGAGAAAATATGATATAGACCACCAGTATGCAGAAGTTCGTGTGAAAAAGTTCTAGATGTTTCAAGAATATCTCTAATTCTTTGATTCCTTGTAATTGCTAAATGGACTGTATTAGATTGAGTATCACCAATCTTATCTACCCGCCCATTCGCTTCGGCCCCATTTGCGTCAATAATTCTTAACTTGAATTGCGCATCCGACTTATTTGTAAAAACAATGTTTGTTGTAATCTCTGGATCATCATATGTACCCTTACCACCCAAAATAATATTTTCAGATAGACCCTCTATTTGAGATAATGCGGAATTTAGCTGTTGACCCTTTACTATTTCTGATTCATTCACAACTTCTATAGTTATAGTATAATTGATTTCAAACTTATTGTTCTTAAGATTAAATATCTTGCCAGTAGATTCCCATTCTTTACCCTCTAATTCCTTTCCATCTACTAGTCTGTTTTCAGCAAAAGCATAAGGGGAATTCCAAGGATAATCTGAAGCAAGAGGATCCACCGACCAGAACCTACCAATCTTAGGATCATGTTCTCTGTACTTGAAGTGAATAGTTTCTATCTCCTCGTTTTTCTCTTGTCCCTGGAAGCCGAATCTATAGCTACCCGCCTGCCAGTTTCTAC
>JBBSOG010000142.1:0-12537 GCA_038259985.1 Cytophagales bacterium
AGTTATCCATTATTTCTTAAAAATTTTTCGTCTTTTTTTCTTCATCCCTAAAAGAGCTTGTAAGGCTGTATTTACCTGACCAAGAAAGAATATTTTATGAGAATGAATTGTGAGTCGACTACTCTGGATGGATCGTAGGCAGGACTACCTCATTAAAAGGTTTCCAAGAAAAGCAACAATCAGGCAGCTTAACTCTTTCCGAAGTACAGAGAGAGATTTCCAGGCCAGGGTATAGACAGAGCGTAATTTAATGCTCATGATATCTGCCACTTCTTCGTAAGAAAAATTCTCATAAAACAACAGGTTGATTACTTCGCTCTGGCGTTTAGATAAAGTCATGAAAGCCTTTTTTAACTTTTTTTCAGTTTCTGACTGGGTTTGGCTCTCAATTATTTTGTTCTCTAGTGGCAGAACCATCAGGGTATTAATATATTCATTTTTTATATCAAGGCTTATACATCTCTTCTGACTCAGTTCCTTGATAATCCTATTTCTTAACGAGCGAAATAAGTAGTGTTTAATGTTTTTTACCTGGGATAAACTGTCTTTATACTTCCACAGATCAATAAAAAGGTCCTGAATCTGATCAGTTACTACAGCTTGATTAGGAACAATCTTATACCCATAGTTATATAAATCATTTAAATATTTGCTATAAAGCTTCTTGTAAGCAACTCTGTCTCCTTGCCTAAATTCTTCCCACAAATCCTCATCTGTAACTGAAGATTCTTTATTAGATGGACTCATTGAATGATACCTCATAGGCTGTGTAGCTGAGTATGAAAAGCTGATGAAGAACATAATATTAAAAACAATCCTTTTCTACTAATTACATTTTATATTTTTATCCATTAATTAACATGCCCCACTAGCTTTCTATGTTGTCTAGGCCGTGTTGACATTTGAGTATAAAGTTTCGTATTTAGTTATAAAAGGATATGCGAAAATACGAATTACGAGAAGACCAATGGCAGAAGATCCCTACTAACGGGCACAGCATCTGACAATCGTCTGTTTATTCATGCAGTGCTCTGGGTTGCCCGTAGTAGTGCCCCGTATGCTCCATACGGACGAATCCCCTATTGATCTCTACTTTTTGTTTTTTTAGCCAACCAAGTATTTGGTTGAAGCCTGATGTATTGTTAGCAAATTGCTGGTGAGCGAACTTGTCAGGCTGATCCTGATGACAGACAGCAATATCTAGGGTAAGTTTGGAAATATCTATCCCAATAAACCATATAGACGGTGGCCGCGCCATTTCATATCTTTGCAATTGTTGTGAAACATGGTGAGCCGAATGTATTGAAGCCGCTAATCCCCGCGGCGGCGGCCAGTGGTCAAAGATCTTCACCCCATCTAGCAGACAGCTTTTACGCTGGCCCAACCAGTCATCCGCATTACGGATCTGACCATATTTTTTTACTAGCGTGTGGCTTCGCGAACGAATGTAGAACTCTACCTGACTGGAAAAGAGGAACTTGACCCATGTAGTACCGATTAATTCACGGTCAGCCGTTAGAGCTACTGAGCGATGGGATACCAGCTTTAGACAAGCTTTCAGCACGGTAATGCGCTCGGCCTCATTGCTTATTTCGTCCACCTTTATTTGGCCTAACCTCAAACCTTGGCTTGAAACCCATGCATTCTCCAGGCAGTGCCCAATGGTTTTCTTCCCTGCTTCAGCCTTCCATTTTAAAACTTTTCAATCTATGTTGATCTGATAACCAGATACGAAATCCAATAATTCTGATGACCAACGTTGAAGGGCTTGCGATAACGAAGCTGTATCAATATGACGAAAAACCCTATCTATTGTGATATGTAAATGCTTACGTTGGGAAGTTGTAGGAAACTTCTCACAAACCCTTCTCTCTGACGACCATAATAATCAATATCCTCGAACTCCTTTGCCCCGAGTATCACAGCAAACAAGCTTTACATGTTTATGTCCTCTAATAAATGAAGGCAACGACCATGAACACAAAAGCCTTTTATTGTTGAGAAAAGTTCTTGATATTCCGTAATTAAAAAGGGAAATAATTTCTCTTTTTAGGAGCCATTAACCAAATTTTTGGTAATAAACCAAAAAAGTTGTATAATTTAAAACAACCACTCATCTAATGCTTATCTATGGGACACTAAGATGAATACTATAAAAGACAACCACCTACTATTCAATCAAATTGCTGCGGGAGACAAAAAAGCTTTTGATACTTTTTTTAAACATTATTACCCTAAGCTTATTCAGTTTGCCTGCATCTTTGCATGCTCTGTGCAACAGGCAGAAGATATAGTTTCTGATGTGCTTACCAATATGCTCATCCATCGTAAGCAGGTTTTTATTCTAGCGCACTTTGAAGCCTATCTTTACGCTTCTGTAAAAAACAAAGCACTTTCCTCCATTAAAAAACAAGAAAGGGTGAGCAATTATGCTCAGGCTTATCAGGATTTTAAGCATATGCCTGCTTTATCCCCTGATCCACATGAACTGTTGGTGGGGCATGAGTTTCATGCCCTGGTCCATGAGTCCATAGAAAATTTCCCCCCCAAACGTAAAATGGTTTTTCAACTCATCAGGGAAGAGGGCTTCAGCTACCGTCAGGTATCAGATTTAATGGAGATATCTGAACGTACTGTGGAAGTGCATTTAAAACTTGCAGTTAAAGCCCTACGGCAGACTGTTGAGCAATACCTGGATCAAAAGGAAATAAAAAATACAGCGCTGAAACTGGTGAGGGCCCTGGCACCCTTGCTCCTTTCCTGCTTTATAATGTGAAACAACTCGGTGATTTGTTATAAAAACCAAATGTCAGTTTTCCGGCCTGCAAATATTCACGCCCCCGATATTGAATAAATGTCAATAAATACGTTGATTTTCTATTTGAATTGTTAAAAATAAATTTATTTATTTTCCCATTACGGGTTTTTCATCTCTTGTGAGTTATAGAAATATAAAGCATAATTCATGAACTATCGTTTTCCTGACATAGACCGCCTGATTAGTTTGTACTTAAGCCACCGTGCTTCAGAAAGCGAAAGGAAGGAATTGGAGGAATGGTTACATGCTTCAAAGGCCAACCAGGAAGTGTTTGGACATCTAAAGAAAGTGTGGTCTATGTCTTCCCAAGGGAATTATCATACTGGCATGGATAGGGTAAGGGACCAGATATGGAAATACGGAATAGGTCACCAGCACAGAATAAAAGTGCCAGTGCAACGGACAGTGGATGTCTGTTATTGGAGTAAACTCGCCGCTACTTTTCTCATTTTCCTTCTGGGGGCATGGCTGTTTACTTATTTAAACAAAGAAGGTAATGGTTTGTTACCTGATACGGCGGCATTGGTTGAAAGAGAAAATCGTGCTGGACAAAGATCAATCCATATGCTGCCGGATGGCACCCAGGTATGGCTGAACGCGGAAAGTAGCCTGGTTTATCCAGAGAAATTTACCGGTACGCTGAGAATGGTGCAACTTAAAGGTGAAGCCTTTTTTAAGGTGGCCAAAGACCAGCAGAAGCCTTTTATTGTAGAAGCCGCCGGTACTAAAACACTGGCACTGGGTACTGCTTTTAATATCCATGCGTATCCTGAAAATGATATAAAAATTGCTTTGCTGGAAGGAAAGGTGCAGGTGCAAAATGTTGGCCAGTGGGCAGCAGTGCCCGGTCTCCCAGTCCGCTTTCAAACTGCTATTTTGTCCCCTGGTGAAGAGCTAGTTGTTTATAAAGACAATTCAGATTTTGACAGGGGGCCATTCAATTATGAAAGTGTTTTTGGCTGGAAAGAGGGGATACTTTTCTTTGATGGTGTAGACTTTGCCTGTTTTCGTAGTAGCATTGAAAAATGGTATGGTGTGAAAGTGACGGTGAAAGGCACGCCACCTGCTGACTGGCACATCCGGGCCCGGTACCAACATGAAGACCTCAGACATGTACTTCGGGACATTTGCTTTAATAAGGACATCAAATTTAAACTGGAAGATAAAAACGTACAGATAACCTTTTAAATAAAATTATATGGACTAAATGAAATGACAAATAAAAAAAGCCGAAGATAAAGGCATTTACCTTCGGCCAAACATTTAGATCCTATATAATAGTCAAGTTGTCGACCTGATGGAGTATAGGAATGCAGATAAACTACGTCCAATCTACAACAACAAAGTTATGAAAAGAAAAGCTTACATACTACTCATTAAGGTGGCAGGTTATTCATGTACCGGTGTTTTAGGCCAGCTTCTATTGGTTTGTTTATGCCTGGCGCATGAGACTGGTAGTCATCCCACTGAAGTGCAGAAAGCAAAAAGTGTATATGAGGTGGTCATTGAAGCAGCCTATGAAAATGCTTCTCTGGCGGATGTATTCATTGATGTTGAATCTAAAACAGATTTTGTCTTTACTTTTGATAAAGAAGATGCCTTTCTAAAGGACCGGTATAGCAAAGTTGCCGGGAAAGCTACCGTAGCCGATGTGCTTAAAGATATCTCCTTGTCATCAATGCTGATTTTCCAACAAATTAACAATAATATAAGTGTAAAAAAACGCGCTGAAGAAAAGAAAGATTCACCTGCTATCATTATTGGTACTGCCATCAGTGTATCCGGCACTGTAACTTCTCAGGCGGATGGAATAGGCTTACCCGGGGTGAATGTGCTGATAAAAGGCAGTAGTACCGGAACCGTAACAGATGTGGAAGGCAAATATAACCTCAATGTGCCTGATGAAAATGATATATTAGTTTATTCATCCATTGGTTTTACAATACAGGAGGTTCCGGTAAATGGAAGATCAGTGATTGATGTGGCTTTGGCAGAGGATGTGCAGAGCTTGGAAGAAATAGTAGTTGTGGGGTATGGAACGCAAAGAAAAAGTGATCTGACAGGAGCTATCGATATTGTTGATACTGAAACATTACTTAGAAGCTCTGCCAATAATCCATTAGAAGCACTTCAGGGCCAGGTTCCCGGTGCATATGTCACGACTTCAGGGGCACCAGGTGCTGATGTAGGAATTGTAATCAGGGGGCTAAGCACCCTAGGGGACAATTCTCCGCTCTATATTATAGACGGTTTGCCTACTAAAACCGGCATTAATAACATAGATGCCAGTAATATTGAAAATATTCAGATATTAAAAGATGCTGCGGCGTCTTCTATATACGGCTCACGAGCATCCAATGGTGTTATTATCATTGAAACGAAAAAGGGAAAAGGAAATAGAATCACGTTTGATTCCCGGGTGACTACTCAGAAATACCAAAGTATCACTCCGGTGCTTAATACCGAGCAACGTGGCAGGGCAATGTGGCAGGCTTTTATTAATGAGGAGAATGATCCCAATGACCATCCACTCTACGATTATGATTGGAACTATGATAATAGTGGAAATCCTGTTTTAAATAAGGTGATACCAAAAGAATGGATTAGTGAGGAATTAGGAATAAAAAGTACGGATACTGATTGGTGGGATGAAGTTACACAGCCTGGTTTAATTTTAAGTAATGAACTCACATTATCAACGGGTGGCCAATCTGGGGGATCAAGATTAGCGATTACTCACTATATGAATAAGGGGGTTTTCATTAATGATAAATTTAATAGATTAAACCTTAACCTTAATTCACATTATAGATTTTTGAATGATGTCATAGAAATAGGTGAAAATCTGGTAGTAACCACATCAACCAGATATCCAGACCATGTTAGGGGTGGTGCACTAACAATACAGCCCATTATCCCAGTTTATACCGAAGATGGAGGTTGGGGTGGCCCCTGGGGCGCAGGATTTGAAGACTGGCTTCAACCGGTAATGGATTCACATATTAATTCATGGGACAATACAAAAACGAAAAGTATATTAGGAAGTGGTTATGTGGCAGTAGATTTTACGAAAAATCTCCAATTGAGAACTACCCTTGGAATCGAATACCTTAATGCTACACTAACTGATATACAAAGACCATTTGAATCTGGCTTTTTGCACCGTGAGGTGGCCAATCTGACCATAAACAAAAACAATACTTTTAACTGGAGTTTAAGTAATACACTAAACTACAATATTGCGCTTAACAAACACTCCGTTAATTTTCTGGTAGGAACCGAACTCTATAAGAATACAGATGATTGGCTCAATACATTTGCAGATGATTTTGCTTCAGACGAACGGGATTACTATGAAATGAATGCCGCAGTGGGTACCCAAACCGTATCAGGAACAGAAACCGGTTATCAGCTATTATCATTTTTCGGGAAGATAAATTATAATTATGCAGACAAATATCTTCTCGCTGCAACTTTGCGATACGATGGATCTTCCCGTTTCGGAGTAGAGAATAGATTTGGCACATTCCCATCTCTTTCAGCAGGTTGGAGAATGGATCAAGAGAGTTTTATAAAAGATAATTTTGAGTTTATCGATTTTCTTAAACCCAGATATGGGTTTGGAATTGTTGGTAACCAGGAGATTGGTAATGATGCTGCTTTAGCCCTTTATGAGGCTCGTTATGGTATGGACTACACTTGGGATTGGGACAATAGTACATCCTATGATATCAATGGAAATGACAGTGGTAACTTACCTTCCGGGTTTCGGCGGTTAAAATCTGGGAATCCTTTATTAAAATGGGAGACTACTTCTGAGAACAACTTTGGTCTTGATTTCGGCTTTTTAGGTATGGATTTAACCGGTTCATTTGATTATTACGTCAGAAAATCAAAAGATATTTTAATTCAACCACCCTATCTTGGTGCTATTGGAGAAGGTGGATATAAATGGTATAATGGAGCTACCGTAGAAAATAAAGGATGGGAGTTCTCATTAAGTTACAGGAAATCCTTAGGGGAATTTAATTATGTCATTTCTACCAATATTGGCCATTTTGAGGATGAAATCACTTTTTTACCCGAAGATGTAGTCAGGGCTTACCCTGGAAATGTCGAACAAACCATTTTGGGTCATTCTCAGCGAGCGTTATTTGGTTATGTAGCCGATGGGCTTTTCCAAGACCAGGGAGAGGTAGATGAACATGCCGAGCAGGTCGGTAAAGATCTTGGAAGACTAAGATATGCTGATTTAAACAATGACGGAGTAATCAACGCCTTAGACCCGAAATTTCAGGGTAATACGTTGCCGGCTATTCTCTATGGTTTAAATGTTAATTTAAATTATAAGAGGTGGTCTTTGATTTTCTTTCTGAATGGAGAAATGGATAAAAACGTATATAACAGTACTAAACAAAATACTGATTTTATATTCTCGAGAGCCGGAATTAACTATGGAACCCGCGTATTGGGAGCCTGGACACCCCAAAACTCAGAAAGCAGCATTCCGGCACTTATTACATCCAATAAAAATAATGAGTATCGATCTTCTAGTTACTTTATTGAAAATGGATCGTATTTGAAAGTTAGAAACGTAGAACTGAATTATAATTTTAACACGAGTAGCCTGAAGTTCTTGAACAGCCTACGAGTCTTTGCTATTGGTGAGAATCTTGCATTGGTGAAAAGTAGAACATTCACTGGTCCTGATCCTGAAAATCCTAATAATGGTTACGGTAGGCCTCTCAAACTCACCTTGGGGGTGAATATTTCACTATAATTTTAATAGTAGTCATCAAATTAAACTATTATGAAAAAGCATAAATTAATTATCACATTATATATAATTTGTATTCTTATGTCAGCTTGTGAACAAGCCGATTTCCTAGAGTATAAACCTCAGGGAGTGCTATCCGATGAACAACTATCTTCTCCTGATGCGGTTGAAAAACTATGCAATGCCGCTTATGCTACATTAGCAGCTGGCCAATGGCGGGCCCCTTATAATTCTAAGTGGATGTGGTCAAGTGTACGTTCCGATGATGCCTATAAAGGAGGAGGAGGAACCAACGATCAAGGCCAATGGAACCTTTTTGAAGGATTTAAGTATGCTACCCCCCAGGAGGGCGGATGGGCGGGACCTGATAAAATGTGGGTTGATCTTTATAGTTGCATCCAAAGAACCAATGTCGCACTAAGAAGCTTGAAAAAATTATCAGAGGAAGAATTTCCTGCCAAAACAATCCGTATGGCTGAAATGCGTTTTCTAAGAGCTCATTATTACTTTAGCTTAAAAGTATTATTCAAATATATCCCCTTTATAGATGAAGAGATGACCGAGGAAGATATAAAAAAGGTATCTAATCAGGAATACACTGATCAGGAGCTGTGGGCAAGAATTGCTGATGAATTTCAATATGCTACGGATAATTTACCGGCAACCCAAGCCCAAATTGGGAGGGCTAATAATTATGCTGCAAAAGCTTACCTGGCAAAAGCCCGGCTTTATCAGGCTTATGAGCAAAACGGTCAACATCAATTAACAAATATTAATGCGGAATATCTTTTAGATGTTGTTACTTTAACCGACGAGGTCATTAATCAGGGAAATGCTGCTTTGTTTGATGACATCAGTAAAAACTTCATTTGGGATTATGATAACGGAATGGAATCCATATTTTCTGTTCAGTATTCCATTGATGATGGCACCCCCATGGGTAATATTAATATGGAAGAAGCCTTGAACTATAATACTTCCCCTCGTTATGGGTGCTGCAGCTTTCATCAACCAAGTCAAAACATGGTTAATGCTTTCAAAACAGATCCCGAAACAGGTCTTCCCATGTTTGATACATTTAATGAGGTGCCAATGATTAACCCGGAAGATTTTTTTAGTAATACGGTAGATCCCCGGCTAGATCACACGGTAGGAATTCCCGGACATCCTTTCAAATATGATACTGAATTTGTTTACTCAGTAAATTGGGTAAGGGATCCAGATACGTACGGGCCATTTTCGCCAATGCGATCTGTTCAACACCCGGATAGTCCCAGCAAAACAGTGGCTAAGGGCTATGCGTATGATACTGACTCGAAAAATAAAGATATTATAAGATTTGACGAGGTTTTATTATGGAAAGCAGAGGCCCTAATTCAACTAAATCGTATAGGAGAGGCCCTTCCAATAATTAATCAGATCAGAAGTCGGGCTCAGAATAGCATAAGCCAATTGTCTTATCCGGATGGAAAAACATTTTCGAACTATTATATACGGGAGTATGAACCAGGTGTCAACTGTGACTGGACGCAGGATTTTGCCCTCCAGGCATTAATGTGGGAACGCAGGCTCGAGTTAGCCACCGAAGGTGAACGTTTTTATGATTTGGTTCGCTGGGGTATTGCTGCCGAAGTGCTTAACAATTATTTCGACAAAGAAAGGGAATATCGAGTGCATTTAAAAGAGGCAGAGTTTACCGAAGGAAAACATGAGTATTTACCAATACCTCAAGCTCAAATTGATTTAAGTGAAGGCGTATACATACAAAATGTTGGATACAATTAAAATTTAGATTATGATATGAGCTTCAGCAAATTGAAAAACCAAATCAGTAGTATTAGCAATATTATTATTGATTTTAGTTGTCAGTTTGTATGTACAGAGTTTTGGTCAAATGATTACTGTCCGCGAAGGGAATACCCTGGAATGTGGTTAATCGTTTGACCAAACTCATGCGCTTTCATTAAAAATACAATCTTGTTCTGAAGGAACATGAATTATGTATTTGAATGCCTAATCCTGCTAGCCAATAAAACCTCGTGTTTTTGCAGCAAATACTTATCAGCTGCTGGTGGCTTATTACAAAACCTACTAAACTAATTATGACACAACTAAATACACCAGAATTATGAGAGAAAATTGGAGTTTTAATTTTCAGTTGAAGAAGATAACGAAAGCCGTTCTAAGTATGGTATTGATTGTATTATCCCTGATGATTACCATAGGTAATGTATTTGGTCAGGGCACGGTCGAAAGCACTGCTATTTTTGACGGCAAAACCCTTAAGGGATGGAAAACTGTAAATCCGGCTAACCAGAAATACTGGTCTGTAAAAGACAGTGTGATTACAGGGGGTGATAAAATTGCTAAAATACCGGAGAACACGTATCTGTACACCGAAAATGAATACGGAGATTTTGAGTTCCGATGCCTGTTTCGTTTATCGGGAGATCCTAAAACAGGAATGATCAATAGTGGTATTCAGTATCGCTCGCTGGTACAGAATGGGCTAATGGTCGGTTATCAGGCTGATATTGGTAACGGTTACTGGGGAGATATTTATGATGAGCACCGCCGGGAAAAACTTTGTGGTGGTGATCTCAATACGCTTAAATATCTACTGAGGGAAGATGGCTGGAATAGTTACATCATTCGAGCCAAAGGCAACCATCATGAGCTTTACATCAATGGTGTCAAAACCTGTGATTATATAGAAGAAGATGCCAGTATACCGGCCAAGGGAGTAATATCCGTTCAGGTGCACAGTGGAGGTGCAGCCAAGGTTGAGTTCCGGGACCTTACCATCACTGAACTGAAGTGATCTACAGAGCGGCATGCTGTCTAGCTAATCTCTTAGCCGCCCGTTCCTATACTATTATTATACTTTTTTGCACTTATATTCAATATCCTATGAAGTTCATTATTCTTTTACTTGTAACGAGCTTATCCTTTCCATCAGCACTACTGGCCCAATCGCTCTCTACTCGGGATAAAATCAATACTCCCGAACAGGAACTGGCCGGATTTACCGTGCCCGAAGGTTTTGTCATCGAACTGGTCGCCAGTGAAAGAGATGGAATCGTGAACCCCATTGATCTCACCTTCGATGATCAAGGTAGACTCTGGACCCAGACCGCTGTGATGTACCCATTGGACCCGATAGCCGATATTCAATGGAATGATTTACTGAATCTGATGAATGATCAGGAAGCCCAGAAGAATCATCCCAACTTTAAGCGCGTTCTCGACCTTTACCAGGGAAAGACCAAAGGTACTGACAAGATCCTGATACTTTCTGATCTGTATGGCAAAGGACCCGTGAAAACCACGGTTTGGGCGGATGGTCTCACCATTCCGCAGAGCATATTTCCTTACAAGGGCGGGGCCTACGTAGCCCAGGGATCAGAACTTTTTTTCCTTGATGATACTGACCAGGACGGCAAAGCCGATCAGCGAAATCCTATGTTCACTGGTTTTGGCTTCACGGATTCTCACACCATGTCACACACTTTGGTGAGAGCACCAGGCGGCTGGATTCATCTCAGTCACGGTGGTTTGAACAAAGGAGAGGTTTCTTCCTTACACAGCGACGCTAAGGTGAAAATCAATTACAGTAAGATCGCTCGCTTTTCATTGGATGCAAAAAAGATAGAATTAGTGAGTTCCGGCCTCAATAACATCTGGGGTTTTCAACTCCGCCACAATGGGCAGTGGTATGCCAGCGAAGCCAATGATTTGAGTTGGTCGGTTGTAAACTTAGAGCCAGGGGTTGGATTTCCCGGGATTGGTGGAGATCGTTTACGTTCCTACCAACCCTGGATGCCCAAACTACATGAGTTTCGGGTAGGAGGCACCGGGATTTCCGGTCTGGCATTTGCCGACGATGCTTCCGGGTCTTTTCCTGACGAATGGAAGGACGTAGCGTTACTGGCGAATCCCATCACCAGTACGATCAACGCCGTGAAGATGGTAAGGAACCCGGATGGTAGCGTTACGGCCAGTCATTTACCGGATTTTTTAACCTCCAAAGATGACTGGTTTCGTCCGGTCAACATGGAGTTTGGTCCTGATGGAAGTCTCTATATCGCGGATTGGTATAATAAAATAGTCTCTCACAATGAAGTTCCTACTACTGACCCGAACCGGGATAAATCCCACGGGCGTATCTGGCGGATTCGACACATAAGCCAGAAAGAAAGGGCTATTCCCAATTTCTACAACATCAAGACGGAAGAACTGGTAAGCTATCTTTCGTCACCCTCCCTCTGGGAAAAGCGAGCGGCCTGGCATCAGATTTCTGATCGTCCCCCATCAGAGACGAAGAAGCTGGCTCCGGCGCTGGTAACCTTAGCGAGTAATCAATCTCAGGATGAAGTTACTCGTATCCATGCACTCTGGTCATTAGAAGGTATCAACCATTACGACGCTAAACTCATGACCTCGTTATTGCAGTCTCCCTTGCATCATCTTCGCCGGGAAGCGGTTCGTTCCTTAACCAGCTTTTCGATCGGTCCGGCGCAAATAGCCAGTGAAGTGGAAGGTTTGATTGAAGATAAAAACCCGACAGTTCGTTCTCAGGTAATTCGTACCCTCACCGACATCGGAGCGGCCGACCAGTCTACTATTGATATACTTGTTAGAGCGTGTAAACCTGAGCTGCCGGGTAACGCTATGGGAGGATCTTACGAAAGAAAACATGAACGATTTCTGGCTCGCATGGCGTTGGAACAATATCCTGGAGAATTACAAGCCTATATTAATTCTCCCCTGGCGAGTAAAGCACCGGTGGAAAACTTACTGTGGGCTATCCAGGCATTACCGAAAGAGCAAAAAGAAACCGCTTTTCTGAAGTTGTGGCCCAAAGCTAATATCAAAAAGCTAGACGAATCTACTTTCGTCAGTATTACTAGCATGTTGGATAACCTGGAGGTTTGCCAGGCAG
>JBBSOG010000143.1:0-12510 GCA_038259985.1 Cytophagales bacterium
GACGAAAAAAGCAAATACACCTTCACCATTATTGAAAACAAAAGTGGTAAAGTAGCCGGTTGCTCCACTTATATGTCTATCTCCCCGGAGAATAACCGGCTGGAAATTGGTTCTACCTGGTTAGGCAAGGAATTTCATGGTACAGGTCTGAATAAGCACTGCAAGTTTCTGCTCTTCCGCTACGCTTTTGAATCGCTGGGCGTGCGACGGCTAGAACTAAAAACTGATGTGCTGAACATGCGCTCCCGCAAAGCTATTATGAAGATGGGAGCCAAAGAAGACGGTATCTTACGCAGCCACCAGATCATGCCCGGCGGCAGGGTACGCGATACGGTGTACTACAGCATCCTGGACCACGAGTGGCCGGAGGTGAAGCAAAGTGTTTTTGGGGATTTGATATAAGTCTATTTCATACAAACTGAAAAGTACTCGCAGAAAGTGCCGAAATGAAGCACACAATATTTTCTGTTTAAAAAAGGGTAAGAAAAAGCCGATCAGTTGTGTGACCGGCCTCAATCTGTAATTTTCTATCTTTCAATTTGAAATTCTCTTAACGCTTTCCTTTGTCTGTACTTTCAAAAATCTTATCGGCAGATTTGGCAACGAAGCCCGGGTATAATTTGCCTTCAGGCGTAGCATAGCGCTGGGCAAATTCATAATAACAGGAAGGGACATCGTGTTTTCCATCCGAGAAATCTACCTCTATATTATCCGCCAGGGTAGAGGACTGCTCAAGATAATCCTGGTCGCGGGAGCCTTTCACTTCCCCACCGCTGTCATTGAGCTTAAAACCATTTTGTTTGATAAAATTATTTACTTCGCGAATATCACTAAAACTTGTGAGCGCATTGACAAAAACGGTAAAATGATTGGGGCGATAGCCATGCGCGGCCATCCAGGCAGCGTACTCGCTCTTGGCCCTAAGCTTCTCATAAGTTTCAAAGCTTACTTCCCAGGGACGGCCTTTAGAGCAAAAATCATATTGTCGGGGTGCGTTCTCCGCAATCTGCCCAATCAGCTCGGCTACCAGGGTTTGTAATTCTTGGTCAAATTCTTCCAGTTTGAGTTCGCTGATAAATATTTTGGGCAACTGCTCGTCAGGATGCTGAAAATGCTTAGCGTAAAGCTTTTTTTCCTTAAAGTGATAATCCTGCTGATACTCATAACCTCCCTTAAGGAAAGGTTGTGCTAAGGCATCAATCCCAACTTTTGGGTGGTTGAAAGTGCGCAAGGCAATATGGTCATTGAATACCCGGTCGCCTCTTTCTAAAAAGAGCTTATAAATCTTGGGTACCTGAGGGTTCATCCTGGTGTAGTCTTTCCACATTTTGTCCAGCAAATCAGGTAATGTTGTGATGCTCATACGAGTGATATTATGGTGAAAAAATCATTACAAGTTAAATCTCTTTACGCTGTTACAGCGTCTTCTTCTTCAATAAATTTTATTCCTTTTTCGCTTAGTTCTTCCAAAACTGGCGCATAAATTTCTGGGTGTACCGGGATCATCAGTCCACGTTGGTTTATTTTATCCTGCAAAATAAGTTTAGCCACGATGCCCAAAGGATAGCCCACCGTTTTAGCCATTCCCGATAAGTCAGACATTTCTCCTATCGTGACCAGCGAAGATGTTATTTTTTTGAGCTCTCCTTCCAGTTGGTATTCAAGTTGATGCTGCATCACAATCATATCTTGATCCTCTTGCCCCACTTTCCACTTACTTTCCAGCAATTGCTGCATCACCTGGGCAGGCGTGGCATTTTTGAGACCAATAAGTTTTTCATCCAGAATGCCTAACCATCGGATGCGTTGCATCACTTCAGAACTGATGTCTACCCCTATATAACGGCTAAAGTTGGTGATGAGGTCATCTTTACTGTAAGGCAGATAAGAACGGGTAAATTCAGCATAGGTCATATGCTCCACATTGCGCACCTGATAACTATCATCGGTAAGGCCCAATAGCACAAACGCATGCCAGGCAGCACAAAAACCCGGACGACGAAGCGTACCGCGCAAAATGGTGTCTGCCCTATGTAAGCCATAAAGCGCCTTATATTTCAACGAATCCCGGTTGGGATAAGACTCAAAATCTCCGTATCCAGGAATTTCTATCATGGTTAATCTTTTGAACAACTGATGATGTGGGATGTTTTTGTAAATTCCTTGGTAGATGTATTGCGCAGTGCCCCCTTTTCCGGCAAGCACTACATTGCGGGGGTTCCAGGTAAACTTGTACTTCCAGGGATTATCATCCGAACCGGGTGCCATCAGACCACCGCAGAATGATTGAAAAGAAGTCACGTGCCCCCCTTGATGGCGGATACGATCTATCATCTGCATGGCCGACATATGGTCAATCCCAGGATCTAACCCACATTCATACAGGAAGATCAACCCTTGTTGTTTGATGTCATCTTCTAGTTGTTGTACCTCATCATCCACATAAGAAGCGGTGAGTAAGTGCTTCTTAAGCTTGATACATGATTTTGCCACATGAATGTGAAAGCTCGCAGGCAGCATAGAAATGACCAGATCAGAGGACTGTATCAGTGTCTCCCGCGCCTGAGTGTCCAGGACATCCAGTTGTGAAGCCTGTACCTGCCCGTATTTCATTGCATACTGCTTCGTGATATTGGGAGAAGCATCTACCACCCTGATTTGCCAGTCATGCTGTTTTCCTTTTTCATTAAGATACGCTATCAGCGCAGCTGCCGAGCGACCCGCTCCTAAAATCAAAATCTTCTTCATACCCAATCAAATTACAATAATTTTGCCCTTCTTACCCGTTTCTGATGTAGAGGTATTTTTCTACTAGGGAAACGAATAAAGAAGGGATAAAAGTTGATGATATCAAACAATAAGACAATCTAAGTAACAGCATCGCTAGGTATTTTTAAAAAGTATGGTGCTTATCTTAAGTTGCACTGGCGTTATATACATTTAGCGCTATTTTCGCAGGATGAATGAATTTGCCAAGAAGTATTTTAACCTCATCCTTTTTCTGTCTACTGTACTTGGGTTTATTTTACCTCAGCCCGGTGGGTTTTCTGGCCCCTTGATACTCGCAGTGTTGTGCTTTATTATTTTTGCTTCATCGTTCAAAGTAGATTTCTCACCCGCTTTTTTCCGTTCGCAGACCCGGACTATCGTGGGGTTTTATGTACTGAGGTTTCTTCTCTTGCCTGTACTTATCTTTTTGGTCATCCAGCCTTTTTCCCCTTTTTATGCGACAGCTTTATTTTTGCTGGCAGTATTACCGTGTGGTGTTACATCCCCTGCTTTCAGCAATGTGTTTAACGGGAATGTAAGCCTGGCACTTGCGTTGCTGATCCTGAGTAGCTCACTTACTCCGCTTGTGCTTCCCTTTTTGGGGGGCGTGCTGATGGCAGAGGAATTAAAAGTTGATCAATTCAGGCTCTTTATCACCCTTTTTATCACGGTCATTTTTCCTTATCTGGCACATTTGCCCCTGAGAAAACGCCAGAATATCAGCCGATGGATGCAAAGCCATGATTCTTTTATTTCTATTTTTGGTATCGCTGCCATTTTCGCGCTGGCTATCGCTGAATACCGCCCTATATTACTTACTGATACGACACAGGTTTTTCCTTTTTTTCTGGTTAACTTATCAGTTTTTCTATTCCTGTATTTCTTTGGCTACAGCATATGGTTCAAAGCACATAAATCGGATAAGATCGCTTTGTTGTTCAGCTCAGGGGCCAATAATGTAGCCTTAGGGGTAGTAGTTAGCTTTTTGTATTTTCCTACGCAGATAGGGGGCTTTTTTGTCGTCAGCGAGATTGTCTGGGTACTCGTGTTGATCCCGGTGCGCAAACTCATGGGAAAGTGGATCGGAGGATAAAAGCTCCTAGGTTTGATTCAAAGATGCAAAGGGCGGTCTAGTGATGGCTTTCTACAATGCTTGTTAGTTCACGTAAAATTAAAGAAGTCGGGCAGTTTATGGACTTACCGCTTTCAGATCATCTCATCTTGAACCAAGAGATTTATTATAGTTTTGCTGATGAAGACCTCCTATAAGGAGGCTTATATCATTTTAAAATACTTTAAAAAAAGACCTCTTGAATTAATAATAATTCCACTATGTTTATTTTATGATAAGAATTGTAGAGACTAAAAAATTAAATAGGCTATGGAAAAATATATAGCAGAATCAGACCATATTTTCTTTGATCAGATCTCAATGTTTGTAATAAACCAAGCAGGACAAAGTAGTGCTGTAAATCTAATAGATGTAGTTAAAAAAATTGGAGCATTTCAAAAAGGTATATCTGATGAAATTTCTAGCCTAAAGAGCTTAAGTACAGGCAGTATGACTTTAAAGGCAGTGGGGCATAAAGGAAAGACTACTATTTTAGACCTAGGGTACTGGATACAATATATTAGTGGTCATAAGTCTGAAAGGCCTGATCAAATAACATTTGAAACGGATTTTGAAGCTAACGAAGCTGAAAAAACCATAAATTCACCTCATAACTTTATGATCAATGATGCTTCATTTATTCCAAACCAAACAACCTGTCATGCAATCGGAATGGCTTACGAAAACATAAAACCATACTTAGTGGAAAAATTAGGTAATGCCCCACTTAAATGGCCAATTGATTTACAGTTCTTCAGGCATGCTAGAAACGCAAGCTTTCATGCTAACGATTTTGATATTCGCAATTATCGCGGAGAGCCAGCAATAGATGAATCATCGCCTCCTCAATGGAGACACTTTATCATTCCAGGTCAATCCCTTAATGGGACAAGGTTTGCTGGGCTTTTCTTCCCGTATCATATGGTTTTACCTTTTCTTTCAGAAATAGGTACCTCAATTTCTAAATTATAAAATGCTTGCAAATAAAAAAAGCCACTCACAGGTATGTTTGTAAGTGGCTGAAAATCAAGTGGGTCCTGTAGGATTCGAACCTACGACCCCCTGCTTGTAAGGCAGGTGCTCTGAACCAACTGAGCTAAGAACCCAATTTATTTGCTTTGTAAAGGCTAAAAATCTGCCCTTATTCAAAACGTCCTGCAAAGGTAATAGTCATTTTCGGAAATACAAGTTACAGGGCATCACTTTTTTTATTTTTTCAATATAAACTTTTAGCGTAGGCTAAGTGTAATGTTTTAAAGATAATAGATAGGCTTAAGCTTGATAAAGCGTATCATATTTGAACAGGTCTTTCCGTTATCTTTATAAACCTGCTTAAACTTTGTTCCGAAAAATTTTTCTCACTTTTTCTATCATCATAACACTGCTTCTGGCAGGAGGTGGCTTATTCACTTATCTCTATCAGGATCAGATCATTAAGCATTTTATCACTCAGGCTGATCAGTTGCTCGCTACTCCTGTGAGAGTCAAATCAATCAAGCTTTCCCTCTGGGAGAAGTTTCCCCAGGTAGCTATTTCTTTACAGGATGTGGAAATTATGGGCAGCCTTCCCCAGGATAGCGTGCTGGCCCGAGCTGAGCAACTGGATTTTACATTTAACGTATGGCATTTTGTGCAAGGTGAATACGTCATCAATAAAGTTTACCTGACCCACAGCGATGTGTCGCTAGTCATCAATGAAGAGGGAGACAATAACTACAATATATTCAAGAAAAGAGAAGCGGGTACACATGATAGTGAAGCGACTCCGGTACGTTTTCAGTTGCAGAAGATTTACCTGAAAGATGTCAATGTCAGTTATGAAGACCGTCCGATCAACCAACACCACCAATTACTCGCTCAGGAAGCAGAAGCTGTACTGGAAGTAGTGGGAGAGCAATATGACATTGGCTTGGAAGGTGCGCTGACCAGCCAATTCATTCGTATTGGCTCAGATGCTTATTTTAAAGACAAACCTTTACAGCTTTCCACACAGCTCCATTATGATTATCCCAATCGCTACCTTCAAATTGAACCCACACAGATTGAAGTAGGTTCCGGAGAGTTTGTTGTTGATGGCTTTGTAGACCAAGCCCAAGATAACTACCTGGATTTACAGCTTCGTGGGTCGCATACCGATTTGCAGACTTTGCTTTCTCTTCTTCCTGAAGGAATCATCCGACAGTGGCAGGCTTACCGAAGCGAAGGGGACGCTTATTTTGAAGGTTCAGTCAAAGGAAATATGAGCCGTGCTGCCTCTCCGTTAGTAACGCTAAAGTTTGGCTGCCAAAATGCCTCTTTCTATCATCCTGATTACAAAAAGCGGCTGGAGAACATCAGCCTACAGGGGACTTTTACCAACGGTTCTTCGCATAGTTTTCGCTCTTCCCAGCTTGATTTGCGAAATATCAACGCCCAGCTGGATGGCAGACCGCTTAATGGTAGCCTGACGCTCAGTAATTTTGAGGATTACTTTCTACATTGCCAGGTCAAAACGGATATGGATATCAACGCGCTCTTTGCTTTTTACCCCGTACCTGAAATCAAAGCAGCACGCGGAGCGTTGAACGCAGATTTTGAGATTAGCGGACGGCTCAAAGACCTGAAAGGTGAAACCAGTCGTTATTGGGAGCGGATAAAAAGCCGGGGAGATATCAGTCTCCATCAGGTGGACCTGCTTTGGCAAGCCGACCGCTTGCCGGTACACCAGCTCAACGGCAATTTGATGTTCAAAGGCAATGTTCTATCTATCAGCAATATGGAAGCGCATATAGGCAATAGCCATGTAGTACTCAACGGTATGCTGCGCAATGCTTTCGCCTATCTACTTTCTGATACTCAGACGATACATATTGAAGCTGATCTTTTTTCGCGGCAGATTGACATGGATGAACTGCTTTCCGGACAGGCTGCCCAGGCTTCTTCCAATAATTGGCAAACTGTTAGCGACAAGCAAGCTTACCGCTTCCGCATTGACCCCAAACTTCAGCTTTCGTTTAATTGTCATATAGAGAAAATTAAGTTCAGAAGGTTTCGGGGCAAACACTTAAAAGGAAACCTGGAAGTAGACCAGCAGATCGCCCGGCTCAAAAAATCTTCCATACAGACCGCAGGCGGCAAAGTAACGGCGCAAGCATATCTCAATGCACGCCGGCCGGATAAGATTACAGTAAATGCGACCACTGCTTTTGAACATCTGAGAGCCGACAGCATTTTTTACACTTTTGAAGACTTTGGTCAGAATTTCCTCACCACCCGTCATTTGGAAGGTAAAATCTATGCCGATGTAGATTGGAACATGACTTTTGACCATAGCCTGCAGCTTGATTATTCGTCTTTGGGGATAGATATATTGGCTACCATCCGGGAGGGCAGGTTGAACAATTTTGAGCCTATGCAAAAGCTGGCCCGGTTGGTAGAAGAAGAGAGTCTCTCTCATCTTCGTTTTGCCGAACTCAACAACCATATTCGAGTAGCCGACCGTAAAATATTCATTCCCCGCATGCAGGTAAGCTCTAATGTTTCTGAGATTTGGGTGGAAGGTATCCATACTTTTGATGACCATATTGATTACCGCTTTGAGGTACCGATGAAAACTTTTAGCATCCGTAAAGCAGCTGCCCGTGAGAGGGTAAAAGCTCGTGAACAAAAGTTTGGTGAAATTATAGACGACAATGCCGCCCCGCTCAATCTTTTCCTGACTGCTCGGGGGACAGTAGATGACTATAAAATCAGCTACGATATGGAGTCAGCTAAGGAAAAATTCAAAGACAATCTGCAAAATGAAAAAGAAGAACTGAAAGAAATTCTTAAAAATAAGGGAGCACAACCTACTTACCAACTGGAACTAGATGAAGATGAATACTTTGATTTTGAGGATAATAAGTCTTCCGCTAACAAAAAGCCTTGATTGCTGAGTATTTTTTATCTTGTGCCCCATGCGTAAAATTTGCCCTTTTGTATTTGTCTTCTTGCTCACCGCTATACCAACTCATGCGCAATCCCTAAGTGGACTCGCCGACAAAGTCATTGAACTTTTTTCCGGCACCATCCAGACCGATTCTACAGCTTATCCGGTGAACTGGGTGATTGCCCCCTTAATTGCCTACTCTCCTGAAACAAGCTTGCAATTGGGATTGGGAAGTGTAGTATTGTTCAAACTCAAAAATGCGCTGCCCGAGGATCGTTCTTCCGCCTTTTTCTTTTCGGCTCGCTACACACTCAACCAACAAATTACGGCTTCACCCAGCTATACTATCTTTAGTCGTGGAGAAGAATACATTCACAAAGGAAAAATTAATTTTCGCAAGTTTCCACAATATTATTATGGTATTGGCAATGATACTCCCGAGTCTAACGAGGAGCTATATGGCATCAATACTTTGAGCATTGAGCACCTACTTTATCGCAATGTGGTGGGAAAACTTTATGCTGGTGCCGGTCTGCGATTCTTGCGCTCTTATCGTTTGGAACTGGAAGAAAATGGGCTATTAGATGCCGGACGGCCAATAGGAAGTAGCGCTTACACAGCTGCTGGCCTTGACTTTGGGTTACAGTATGACAACCGCAATAACCTGATGAGTACCACCACCGGAGTACTGGCAGAATTTCGGCACCAGGTGCACCGTTCTTGGCTGGGCAGTGATTTTGATTATTCGCTAAGCAAATTAGACTTGCGCGCCTACTTATCTCCTTTTGAACAAAGGAGTGATATATTGGCTGCCCAGCTATATGCTTATCTAGGCAATGGAGATGTTCCATTTAACGAACTTGCCCCACTAGGCGGTGATATGATCATGCGGGGATACTATCAGGGGCGCTATCTGGATAAGAACCTTATTGCCACACAAGCGGAATATCGCATGCGTGTGTGGAAAAAGCTGAGTGCGGTAGCCTTTGCGGGTCTGGGGGATGTTTCGCCAAAGCTTAGTTCTTTTGCATTTACTGCACTCAAATATTCACTGGGAGGTGGTTTGCGTTATGCTGTACTGCCGGGAGAAAGCCTCAACATTCGTATTGACTACGCTTTTGGAAAGGATACCCAAAACTTTTACATCAACATTTCGGAGGCGTTTTAGGGGATAAACTAAAAAGAGCCAAATATTTTGCCCAATAGCCCTTTGGATTTGGGCGCTGTCATTTCCATCTCTGCGTCGGGCTTTAATTGTTTCCATACTTCGCTCCAACCGGGAAAACCACCCAGGTTACGATCGTCAATGTAGATGTCCGCCACTATTTTAGGGCTATCTTCGGGGTCCAGCACTTCTCCGGGATAGTTACTGTTCACCGCATAAAACTCCATTCCATTATCTTTACAAAAGGCGACCGCTTCCTCCAGGCTTCTTCCCCGACGACAAGTCCACAGGATGAGTTTGTGCCGGTCTTTGTGCAATGCTTTAAGAGTATCAAAAGCAAAAAGCTGCTCTTTACCAATTTTGGGATAGGCATCTTCTACAACCGTTCCGTCAAAATCTACCGCTATGATCATATAAATTATTTTGCTTTAAATATAAGCTTTTTAGCACAAATCTAAGAAGAAACGAGTATCAAAAAGTAAAATGCTCAAGCACGCTGCTTCCTTTTTTAATCAACGTGAATTATTTTTTCTTAGTTTGCTAAGCTTTAGTAAACGCCAACTTTTTATGATTTAGCTGTTTTGTACACTGCTCACTTACCAGAAGCCTCAAAACAATTCTCACCAACTTTTTTAAGCAGCCAACAATGATCCCTTGAAAATCATACCACTACAACAAGCAGGCTTAATCTTCCAGAAGGCTGCCTAAAATAGAGCTTTCGCCTTTATTATTATTTTTGCCGTAGGGGGCCAGGGCAGCGATGAGTTTGCGCAGTGGCATAGACTGTAGCCATACTTTTCCGGTACCGGAAAGGGTAGCCAAAAAGATGCCTTCACCGCCAAAGATCATGGACTTTAGGCCTCCTGCTGACTGCACATCAAAATTAATGGAAGGTTCAAACGCTACCACGCATCCAGTATCTACCCGCAGATTTTCGTTGTTGAGGTATTTTTCTATGATGGTGCCCCCGGCATGGATAAATGCACGGCCGTCGCCCTGTAATTTTTGGAGAATAAAACCTTCGCCACCCACCAAACCGGCCCCTAGCTTGCGGTTAAAAGTGATGTTTACCTTAGTACCTAGCGCTGCACAAAGAAAGGCGTCTTTCTGTACAGTCAGGCTGTTATCGTACATTTCAGAGAGGTCAATCGGAATCACGGTACCAGGATAAGGAGCAGAAAAAGCTACTTTGGCCTTGCCCTGTCCGCGATGGGTAAAGTGGGTCATAAAAACCGATTCCCCGGTAAGCATGCGCGATCCTGCGGAGACTAACTTGCCAAAAAAGCCTTGATTGGGGTTAGAACCATCACCCATTTTGGTTTCAAACTGTATACCGTTATCCATATATACCATCGCACCCGCCTCAGCAATGACGGTTTCATTAGGGTCAAGCTCTACTTCTACGACTTGTATGCCGTGTCCGTGAATTTCATAATCAATTTCATGGGATTTGTTCATTGTTCTTAAGAGGTTGAGGTTGAATAAATATGCTGATTAATGTCTGTCTTTAATAAAAATAAAAACCATAAAATACGCAAAAAAACAACTCAGCAGTTAATAAGTGACAGGAAGATATTTGAATATAACAAACCGACTGACTACTCATCCTATTTAAAAAATCCAGAAGATTGCTTATCTTTTATGGGGAATTCAAAATACCGCAGATTCAATAGAATCATAAGAATGTAAGCCCGCTGTGCTGGTCCAGCATCCAACCGGTAATGCTATAGCGGGGGCGGGAGGTAAGCAATACTTCATGCTCCAACTCACTCCTGAAGCAAGCCAAACGCCCGGCAAACGGGGCAATGTCGAACTGCTTATCCGGCAGGTACATTCGTAGTTGTCCGCCGTCTTTTTCTTCCCATCCCTGATTGAGGTAGCAAACCGTAGAGATAACCCGATGCGCATTGTGATTGAAGCGGTCAGCATGACGCCTGTAAAAAGTTCCGGCAGGGTACATGGCGTAGTGGGCTTCAAAATCTTTCAGGCCCAAAAAACAAGTGCGGTTCAGGTAAGCCATCAATTGCCGCATCCTTCTTACATAAGTAGCAGTGATTTCTGCCTTATCCTGGGGATCAATCCACCTAATGTAATCTCCACGCACTGTCTTATCTACTGTAAAGTGCTGCATTTTGCCGACACCGGCTTTCTGGAATTTCCCTTCCTCTGACAAATCCTCAAATCTGTTGATTACCGCATCTACTTCCGATGTACTAAAAAAATGGTCTATAAGCCCGTAGCCCTCTTCAGCCAATTGATCAACTAATTGTTCAAGTTGAGATTCTTCCAGCATTTGAAGTGTGTTTTCGTGTAAAGTTCAAAAAACCAAAAAAGCAATCCATACAGGGATTGCTTTTTTGGTTTATTAGTGAGAGGTAAAAACTTAGTCTTCAGTATTCTTATCGGATAATTTCCTTTCCGCTTCCCCTTCTTTTCCCTTATCAATGTCAAGGTCATCCCGGTCGCGCAGTTTTTTATCATCTACGTGGCGGTTCAAAAACTTGTTGATTTTGTCGATATCCAAAGTAGACTTTATTTCTCCGAAAGAATCTATTTTGATATCAAAACCATTCAGTTCATCATTGACCTTGGGGGTATTTCTTTTGCTTAATCTTTTTCTGCTCATAATATGTCTAATTTTGTACCTGATCACCCAGCTTTTGCAGGGCATTCTCAATTCTGGCGGCGGATTCGTCTTTACCTAATACTTCAATAGTGGGCATCAGATCAGGTCCTGAACCTTCACCAGTGATTGCCAGACGCAGGGCCTGCATCACGCTACCCATCTTCACATCCAGTTCTTCCAGCACACTTTCCAATAAAACCTTGGCTTCATCGGCTACTATCGCGCTGTCAGTTTCTTTAAGTGCATTAGCAAATGCCTGAAGAACCACGGTGGCCTCTTTCGTCCACTTTTTATTAACGATTTTTTCGTCATATCGTTGGGGCGCCACATAAAAGAACTTAGCGTTTTCCCATATTTCCGCCGGAAAAGTTACCCGTTCTTTCATCAATCCACTTACTTTTACGGCTTTCTCCCGACTGCTTTGGATGCCTGCTTTTTCCAGCTTAGGGAGCAGCAGGTCAGCTAGTTCCTCATCAGATTTTTGCCGCAGGTATTGTTGATTGTACCACTTGGCTTTATTGATGTCAAATTTTGCCCCGGCTTTGTGGATTTGCTCTATTTTGAAAACCCGGATGAGTTCTTCTTTTCTAAAGATCTCTTGCTCCGTGCCGGGGTTCCAGCCCAGAAAAGCCAGAAAGTTGATGAAGGCTTCGGGCAAATAGCCATCTTCTTTGAATCCGGCAAGTTGGTTTTGATCTTCATCCGTCCATTCCATAGGAAATACAGGAAAACCATGCTTGAGAGAGTCCCGTTTGCTTAGCTTACCATTGCCATCAGGCTTGAGTAAGAGGGGAAGATGTGCAAACTGGGGCATATCCTCTTCCCAACCTAAGAATTTGTACAAAAGTACGTGCAAAGGTGCAGAAGGCAGCCATTCTTCACCCCGGATCACATGCGTAATTTTCATTAGATAGTCATCCACCACATTGGCA
>JBBSOG010000144.1:0-12495 GCA_038259985.1 Cytophagales bacterium
ACTTCCTGTAAAGATTGCACATCGGGTGCCATGCTTACGTTTAAGTTAGTCTGGTTGCCTACAGCAATTTCTTGTGTGGTATAACCAATGGACGAAAAAGTAAGGGTAGGGTTATCTCCCGTGGCATTGATACTATAATTTCCGCTAATATCAGTGACTGTTCCGGTAGTAGTACCTTTAACCAGTACGTTAACGCCCGGTAGCGGGGAATTATCCTCCCCATCAGTCACCTTGCCGGTGACCTGACTTTGCGCCATCGTATAGGTGACGCTGACTGCCATAAATAATAAAACGAGTAAATGTTTTCTCATCTGAAATAGATTTAGGTTGACATAATGATAAATGTGTTTGTAGAATTACTGAAGATTATAATATTCATAAAAGGAAGGTGTTAAGGTGATTACTTGTAGTAAATTACTAAGCAATTTAGATATATTTATGATAACCGCAAGTGATCTGAGGGTTGATTATTCACGTTTAAAAAATTCTCAAAATCTTTATTCAAAATTAGCTGTAAAATAGTATGGGATATGATCTGTTTTGAGTAGAAAACAGAAGCGGTTTAGTCCATCAACGTACTGCATTCCCTAAAAATAGTGATTAAATCCTTTTTATTTACTATGGAAATACGCGGAGTTAAGAGGGTGCACTTATTGCTGGTTTTTTAAGAAAAACTTGGAAAAAATATACAAAATTATCCGCTGAAGTATATTTGTGATACTGCTTTATGGCTTTTAACAAAAGACATTTCACTTTCCTGAAACCTCCGGACGCAGGGAACATTTGGCAAGTACCATGTTTCCTATAGTTTTTCCTTCTGTCACTCCGTTTTCTATAGCATCGCGAAAATGGATTCCTCCGTACAGGCGTGAGATTGCCGCTTCCTCAGCAGCTTGGTAGAAAGAAGTAAATGACCTGACTGGCAAGCCAAAGTAAACCTCCGAATTATCGTCAAATGAAAAATTGTCACCCAAAAGCGCAGTGAGAATAACTGCTGCAGCACTGGAAGCCACACTGTGCCCGCTGGTATACTCAGGAAAAGGTGGGGTCTGGAGAATGGGTTTCCATCGTTGATCAATGTAGCGGTTGATCACCGTCTCCGGGCGGATGCGGTCGCTGCGGTACTTTTCGTCCCAGCAACTGATAAATGCGTCGTGCAGGCTTAGGGCTAAGAGCGTGTGTGCCAGCACGGCTTTGTCAAATGAAATATCTGCTTTTTCGCAGGCAATACCAGCGATAGCCATCCAGTGTCCACCGGGCGTGATTTTTTTCAGCCCAATCGCCATGTGCCCGGTGAATTTTACGGCAAAAGGATTACAGTCCCAGAAATTAGCAATCGCTTCTTTCTCTTCGTCAAGATTTTTCACCGCTTCGTATACCTCCATCGTCTGCGTGTAAAAACTACTACTGCTATCCAGGCTGAAAGGAGCGGGCGGGGGTGGCGCAAATTGAGCAGCGGAGTCCATAAAGAAGGGCCGGATATGCATCCAGCTGGGTTCAATCGCTTCAATATAAGCCGGAGGAGTCGGGTACCAGCGGCCTTCTTGCTGGGCAGGTATATAGCGGGTGTAAGTACTGAGCTTGCCATAGCCATCGGTTTTGGCATAGGCCAATACCTGCTGGGCAATGGCTTCGGCATAGCTGACATTGGCTGCCGTGGCTTTGTTAGACAGGCGGTACTCCTTCTGATAAGCATCCAGGTACGCATCCTGTTTTTCTTGTAACATAGGGCCGGAGGGCAGGATTTTTTTACCCAGTTCCAGCATGGCGTAGGTAGCCGCGAATGCTTTGTCCAATGAGGAGGGAACTTCAAGAGCGGTAAAATCAGGTTTTTCTTTGAAGCGAGTGCTCAGTTCAGGGAGGGTTTCATTGCTGGCAACCACTACCTGATAAGCTGCTAACATGGAATACGCATAGAAACGACTGGCTGCCGCAGGATTAATCACATCGTGTAGCATCACTGAGGAAATCTCAAAAACCTGGTCGGCGAAGTCGTTGATCTGCGCCTTCTGTACCTTAGCGGGAGGAGGTACTGTGGCAAAGACAGATGAAAGTACCAAACTGAACAAAAGGGTTAAGGATTTGAACTTCATGGCTGCGTCAGTTTGTAGGCTTCCACTCCGGCGTTATTGATACCGATGAGCAAATAGGTTTCGTCTTTAATTTTGATGCTCTCCATAGCTTTGACATCGCCTTTAAGATTTAAGCCGGACTTTGCCTGGGAAATATAAGTGAAATTTCCCTGTCCGTCACCTTCAAACACTTGACCGTAATTGGCATCCATGACACCCATACGTATTCTGATCGCACTTTGGTTCCCTGCCAGTACCAGGTCAGGATTTCCATCTTTGTTGTAGTCTAAAGTGGTCATGGCATATACTGGGGCAAACTGGGCTTCTTTAGGAAGCTGGTGAGGCACAAATTTACCGTTTTGGTTTTCTAAGTAAATGGTTTCCAGCGTTTCAGCGGTAAGTACCTGGGCATCTTTCAACTCATCTTTAGAAAAGATATCTTCCAATTGCACTCCGGCATAATCGGCATAGCTGGTGTACTTTTGGCGCATGCTGTAGATTTGATCTAACAATTCTCCCCGGCTGGCAAAAGGATAAGCCTTGCCCTGGATGTAATAGGTGAGGATGGGGTCCACCGAGCCATTGGCATCAAAATCTTTGTAGAACATCTTGAGCGGTTTTTCCGGACTGACTTTAAGCTGGGAGTTCAACCCAAAATTAGCCACCACCATATCCTGATCACCGTCATTGTCAAAATCAGTTAGCAAGAGTTTGTTCCAAAGGCCGGAAAGTGGCCGGTCAAAATATTGCTCAGTAGCATCGGCAAAACCCTTTCCACTTTGGTTGAGATACACTTTAATCGGCATATATTCTCCTATCACGATCAGGTCTTGCCAGCCATCGTTATTCAGGTCTATCCAGGCAGCGTCAGTGACCATACCTATTTGGGAAAGTCCGGGAGCTTTGTCAGCCGCCACATCGCTGAAGTGGGGTTTTCCATCGGTACTACCATTATTCTCAAGCAGAAAACTTTGCGGTGTCACGGGAAATTGTCCCGGAATGACCCTGCCGCCTACAAATACATCCATGTCGCCGTCCTGGTCAAAGTCCGCAGGAACTACGCAGGACTTGCTGACGAACATGGCAGGCAGCGCCTCCGAGGCTACTTCAAAATCACCTTGTCCATCATTCAGGTACAAATTGTCTTGCAAAACCAAATCTTGCGGACTAAAATCCTGATAACCGCCGCTGGCGACATACAAATCCTGATCACCATCGCCATCAGCATCAAAAAAAACCGCGTCGGCATCGGTATTGATCTGGTCGGTACTGGCGAAATGCTGCTGGGTCTCCATATATTGTCCATCAGTATTTTGGATGTATATTTTACCAAAACTTCCTTTGGCACCGCCTATAAAAATATCAGGCAGTTGGTCCTGGTTGATATCGGCCATCGTCATCGTCGGGCCACAGGTGGTGAGCATATTCATCAGCAGGGGTTGGCGCTTAAAGTCATTATAAGCGTATTCCTGATGCAGATAAGGAACTGGGGAAGGTACTTTCTGAAACAGGCAGCTATTCGCATCTGTCGCTGCAAGTGGCTTGGTTTCCCCCACTTCTTCTTCAATGGTCAGCAATTGATCTGTTTCCGCATTTTTGATGATTTGCCGGTTGCCAGATAGCCATTGAATCTCCATAGAATCCACCTTTTCCGTCTTACCCAAACCAATATGGATTCGCTGGCTCATGGAAGACTGAAAGCCGCGGGTGGGCATGTATTCAAAAAACTGCATGCCTTCATTGGAATAAACTTTTAGCTTAGCACCCAAAGCGGTGATGTCCTTACCTTTCAATGTGATAGCCAGATAATGTCCATCGGGATGCTGTTCCCGGCTGAGGTTTTTGTAGAGCGAAGCTTTTTCATTCAGGTTATTGACTACCAAGTCCAGGTCGCCATCATTGTCCAGGTCAGCATAGGCTGCGCCATTGGAAAAGGTTTTGGCATTAAAGCCCCAATCGATACTTTTGTCGGTGAAATTCAAGTCCCCTTCATTTTTGAAAATATAATTGTGCAGCGGAGTGGAAGTCATACTGGTGACGAGCTGAAAAGTATCGGCTTTTTCTTCTTTCACGGCTTTCTGGAAGAAATAATCTCCTTTGTACTTCAGGAAATCCCGGTTGGTATAGTCGCGGTAGTAGCCGTTGGTGATGAACAAATCTTTCCAACCATCATTGTCAAAATCTGCGAAAAATGACGACCAACTCCAGTCGGTATTGGATATCCCCGCCAGTTGGCCTACTTCACTAAATCCACCATTGGCGTTATTGACATGCAGCATGTTGCGCATGTTTTGGTGGTAGAAACCGTTCATCACCATCAGGGCATAATGCTCATAATTGTCTGGGCCGTACAGTAGTTTTTGTCGTTCGTTGTCTTCGGGCAGCATATCCAGCGTATAGACATCAGGCTGCCCATCATTATTGACATCCACAATATCGGAACCCATTGAGAAATAAGAAATGTGCTGAAAGTAGTCGGTCATTTGATCAGTAAATGTTCCATCACCTTGATTGATGTACAGATAGTCCGGCTCAATGTAATCATTGGAAACATAAATATCCTGCCAGCCATCACTGTTGACATCGGCAATGGCAATACCCAGCCCAAAGCCCAGCGGACTTCCTTTGATACCAGCTTTTTCGCTGATATCGGTAAAGTGCCCATCTTCATTTTCATAAAATTTATCCCCTGCCAACGGATGCCGGGTGTCCCGCACATCATTGTACTCTACTTCATAGATGACGGTGGTGTTATGGTTGAGCAGGTACATATCCAGGTCGCCATCCTTGTCGTAATCAAAGAAAGCGGCCTGCGTACTATTAGAAGGATCATCCAGTCCGTATTCAGTCGCTTTTTCTTCAAATTGGCCATTCCCCCGGTTGATGTACAGTGCATTGCGGCGAGCGTCCTCATCCTGCCAGCCGGAGTAACATACATAAATATCCAGCAGCCCATCCTTATTAATGTCTATCATACTCACGCCGGTACTCCATGCCCCCGCTTTTCCTTCTATTTTTGCTGACTTGCTGATGTCTTTGAACTTCAGGCTTCCAGTATTGAGGTAGAGAGCATTCTTGCCCATATTGGCAGTCAGAAAAATATCTTCTAAACCATCATTATTGATATCACCGATGGCTACGCCGCCACCGTTGTAGAAATATTCGTAGGTGAGTATATTGTGCTTTGCATCCTCTTTGAGTTGATTTTTAAAATTAATTCCAGATTTAGATGAAGAAAGTAATTCAAAAAGCGGTGCTTCCTGCGCATATGTCTTAGAAGGCAATACAATAAAGATGAATAAGACAAAAAATATGGCTAAACCAGCGATCAGAAAGGGTGTTTTAGGCGGTAGCGTTGTTTTCATAGGCTTAGGTTGTTGATCTTAGCAGTAGTCATTGGATGATAGTGCCAAACCTCATGGGTAATACTTTATCAAAAGAAGCCGATCATCAGGCAAATAAATTCCTTCAATAGAGAAATTTAAATAAATGCTAGGAATAAGCAAAGCTTTTTGGAGAAATGGCGGTATTTCTCAATAGGTTTGACCGCAAGCGACACAAGGTCATTAAGCAGGTTTGGGCATTTAATGCATTCTTAGTGCCCTTCGTGCTTATCGTAATTTTAAGATTTGATTTACTTATACTGTACCTGGCCTTAACCATAAATCTCATTGAGGATACCTGCCAGACGGACTCCTGCCAATAACAATTGCTCTTCAACGAGCGGATAATTAGCATAGGCGTAATCGTAGCCCAGGCGTTTGTTTTCTGGCAACTCATATACATTAGGACGCAATTCCATAGCCTCGTATAGCCACTGCTCCGTCGAAGTGGACTGCCATTGCTGTACTAATCTTTCGGTAGCCCGGCGGTTCAGGTACTGTGCCAGTTCAGTGTAGCTAAGTTGCTTGCCGTCAATCATATCACTGTCCCAGACACGGTGGAGGTTAGACGGCTGTCCCATCCATTCCACTTTCACATCATTACCTCCGCGGTCGTTGCCCGTACCGACGTGCAAAGGCTGGTGCATATCTCCCACCAGATGGACTAACATTTTCAGGTATTCTTTTTCCTGTTGAGCAGAGATAGTATCGCTTTTCAGGCCAGCGATAATTTGGTTTACTACGGCATAAGCATTCCCACCGGCCTCCTGTGCACTTTCGTCATACTTTTGCCCATCGGGGATGGTAACCCAGTGCCAGGTGTAGGTATAATCGTATGCATCGTTGGAGCGGATTTCATCCATCCAGGTGCTGGCCATCGCCAGGGTATTGGTTCCCAGAATTTGGCGTATATTTTTAGCTGCCCGCTTGCTCAAATGCCACTCGGCGATTTGTCCGATAGCCCGATGTCCGGTTGGTCCCCAGCCGTACACTGGGAAATGTAGAGATAGAAGGATACAAAAGAAGCCGAGTGATAAGATTTTGACCATGCTTTTTTTGTGGCAAACTTAAGTAATTCGTGTTACTTTAAAAGCTAGGGAAAGTTAAGTTGTCGTTAAAATAGTTTTTTGTCAAGACGACAAGTATCATCTTTATGTTCTATCATAAAATAGCACTTGCTAAAAAGAATCTAGGTGTTAATCTTCTCTACACTTTTCGGAAATCAATGTACCCGCAGACATCACGACTTCAGAGGTGGGTGTTTTGATGAGCACTGAAGTGCTGTCCAGGCGGATGTTTTCCCCTCTGACATCCCCGACTTTAATGATATTGCCTACTTTAAAATTTTGCTTACTACAAAAAGAGGATAACATATAAAGATTTTTTCTAAACAACGATGAAGCTCCTAGCCTAGGCTGTTTGGCCGGAAATAAATCGCGACGATTACGGACAAGTAAATGGCTACTTAGCACAGTTTGTCAAAGAAAAACATTTTTCTTTTTTCCTAGTCATAGATATGAAAGGCAGTGTAGAGATAGCGAGCCACGAAAGAACGGTCGGTAGTCATTTTTTAAATCACTTCCCCCCTGTATTGTCAGGCAAAACGAGGAAGTGGTTGACAGAACATCTACCGGAGAATATTCGGCTTCCATACCACTGATGGATTACGATGCCCGTTTGGGTACGCTGGTCACTGTGTATCAGGCGGAAACTTTTCCACATGCTACTGCTACCTCTGCACCGAATAAGCCTTCGCAGTAAGCTTGTCCAACAAGCCTTTTGATGATTTGAACATTTGAAATTAAGCGAGAAGCCAAAATAAAAAAAAGGCTTTTCTTTAACCACCTACTAAAAATTATGTATGATGAAAAAAATTAGCTTTACTTTACTCACTTTTTTCTTAGTCTTTTCTCAGGCATGGGCGCAGAAACAGACTGTTACTTTCAATTACGAAAGATCTTCTTTCAACATGGATCAACCGCTACCGGCCGAAGAACATTTTTACATGAGTGGGGAGATCATCCCCGAGGTAAGCATGGTAGAGGTTGTACTGATGCCCGGCAAAGACCGTAGTGACAAGGTACTTTACCGCAATCTGTGGAAACGCAGTAGCCAAAATAGTTCGGAAAGTTTCCTACTACCGGTAAATTATAATTTACGCGGAGGCTCGGAGTATGATCTGGTGATCAATTACTATCGTATGGTGACCGACGAAGAAATACAGGAGATGAAAGTAGCCTTGTTCCAAACGTTGGATACCTACGTAGCACAAAGCCTGCACCTACAGCAGCGTAGGATGCGTATGTTGCGTAATGTACCGGCTATGATGGAAGATATGCACACCCTGGTCAATACTTCCTTTTCGCATTACCGCAACCACAACAATATCCGCTTTGAAGGCTTCTCCGATATTGTGCAAGACAAACTTAAGCTGGTCATCAAGCAAAACTCAGGCTCCAAGCAGGAAGATCAAACCGATAGTTTTTTATCAGAGGAAATAAACAACCTTATACACACTGAGGTCGACCGTTTTCTGGACAGCGAATTTTCCGTACTATCGGACAGCCGTATGATCAACAACTACCCTACTGAGAAAGTAAAAAGCGCCTTGGTGCTGCATGTGGGGTACGGGGGGGCATTCATCAACGACAAAGTGGAAGGCCTCAATACGGCTTCTAGCGGAATGGCGGGTATTACACTGCCCTTAGGTAAGCAGGCTTTTGCCCCACTGCTGATGAGCAATACGGCGATTATTGCCGGTTTTTATTTCCAAGACTTTGAAAACGATCTGGGTATAAGGGCTACCGGCCCCATAGTAGGCCGACCCCTTTATGCGGGAATAGGCTATAAATTATACGAATTTATCAGAATTTCGGGAGGAGTGACTGTACTACAGAACGAACTGGACGACACTCCTGCGACCACCAATCCCATTGTCATTGATGATGGAATTTATTTTCGTCCATTTATTGGCATTAGCGCTGACATTAGCTTTCGGGCAGAGTTTTTTAGGTAAAGAATTAATGTAAAATGTAAACTTATTAAGAGAGAGCAGAAAAGAGTACTCAAACCTTTAAGCATATAGATAAGCTTAATTTTCTTAAATATCCTAGTTTTTCACTTTCTGATGAGTTGGTATCCGGCACTCATTATAAAAAATACAGGAAGTGCCAGATACTTAACATTAACAGGTTAGCACAAGGTTTATTCAATAGTATTGAACAAAGTCATTCATTAGTATTGGATAACCTTATCCTTTTTTACATCCGGTTTTTTACATCATCCGAGCCAGTTTTGCGCTCCCTTTTGCCGGAAAGTTTTTGGTTGCCAAACATGAGGGTGTAGGTAATTCGTATCTGCCTTTCTGAGAAATCATTGTTGCCAAACGTCCTAATGCCCAACTTCGGCTGGTGATATTCCCATTCTTCTTTTCCTGCACTATTGGTAATGTCCTGAACACTAATACTTAAGGAACTGCCAGACAAGAATTTCTTCCTGACCCCCAGGTTGAGATAAGGGTAGCTGTAAAGGCGTTGGTCACCGACCAGATATGGGCTCATATACCTTCCGTCTATACCGATGGACCATTCGTTGCCCAGTAAAAATGTGGTATTGAGTTGCGCAGCAAAAGTGAAGATTTCATTTTCAAACGGAGCAGGACGGCTTGATTCATCCTTTACTTCCTGATAATAGGCATTCAGGTTCCAGCTCATTTCCCACCAGCGAGCCGGGGAAAACGGAAAACTCAGGTTAGCTTCAACAATACGCTCCTGATCAAGATTGGTAGGAAAACTGGTTTGGAGGTGGTTTTCCTTATCCACCGTATTGTAAAAATAGATTTGATTGGCCCTGTCAAGATAAGAAAGGGACAAAATGGCCGAATTTCGCTGCCAGGAAATCTTAAAAGCGTTGGTAAAAGTAGGCTGAAGCTGAGGATTAGCATACACAATCAGGCTGGGGTCCAATACTGCAAGAAATGAAGTGAGGTGAAAAAAAGATGGCCGGGTAATGGAGCGGTTAAAGCCCAGCTGAACAGTATTCACCGAATCTATTTTATAGTTCAATCGAACTACCGGAAAAGGCTTACTGAATACATTCTCTACATCTTCTCGCTCTTCCCGGTCCAGGCGGTAGGTGTAATGCTCGTAGCGCAGGCCAAGTTCAACATCTATTTTCTCTGAGAGTTCTCCCTTGACGGAAAGATAAGCCGCCAGAATCTGCTCCCTGATGTTTTCTTCGCTGGAAAACAAGTCGGGGGCTGCCCAATTTTCATCGTTGAGGCTATGGAAGGAAGTGGTATTAAATGTATTGTTAAACGTGCCCTTTACGCCTGTTTCCAAGGTCCAGGCTTCTCCCAACTCATTCACATTGTCCAGGCCCACAATCCAAAATTCCATAGGCGTGTCGCGTTCGTATGCAATGGCCTGCTCCGGATCATCCTTATTCTGAAGGCTGCCGGAGTTTCCATTCCATATTTTGGCATAGTCCAGGTTAAAATTCAGGTGACTGCCCGGCCCTATTTTTTGGAACAGGTTCACATTGGCCGATACGTTTGACATATCTGTTTTTGTGCCCAACAGGTAGTCAGCTTCGCCAGTCAGCTCATCATTCATATAGCTAAAAGACTGGCTGTCAGCTCCCGATCCCAAAACAGATTCGGATATAGCACCGCCCATCACAAAACCAATTATAGTTTGTCCATCGAAATCAACATCCAGCCCCAGGTTAGCGGTATGCTGGTTTACTTTGGTATTATCGAACGTCACAAAGTTTTCAAAATAATAGCGATCGCCCTGATAGTCATATTCCCTGAAATGGTTTACCTCGTACTTATTCGCCCTGTTCCAGTTGAAATTATAACCTCCGTACCAATTCATTTTTCCCTGGCGGGAATTAAGGTTCAGGCTAAGCCCGGCCTTTTCCCGCTGGCCATATCCACCCGTGAGCGCTAAGCTGCCATTGGTGCCCTGTTGGTCATTCTTTTTTAAAACAATATTGATGATACCCGCCGCACCGCTGGCGTCATATTTGGCCGGGGGCTGGTCTATAATTTCAATTTGCTGAATATTTTCAGCGCGCATCCCCTGAAGCCGGGCCATGAGTACTTCTCCTGGTATCCGCTGTATTTTACCATTGATCATCACCAGCACTTCCCCTTTTGCGCTCATGCCAATACTACTATTCTGCCTGTCCACAATCAGGCCGGGTACCTTTTGCAGTAGTTCCAGCCCGGTGTTTCCGTCCATGGAAGGGAAATCGCTAACATTCATAATCATTCTGTCCGAAGCCAGTTCGTATAAGGGCTTGGTGCCGGTAACGGTTACTTCCTCCAGGTTGATTCCTTCTTTCAGCACAATCCTGGGCAATTCCGGGGAAAAATCCGCCTGTACAGTAAAAGGGCTTGTTTGTGTACTTTCATACCCTACCATGCTCACGGATACGCGGTAAGTGCCCACTGCAATATCTTCAAACACATAGCTGCCATCTTCGTTGGTATTGGCCCCTTTTACTATGGCAGAATCTACATCTGCCATCAAAACAGCCGTGGCATACACCAATGGCTTATCCGCTGCATCGGCCACCCGGCCGGAAAGGGTGTATTGAGCCTGCGCCCGGCTTGTAAAAAAACTAAGGGATAGTAGTGCAATGAAAATGTGTATTCTGTTCATGGGAAGATTTAAAATGTTGAGCTTTAGCGGTAGTCGTTACCTGTATCATTTAGTGTTGTTACCAAGTTAGGTTAAACCCAAGAAGAGCAGTTAACAAGCATGTCGCTGATTCTTTAAAATTTTCTTGAGAGACTTTAGCTCACATCTTAATTCTTTAAGATTTGTTGCAATTCCTGAGCTATCTGGAACTTGGGAAGGGCACGACAAACGTAATATCAGAAATAGCTTTATCTTATTCTTTAAGTAAACCCATACCTTTTCGAAGGCGAACCTTCCGGACGAACTGATCGGGAAACCGGCCGGTGGTTTACTTATTTTTTGCGATAAAGAAGAAAACCACTCATATTCAACCGCTCAGCCAGAAGGGGTTTGCCAGCTTGTTCTGCACAAATGTTGGCAATTAAGTTATCAGTCCGGTAAGCTTCTCTTTCCCAAGGTGATATCCTTTGTCGGGTTCCCGTGTATTGATGTTGCAGGGTACGTCCTTTCCATATCACCCTTTTATGGTCAATTACTTTTAATTCTCCTTTCACATACTGCTTAACGTGGATCATCTCATGAGCCAACACCAAGTTATGCTCTCTTTTACTAAGGCGGGCATCTATCCGTACTTTGATTATCAGGTAAGGGTATGCTTTGTTTTGATTCATACAATAAGTCATACCTTTCATATTATCGGGCATATTTTTGGTAAAAATCACCGAGATGCCAACTTTTTCTTCAATAGCGAAGTAATCCAGGTAGCGGAATACCTGTGCCCTGACTTCCGATGAGTCTTCTGTATTTGTAATTCTTACGATGGGTTGGGCGAAAGAAAGGTTCACCCCTAGCATACCGATGCTTATCCAAGCGGATATTATCCACGTTTTCACTTTGTAGATTGTCATGTCACTACTATGTTAGGTTCAAAATGCTGGTGTAGGTATTGGCCAGGGTAGCTAAAGCATATTGTATTAAGCTAATATGGGCTTAACAAGAGAAAAAGGGTTAGTAGGAATGTTGCTACTTCTTCAAAGTTTTATCTAGGGAGGTTAAAAAATGTCGCTAAATATTAAAATTTGTATCAGGTGAAGAGGCTTGAGGTAGATTATTGAGGAAATCCGATTTTATTCACCAAATCCCGAAAAGCAGGCTCTTCGTGCAAGGCATAAAATTGCGGTTCACTAATCAGCCAGGGCACTTCCATTTCGTGTTGCTCAAACGCTGCTTGGAGCCATTGTAATGCGGATGATTTGTTATCTAAAGCTGTATAGATCACGGCTATAAAAAAACGGATGGAACCAGCATCACTGACGGGTATATTTGCTTTCAGTTCTTCCAGTAGTTCCAAGGCCTTTTCCCGCTCGCCGGAGTGGGCATAAGCAGCACCCA
>JBBSOG010000145.1:0-12479 GCA_038259985.1 Cytophagales bacterium
GAAGTGACCGCCTATTTACAAAATTCATTTGCTAATGGAGCCATAGCGGTGAAAGTCTGGAAGAATATAGGCTTCTTTCTAAAGGACGAAAACGGTGAGTTGGTTATGATTGATAATCCCAGGTTTGACCTTATACTGGATTTCCTGGCAGAAAACCACATTCCTTTGATCGGGCATTTGGGGGAACACAGAAATTCATGGCTGCCTCTGGAAGAAATGACGGTAAAGGGTAACAGGGATTATGCTGCTGCCCATCCTGATGAGCATATGTATTTACATCCTGAGCGCCCTTCTTACGAAGATTATATCGATGTGAGGGACCATATGCTGGAGAAGCATCCTGATTTACAGTTTATCGGCGCGCATCTGGGTAGCCTGGAATGGAGCGTAGATGAGTTGGCAAAGCGGTTGGATAAATTTCCTAATATGGCAGTGGATATGGCAGAACGTATCTCCCACCTGCAGTATCAAACCTTAACGGAATGGCAAAAAGTGCGGGATTTCTTTATCAAATATCAGGATAGGCTGATCTATGCTACCGACATGAGAAGTACGGCAATGGATATCGTTAATAACGGAATTACCGAACCAGAAGGAATAAAAAAGCATGCACATGAGGTCTGGCTGAGGCATTGGAAGTTTTTTACCACCGATGAAAAGATGCGTGTCCCTAAAGTAGACGGAGACTTCAAAGGCTTAAAATTGCCAAGTGAAGTAATTGATAAAATATACTATCACAATGCGGTCAAGTGGTTTCCGGGTATCTTAAAAGAATGAGCGGTAAACAGGATGAAAGCTTAAGGTTACAGGTTAAAAGATTTAAATAATTGATGGTCAGCATATTATACAAACTTTGGGCTTTTTTTCCTCAGTGTCACTCTGCAGAGGACACTGAGGGGGGGTTATACTTAAAAGAACTGCTGCATTTGGAAAATGCAAACTAATTTTTAACATACTTCTGCATGCCGGGAAAAATAAACAAGAAAATATTGATTGCCCTGAGTGCTATTGGGCCGGGACTGTTTTTGATAGGCTACAACATTGGCACCGGAAGCATCACTACCATGGCCAAAGCAGGTGCTGAGTATGGCATGACCTTATTTTGGGCGCTTATCCTTTCCTGTCTGTTTACCTATATTTTGATGGTAGCCTACGGACAGCTTACTTTGGTTTCCGGAAGGACAGCACTTTTCAATATCAAAACGGAGATCAAAGGGGGAAAGCTATTGGCTTTGTACATCATGCTGACTTTGATTATTGGGGAGATGCTGGCTCTGATAGGCATTATGGGGATCGTCGCCGAACTGGTTCAGGAAGGAATCAAGCTGCTGACCAATGGCTTTATGCTGGATACAAGCTGGATCATTACGATCTTTGTGCTGCTATTGTACTTTCTGTTGTGGTTTGGCAGATATAAGTTTTTTGAAAAAATTCTGACCCTCTTCGTCATCCTGATGGCGTTATGTTTTATAGTGGTATTTTTTATGGTAAAGCCTGCTTTTTCATCTATTGTCGCAGGGATGGTTCCCGGCATCCCGGATTCACCCGGAGCCTTTGGGCTGGTGGCAGCCATGGCCGGAACTACTTGCTCCGCCGCTGTTTTTATCATGCGCAGTACCGTAGTAGCTGAGAAAGGCTGGACGATCCGACATTTGAAAATTGAGAAAAGAGACGCCTTTGTTTCCGCTTTGATGATGCTTTTCCTCAGCGCTATTATTATGGCTGTCTCAGCAGGAACATTACATCTGATGGGCTTAAAATTAGACAATACCCTGGAGATGATCAGCCTGTTTGAGCCTATGGGCGGAAAAACAGCCGCTTTTCTACTGATCCTGGGCATTGTGGGCGCAGGACTTTCCACCGTTTTTCCCATCGTACTGATAGCTCCCTGGCTGATTTCTGATTATGCCGGGACGCCCCGCGATATCCGCTCGCCCATGTTCAGGATATTGATTCTAGTGGGTTTGCTTTTTGCTTTCGGATCAATTTTTATGGAACAGAGCCCTCCGCTATTGCTTATATTTTCTCAGGGTTTTCAGGCAGCTATCCTGCCCGCTGTCGCTATTCCAGCGTTTATTTTATTGAATAAAAAGAGTATCATGCATCAGAACCATGTTTCACTTCAGATGAACATCGGGCTTGGGGCAGTCATCATTTTTGCCTTCATCACTACTTACTTCGCAGTTGTTGACTTTTTTTAAATCCAATACATCAGCATTATGATCAAAGTTGAAATTTCTACTACCAAAAAAGAAATGGGAGAGAAGGCAGCCGAGGAAGCTGCCCAGAAAATCAAGCAAGCCATTCAGGAAAGAGGTACTGCCCATATTATTCTGGCTACCGGAGCCAGCCAGTTTGAAACCTTACATGCGCTGACCGGACAGGCTGATATTGACTGGTCAAAGGTGGTCATGTTTCATCTGGATGAATATGCAGGTATGGCAGATACCCATCCGGCCAGTTTCAGGAGGTATTTGAAAGAACGTTTTGTGGAGAAAGTTTCAGCCTTGAAAGCAGCACATTTCATAGAAGGTGACCGGGGGAACCTGCAGGAAGAGTGTAGACGGATAGGCCAAATTATTGCACAGCATCCCATAGATGTGGCTTTGGTAGGGATTGGAGAAAATGCTCACCTTGCTTTCAATGACCCTCCTGCTGATTTTGACGTGGAAGACCCCTATATAGTTGTCACCCTGGATGAAGCTTGCCGCAGGCAACAGATGGGCGAAGGATGGTTTGCTACCCTGGAAGTTGTGCCAAAGAAAGCGATAAGCATGTCGGTAAAGCAGATCATGAAAGCAAAAAGCATTATTTGTTCTGTGCCGGACAAAAGAAAAGCAGAAGCTGTAAAAAATTGCCTGAAAGAAGGTGTCTCCAATAAGTATCCGGCGTCTATCCTGCAAAAGCACCCTGCCTGTACCTTGTATCTTGATGCAGCATCGGCTTCTTTACTGTCTGAATAGTATTTACTTAGTGCATTTGATGTCACTTTCTTAGCAAAGAAAACTTAAATTATAATGGATTAACTATTTAGCAAACCAAGCTTTAGCAAATTGAAAAACTGGGTAATTAGTATAAGTATCTACTGTTGTGTATGATTAGGCGAAGCTTTCAGGGAGTGAGTGTTTATCATTCCCTGAAAGTTGATCTACCCTATACTAAAATCATTATAACACATCTGTCTGTCCGGGAATTGGAACAGGATAATTGCCATCCGGTCCAGGAAGTACGGGAGGATCAGCATCCCAGGCAAATCTTTCCGGCAGAATACTACGGTCTGAATGGAGGGCATCATCCCATTGAATCATCTGACCAGAATGTGCAGCTATACGTCCCATAATGGTCGTCATGCTGCTTTTTGCAGCCCATTCAGTGTCATTGATAGGGGTATCATTGCGTATAGCTGCAAAGAGTTCATCATGTTCCTGCTGGTAGGGATTAACTTCTTTGAGTCCTCTGATTCTCCAAAGCGATTTGCCTTTCATATCCTTTAAGCCTTTCTCTACATCTCCTGAACCTTTGGTACCTTGAAAGAATGAACCGCCTTTGTTGTAGGTGCCATCTATAGTACGTATCTGGCTGTGGAGTTTGCTGCCATCCGCATATTCATACTCAATGTAAAAGTGATCAAAGATGTCGCCTTTCTCCGGTCCGTGGTAAACGGCACGTCCACCCATACCCTGAGCTCTGACCGGATAAGCACCTTTTACCCAGTGGACAATGTCGGTGTTGTGAATCTGCAGGCCTGCCGGTGAGCCTGCCCATAGCCAGCAGAAATACCGCCAGTTACGCATCTGATACTCCATCTCGGTCTGACCAGCCTGTCGGGGAACCAAGTTCACATGTCCTATCATATAATAGCAGGTAGAAGAAACGATTTCACCAATCATACCCTCTTTCATATGGCCTACAAATTCCTGGTAAACGGGGTCATAGCGGTTCTGCAAACCTACTACTACACTCAGGTTTTTCTTCTTTGCTTTCTCCCCGGTGGCCAGTATCTTTTTGATACCGGGTGCGTCAGAAGCCAGGGGTTTTTCCATAAACACATGTTTATTTGCATTGATAGATTCTTCAAAATGCAGGGGGCGAAAAGCAGGAGGAGTAGCTAAGAGCACCACATCCGCGAGTGCAATAGCCTTTTTATAGGCATCAAAACCGACAAATTTATACTCCTCTGGCACCTCTACCCGCTCCCTCACATTGTCAATTTTCTTAAGGGTATCGTAAGTCTCATCCAGGCGGTCGCGGAAAGCATCGGCCATAGCGACCAGCTTTACATTGGGGTCGGCACTCAGTGCCTGTACAGCAGCGCCTGCCCCTCGCTTGCCACATCCGATAAGCGCTACTTTTAAAGTATCATCGCCAGCCACATAGGCACTGGCTTCTACCGGAAGTTGGTAAAGCAGTGTACCTCCTAAAGCTGACGAGGAAGCTTTTATGAATTGACGGCGGCTAGAAGTATAGTTTTTTAAAAGCTTGGTTTTTTTCATCACGTATTCTCTTTATATGTTGGTCATGATTCCATAGGTTCTTTTTTCTTTCCATTTGCCTCTGGTGAAATCAGGAAATTTCACAGGGATGCTACCCAGTTCTACCGAAACTTTGGAAAGAGGGGAGACCACCGACCAGTTGACTCCGTCATATACATCCATATCCAGGGGCAACCCTTTATTCAGGCAGTCAATGAGGCGGTAAGTCTGGAGAAAGTCCATTCCCCCATGTCCTCCGTTTTTTTCAATTTCACTTTTCAGACTATTCCAGATAGGATGCTTATAACGTTCTCTCATCTCATTGTATTGGGTTTCAGTCAGCCATTCGTGTCCTTCCCCTTTGACGGACATCCTGCTGGGATAGCCTTCATGGTATGCTTTAGTGCCAGCCAGGGCATTAATCCTGCTGTAGGGACGAGGCGTAACCACATCATGCTGGAGCAGGATCGTCCTTCCTTTGGCGGTTTTGATGAGAGAGTTGTTCATATCTCCATGCGCGAAATCATCATGATTATAGAAGACATTATCTTTCTCCAACGTAAGGCTTTCTTCATGCAACGCCTCCTGTATGGTGCTCATGGAAACCAGATGATCAAAGCTGTCCCCCCGGCCAATGTCCAGGTACTGAGCTACCGGGCCCAGGCCGTGGGTAGGGTAGAGGTTACCATCATGATTGAGGTGTTGATATCCCCTCCATTGCTGGTAGTAATCATCTTTGCTAAGCAGTTTTCCAGCCAGGTTATGGATATAAGCAGCTTCCCCGTAAGTGAGCGTGCCAAACACTCCTTGCGCCACCATGTTCAGTATCCAGAGTTCTTCATCGCCATAGCATACATTTTCCAGCATCATACAATTGCGCTGAGTCTCTTCGGCAGTATTGACCAAGCCCCAGCAGCCATCCAGCGTAATCGCGGCAGGTACTTCAACGGCTACATGCTTGCCCTGCTGCATGGCATACACGCACATGGGCACATGCAAATCCCAGGGGGTGGCAATAAGTACCAGGTCTATGTCATCCCTTTTTACCATTTCTTTCCAGGCATCCGCATTACCTGTATAAACTGCGGGCTTTTGTTGACGCTCCTTCAAAAAATCCATAGCGGCTTGCGTCTGCTTCTCCCGTATATCGCAAATAGCGGTGATTTTGGCTTTAGGATACACAGCCTGTATTTGCCTGATATGCCCTGAGCCGCGATTACCCAAACCTATGACCGCTACTTTCACCTGCGCCATAGGCTCCACTTTGAGCCCCATCACGGATGCGCCTTTGAGGGGTTTAGGGTCCGCCAGTGCAGCCAGCTTTTCTGTAATACTCCCTTGGGAGTAAGTGATGGACTGGGGCAAGCCCAGGAATACACTGCTCAAGGCAGATAGTTTGATAAATTCTCTTCTGTTTTGGCCTGACATAAGCTGTTGTGTTTAGCGGGTGGTAAGTAATCGTGACATGTTACAATCTAATCATTCCTGGGCTAAAATGCACTTTTATCATCACTGAACGGTATTCCATTCATTATTTCTCCTTGGCCTTAGCTGTTGAGAACCCTGAGAAGTGAGTGCATTTAAGCTCAGGGTTCTTCTATATTGAAAAGCAAATGAAAGAGCGAACAGGCTGGAATTATTTAATAGAGAATTGGGTAAAAGCAAAGTTTAGGTAAATATCAATTAAAGAAAATGAAAAAATATTGGTTAATTTTAATCTAAGATGGGTTTAATTCTTCGAGGCTCGCCTCATTTTATTATCTTAGGGTTTTATGTTCCGGGATAGCGAGTATAATCTAATATTATTCTAAAACCTCGTGGACTTGCCCCGGGGTAGTTTACTAAGTATAAAACCTAAAATTTTTAACGATGAAATCGAAAAGAAGGGATTTTTTGAAAAAGGCGATAGCAGGAACCGCAGGAGTTACCCTCAGCGGAACAGCAAGCGCTATGTCAGCCAAAAGTTACGCAAAAATTATCGGGGCTAATGACCGCCTGAATGTGGCTATCATAGGATTAGGCAGACGCTTAGGCGCCTACTATGATCCCATTTCCAAAAAAGAGAGTAATGTAGAGCTGCTTTATTTATGTGATGTAATGAAAAGCCAACGGGAAAAGGCGGCAGCCAAATTTGCCGAACTTATCAACAACAAACCTAAACTTGAAAATGACATCAGAAAGGTGCTGGAAGATAAGAATGTAGATGCTATTTTCAATGCCACCCCCGACCACTGGCATACACCAGGGGCTTGTATGGCTATGGAGGCCGGCAAACATGTATATGTGGAAAAACCCTGTAGCCATAACCCTGAAGAGGGAGAAATCATCGTTGCCTTTCAGCAAAAATACGACAAGGTAGTGCAGATGGGGAACCAGCAGCGTTCGGCCCCTGAATCCATTGAGATCATCAAAGATATCCACGATGGTAAGATAGGAAAAACCTATAGGGCAGTTGCTTTTTATACCAATGGCAGAGGCCCGGTGCCAGTGCCTAAAAAAGCTGCCCCGCCCGAGGGTTTGGATTGGGATTTGTTTCAGGGGCCTGCGCCTCGTAAGCCCTACGAGGATGATACCTGGGACTACAATTGGCATTGGTATGGCTGGGATTATGGCACCGCTGAAATGGGAAACAACGCCACCCATGAGCTAGACATTGCCCGCTGGGCTTTGGATGTGGAATATCCGACCCATGTAGGGGTAATTGCTGATAAATATCATTATAAAGAGGATGGCTGGAGCATGTACGATACGATGGAAGCTACTTTCCATTTTGGAGACGATAAAGTGATCAAGTGGGATGGACAAAGCCGCGATAACTATAGCACTTATGGTACCGACCGTGGCACGATCATCTATGGCTCTGAAGGTTCAGTATTTGTGAACCGTGGCGGTTATCGTCTCTATAATCTGAAAGGGGAGGTGATCGCCGACAGCCAATCTTCAGGAAGTGAAGCGGGTACGGCCCTAGGCGGAGGCGGAGATATGACCACGATGCATGCGATGAACTTCTTCGATACCATCAGGGGCAAAGCCAAACTGACCTCTCCGATCGAACAAGGCGTAGTAAGCCAATTGTTGACCCACTATGCGAATATTGCTTCCCGCATTGGAAAATCTTTTGATGTAGATGAAAATTCCGGACGTATTTATGACCGGGATGCAATGAAGCTGTGGGGCCGCGAATATGAACCAGGCTGGAAACCAAAAGTATAGGTATTGAGTGCCCGGCATCCGATAATTACCTCAGCAGTACTAATGGAATTTATATTGAATTCACGTGAATTGTTTTGCTTTCAATATACTGAATATTAATAGCTTAAAAGTATTTCGGATAACAGGTTAAAACTTAGATTTGTTAGCCGAAATGCTTGCCTAAAGATTCAGTTTACATGGTTCGTTAGGATATTCAAAACCCCTTAAATCGTGCGATTAAAGAGGTTTTGAATATTTTGTTATTAAATGTTGCGGTCTGGACGGGAGTCTCCTGATTTTTAAGTTGCTCATTATCATAGGAAAGTAAGTAATCAGTAAACTTTAAGATTGATTAAGGGAATTCACCAAAAAAATTTACCTAAACAAAGAATAGGTTGGGTAGCGAGTTTTAAAAGATGGGAGAGGCATGCGCTTGATTATGCAGAGAATGAATAGAATTTTCATCATGTCCCACCGGGCGGAAAACCGTCATTAAGGGTAGATATAACGGCCACGTCAACCCATAACATTTACATCCAATGCCCCCTGCCCCACTGTAAATTATTGATGGGCTTCTTTCTCCCGAGGCTTTACGAAGTATTTGCGTATAAGAGATATGATTCTTTCAATGAATGCCCCTAAAATAAGCCCTCCAATGGCACATACCAATGCCTTCACGATCCATGGAAGGGCGGGTACATCAGGAACGGCATGCACTATACTTTCCAGCCCATGATGCAAAAAAGGTATCCCGTGAGCTATAATTTCAGCCCCAACCCACAACATAGCTAAGGTCCCGATGTAGCTGAGGACCGTTAAAAAACGGGGCATGAATTTGACAATACCACGCCCTAATTTTTTGATGCTGTGAGGGTGCTTATCTTTTGCCATATGTATTCCCAGATCATCGGCCTTTACAATCAGTGCCACAAAGCCGTATACGGCAAAGGTGATAAACACAGCGATACATGCCATCACGATGATCTGAGTAGTCAAGGTTTTGTCCACGACAGTGGCATAGGCGATGGCCATGATTTCAGCAGACAAGATTAAATCCGTTCGCACCGCGCTTTTCACCCTTATCTTTTCAAGTTCCTCGGGGGTGATTGCTTTTAGACCTTCACCTGGTTTATTGTGATTGTCCTCATGATGCTTACTAAACATGGAATGGACTTTTTCATAGCCTTCAAAGCATAAATACGCACCGCCAAGCATCAAGATGGGTTGTATCAGCCAAGGGACAAAGAAGCCAAGGATTAGAGCAGCTGGCCCTAAAAAAAGCAATTTATTGACCAGAGACTTCTTTGCAATCTGAAAAATGATGGAAAGCTCGCGCGAGGGGTCAAGCCCCACCACATACTTGGGTGTCACCGCGGCATCATCAATGACAATACCGGATACCTTACCCGTGGTTCTTGCCACTTGGGTGGGGATATCATCAAGACTAGCAGCACTAGCTTTTACCAGAGCAGCAACGTCATCCAACAGCGCGAAAAGACCTGTAGCCATTATTTGTTTCTAATTTTAAAAGATGATAGATTTTTTAGTTAAAGCACCGAGGCCAAAGTTAATATTACTAAGTGATTATTTTAAGATAAAGGGACTAGAAAAAATTGAGCGCTAAAGAGCGAATCCTTTTTGCATCACCGGTACTCAACGATAAGTGCTAGAATCATAGAAAATGCAGGGGTATTGGGCAATCTTTCCACTTGGCGTACATGCTCAGAGACTTAGCTGAATGATGAAATGCAAGTTTTTCCTTATGACAAGGATCGAGCAATGAAGTCAAAAAGAAGCTAGGCTATCCCCCGAAAGCGGCTTAGTGCTTATCGCGCTAATGGCGAGCGAGATTGATTAACAAGCATTTATAAGGATAATGCATTTTATTTTGATCAAACGCATTAGCTGAGTAGGCATTCTCGGTAATTTGCCCGCAGCATCAATATAGGCGTTATGATCTACATGATTAAGATCAAATTCCACCTCATAAGCATCCCTCTGCTTCCCCCACTCTACATCCCGAGTATCAAAAAAATTAGTCTTAAAGACAAAATAAATGAAAAAAAATTAGGGTAAGAGGGGAATGTGAAAAAGGGTAGTTTTTAAGAAAGGACAAATCAAAAAGTATTATCTTTCCTATCTCGGATTCATAAAGATTACTTGCTTAGTTTTTTTATCTATGGATTTAATGTCAATGAACCATGAGTAAGCTACCTTCTATAACGACCACTAAGCTTTTAGATGAAAGCGAAGCCAGGTATCAGCTATTGATCAATAGTGTAAAAGATTACGCCATTTTTATGCTGAACCCGCAAGGGTATATTTCCACCTGGAACACTGGGGCAGAAAAACTGAAAGGCTACAGCAAAGAAGAAATCATCAATCAACACTTTTCTATATTCTATCCAGAAGAGGCATTGAAGCGAAATCATCCTTCATATGAACTAAAGGTAGCCAAAAAGGAAGGTAAGTTTGAGGAAGAAGGGTGGAGGGTAAGAAAAGATGGGAGTCAATTCTGGGCCAATGTGGTGATTTCTGCAATTTACGATAATAATGAATTCATTGGCTTTTCGAAAGTTACCCGAGATTTAACCGAACGTAAAAAACTTCAAGACGAACTAAGCGAAAGCGAAGAGCAATCACGCTTGTTAATCACAGCGGTGAAAGATTACGCGATTTTCCTACTAACTCCTGAGGGCAAAATTGCTACCTGGAATGAAGGGGCTAAAAGGATAAAAGGCTATGAGGCTGAAGAAATCATTGGTTGCCACTTTTCTCAATTCTACCCTGCCGAAGTAGTGTCCACACAGTATCCTGAGTTTGAACTTGCCAAAGCCTTAGAAGATGGAAGGTTTGAAGATGAAGGGTGGAGAGTAAGAAAAGATGGGAGTCAATTCTGGGCTAATGTGACCATTACTCCCATATATAATCATCAAAATCAGCATATAGGTTATACAAAAATCACACGGGATTTAAGTGAGCGTATTAGGAATGAAGCGATTATGAGGAAGAATAAAGAGTTGCATAAAGTAAATACTGACCTAGATAACTTTGTTTACACTGCCTCACACGATCTAAGGTCTCCCATTACTAATTTGGAAGGTTTACTTTCCTTAGTAGAAAGAATTATAAGTCCAAAGCTGAATGAGGCTGAAAATCAAATTATTGAGAAGATGAACGCTTCTTTATTAAGGTTACAAAATACGATAGGAAGCCTTATTGAAGTGACCAAGGCCCAGAAGAACCTGGAGGAAATAGAAGAGGTAGTTTCTTTCAAAGTGGTACTAGAGGAAATAAAAGAAGAAATAAGCCCACTATTAACGAGCACTAAAGCTATAATTAGTGAAAATTTACAGGTGCGAGAACTGACATTTGCTAAGGCCAGCCTAAGGAGTATCATATACAACCTGCTTAGTAATGCCATCAAGTATCGCTCACCAGAAAGACAAGCTGAGGTAAAAGTGAGTACTTATAGAGAAGAAGGTCAAGTTATTTTGTGTATCAAAGACAATGGTCTTGGCCTTAGTAAATTCCACCAGGAAAAGCTTTTCACCATGTTTAAACGTTTCCATACACATGTAGAGGGCACAGGTATAGGTTTGTATATCGTCAAAAGAACGATAGAAAATTATGGAGGTAAAATCCAGGTCAAAAGTAAACTAAATGAAGGGACAGAGTTTAAGCTTTACTTTAATGCCTGACTCATCCTTTAAACACCTTTGCTATGAAAAAAGGAGCCTTCTAAGAAAGATAAGTCAAAGTGACGGGAGGCAGGGTTGTCCGTAAAAGTTGAAAACCATTATATAATAAGTAAGTAGATATAAGTTTAAAGACATTTTGAATGTTGGTGAAAACACCAACAAAGGTGAACAAAACCCCTGTTGGTGTTTTCACCAACAGGCTGAATACCGTATTACTTTTGATTACCTACTTAATACCTCAAATAACAAGATGGGCGAATATTGGAACTATAAGATAATCATTACTGGAAGGCCAAGAATATGGTTAAGTATGACAATAGTTTTAGCTATATTATTTCTTCATTCATTTGAAATCCATAGCCAGGAATTGGCCAAAAGCACTTCTCTTTTTGACGGCAAAACTCTTAACGGATGGAAGACTGTAAATCCGGCCAACCAGATATACTGGTCTGTAAAAGACAGCGTGATTACTGGGGGTGATAAAGTCACTAAAATACCGGAGAATACTTATCTGTACACCGAAAAAGAATATGGCGATTTTGAGTTCCGATGCCTGTTCCGTTTATCTGGTGATCCTAAAACCGGTATGATCAATAGCGGTATTCAGTATCGTTCCCTGGTTCAGAATGGGCTCATGGTCGGCTATCAGGCTGATATTGGGAAGGGCTATTGGGGAGATATTTATGACGAGCATCGCCGGGGAAAACTTTGTGGCGGTGATCTGAGCACGCTTAAACACCTTCTGAAGGAAGACGGCTGGAACAGCTACATCATTCGCGTCAAAGGCAATTATCATGAGCTCTACATCAATGGCGTCAAGACCTGTGATTATATAGAGGAAGATGCCAGCATACCTTCCAAGGGAGTAATATCCGTTCAGGTGCATAGCGGAGGTGCTGCCAAAGTGGAGTTCCGGGACCTTACCATCACCGAACTAAAATAATTCTCTTGATTAGAAATTTCACCATACAGCATTCACTATTTTGATCTACAACCTCAAACACTAAAGACAACATGACACTTCTCCGTTTATTAATTTGTGTACTGCCAATTCTAATCCTACATAACACTGCTTTCTGCGCAGTTTCTGATACTGACAGTACCAAAGTAAATA
>JBBSOG010000146.1:0-12476 GCA_038259985.1 Cytophagales bacterium
AGCTACCCGCATCTTTTTCCGGTCTTCATAGGGCTTGTCAAATAAAGTTTCGGTATCAAAGGGTTCATCATTGGCTAAGGATTTGAGGGTGATGTGGGGCACTTCTTCATACACAAAGCCCTGCCGTATATCTCCGGGCTGCTCTTTATCGGATTTGGCAGTAACTTTCTTTTTGATCTTCCCTTCTTTGTCTTCCCGCTGCACCTCCACATCGGAGTAGAGATGATAGTAGGGGAATACCGCCGTCATCAGCCGGGTTTTGGCAATATTGAGCGCAATGCGGGAAGTATCAATGGTGATCCACCGTCTGCCCCATTGCTCGGCTACGTAAGCACTCGTACCACTGCCGCAGGTGGGGTCAAGGACCAGGTCGCCGGGGTCGGTGGTCATGAGGATGCAGCGCTTGACGACATTATAAGAAGTTTGAACTACATACATTTTATCAGATGAGAACCCACTAATAACGGTATCATCCCAGAAATTAGTTATAGGTTGAATAGGGAAGTCATTTACAAATCGTTTATAGTATATATTCTTGTGAGTGAACCAGATTCTATTTTTTTCTGCTAATCTTTTTAGACCGTTAATGGAAGTTTTCCAAGATCCATTTTTTAGTCTATATTCTTCCCCATCCCATAAAAATCTGTTTTCAGGAATATCGCCTGGACCTGACTGAGAAGTAAGGTTATCTATTCTGAAACGAGCACCTTGTGAAAGAAACTCTTCATTTTTAACTTCACTATTCGGAATGGATATAGTTTCTCCGTCTGGTTTTTCCAAATAACGATAAGCGGTATCTAAGTAATCGCCCTTTTTCGGTTTAAAAATTTGCCTATATTTTACTTTATTTTTGTCTTTAGAATACCAAATTAAAAAATCATTTTGTGGAGATAAAAGAGAAGAGGTTTGGCCTGAGGTTTTTAAAAAGATGATCTCACTAACAAAATTCTCACTACTAAACACCTCATCCATCAGGCAGCGCACCATGTGTACATTTTCATCGCTGATCTGTACAAAGCAGGAGCCGCTGTCGGTCAATAGCTCTTTGGCTACCAACAGCCTTTCACGCATATAACTTAGGTAAGAATGAATACCCAGCTCCCAGGTGTCGCGGAAAGCTTTAATCATTTCCGGTTCACCGGTAAGGTGCTCGTCCGAGCCGTCTTTCACGTTGCGGTCATTGAGCTTCATCTGCCAGTTAGAGCCATACTTAATGCCGTAGGGCGGGTCAATATAAATGCACTGCACCTGCCCGGCCATGCCTTCGCGCTCTAGCAGCGAACTCATCACCAGCAGGCTGTCGCCCTGTATCAAGCGGTTGCTCCAACCATCCTGATGGGTGTAGTAGTCGCTCACCTTTTCCAGTTCGTCCTTTTCCAGGGCATTGCCAAACAGCGCATTGGTAGAGAAAATATCCATCTGCTCAGGGTTCTTCTTTTCCTCCACCATGCGGTATAAGCCTTTGATGAGAGATTCTGGTGCAATATGTTCATGCCGGTACAGGGAACGGATATCTACTTTCAAACGGTCATCCTGCTTATCTTCCTCTGACCCATACTTGTTTAGCCAAAACAGTTCCGGGTCCTTGCCCCGCTGTACCACCGGGTTTTTAGGTAAGTCCAGTTGCTGCCTACCTTCAGTAACCTTGGGATTGGCACTTTCGTATCCGGCTTCTTCTTTGGAGGGTATATGCGCCCGTTTGTCGCTGCTATGCTTATAAGATTCTGACATGATGATTAGGCAATGGTTTCTTGAGAAAATGAGTGAATGATGTTGCTGAGTTGGTTGCGGATATCCCGCAGGTCGTTGGCTACTTCTATAAAAGCCCAAGGGGCATAATGGTATTTATCTTTCACGGCGTTCACTGCCGGTAACCAGCGGTTTTCCACGTACCATTTTTTGAGGGCTTTATCGGTTTTATTTGATCCGGTAATTTCTATAATCAGGTTAATCAAACTTCCATCCGCTGCCTGGCAGATAGCCAGAAAATCAGGATAATAAAGCTTGTCTTCTCCTTCTTTTACATAGGGAATGGTAAAGCCCAGAAAGGCATTTTTTACATAGCTTTTTACTTCTTCCAGTTCTTCCAGCGTTTTAGCCGCTATTTGCTCCCAACTATCCGTATCCGCTACTACGTAGTTTACATGACTTTTTTGGGTGGTAAAAATTTCTTTGGTGGTATTGCCATTGACATAGCGGGTACTGCTAAAAGGATTGTAATAATTGAACACCGGCCGGATGTACTCTGAAGTATTAATGTGGGTATTGACGCCCCTGGCAATATGGTCACACACTCCTTTTGGATTCTCAAAATATACTAATCTCTTGTATTCCTGAGCATGGTTGAGCACCTGCAGGCGGGTGTCATACCACTCTTTGACAATATCCCGCACCTGTTTGAACCTTTGGAAGGTAGGAAAGCCGTCAATATCGCCAAACTGGTACCGCAAAAACTCACGGGCAATATGGTAGATAATTTCCTGGTCACGCATTTCCAGCACCGATTTAACTTCTAGCTTTTCGTGATCTGCCACAAAAGCGGTTTCCATAATAGTTTCGGTAGGAAACCGGGAACCATCAATCTGGTAATGCTCTAAATTAGAGAAATCGTACGCAATACGCCCATCTTTATTCTCTACCCGATAGCCATCAATCACTGGAAAAGTAATTTCATAATCCTCTTCCCTGTCGGGCAAAGCCCTAATATGGGTATAATCGGGTGGGTCTACCACTGTAGATTCCCCTCCTTTGAACATTTTGAAAGGGACCCCAATAATATGGGCGTATTCAGGTGGGAATTTCCACACAATATCTGCGGTACGCCGGGTATTTTGCGGTAATTGCTCCCCGGTTTTAGTATCGTAAGGGGCCAGGTTATACCGCTTCCTTCTCAGTGCCCGACCGGCTACCTGTTCACAGAGCAGGTTAGAGTTAAAGGCCCGCAAGCCCATGATATGGGTTACAGTATTCGCATCCCAGCCTTCCGTCAGCATAGAGACTGACACCACACAGCGGATGTGCGCACCAAGCTTTCCAGGCTTTCCCACGGTGTTGACCACTTCCCGTAAGATTTCAGCATCGGTAATATTTTCAGCGGAGCCACTACCTTTTTGCCGGGCGTACTCCTTGCGGAATTCAGCAATTTCACTGGCAAAAATTTTCTTGAAGTCATCATTCACTTGGTCTGAATTTTCTAGCGCATCGCTGTCAATCAAAAGGGTAGGTGCTTTGGCTTTAGGCTGAAGGCTGCCAGCCTCGTAATTGGAAAACAAAGGATAATGCCCTTCCACATTGCGGATGATATTTCCTTCATTGTCGGTTAACTCATATCCGGCAATAAATTTATAAACTTCCTTAGAAACAGAAGTATTGTTGCAAACCGCGATAAAGACCGGAGGTTCAGAAAACAAGTCCATCTTTTCTTCTGCCTTTTTCTTTTCCCCTTCAAAATAATGCTCATAATGCGAATAGAATTGATCTAACGCTATTTTGACTAACCTTGGTAGCTTAGGAGGGGCTTCAATACCAATAATTTCCCCTTTCTCTTTGGCTTCTTTTTTCTTACCTCGTTGCCCCTTCTTTGGAAATTCTGATTTATCTATGTGAGCATATAGATTTCTCAACTTAGCACCATCCAGGTCTTGGGTATTGTCGCTTTCCGGTAAAAAAGGAATTTTGACGAGGCCGGATTCAATGGCTTCAATCAAGCCAAAATCAGAAACTACCCAGGCAAAAAGGCTGTAGGGTGGGTATCCGGAACCTTGCAGATAGTAAGGTGTAGCTGATAGATCATATATTGAAACCAGTTTAAACCGCTTGGCTATTTCTGTTAACCCGGTATACCAAACAGCCGCCCTTTCATTTTCCTGTTTGGAATTATCTTCATCAGTACTCTTTCCTTTGGCCTTTGGAAGATAGCAATGGTGTGCTTCATCGTTTAAAACCAATAAACGTCTCCCCGGTTTGAACTTGCTCAATAGCCTTTTGATAACCAGGCTAAAATCTTCTTTGGCTTCCTGTTTGTTACCAGATGCATCCAGTTTGCCATCCATCGGGCTTCGTTTGTTTCCTTGTAAAGTCTTGGGCTCAAAGCTATGGTAATTGGTGATGACAATACGGGAATTCAAGTTGAGCAGCTTTCTGGTATAGTGCTCAGGCACTAACCCTCTTTCCCGATAGTAGTCATGGATATCCTGAGAAGTTTGATGTTCAGTATCTACCTGAAGCACTGCCAGACGGTCACGAATGGTAATACCTGGAGCGACCAATAGAAAATAATCTGCGAAGCGGGTGTCACTGCGGTATTCTTGTCTATTAAAGAAGTGATAGAGTATTAGAGCACCCATGACTACTGTTTTACCAGTACCAGTAGCCATCTTAAAAGCAATCCTGGGCAATTGCATACCCTTATCTTGATTTACTTTAACACACTCTTTTTCTATGCGGTTAAGTATGTTTTGGCCAGCATTAGACTTTAGCGCAACCTCATTAAGCCATATCGCAGTTTCAATGGCTTCTCGTTGTGCAAAGAAAAGATTTTTGGTAACGAGCCTTTCTGGATTACAGAACCAGAAAGCAAGCAGTTCTTTGGTAACCCGTGTAGTATTTCCATACCCATTATTTCGCCACTGCTTTACCTCTTTTCGGACGAGGTTAATCAAGTATGATTCATATTGGGCCGCAAGGTCGTTCACTTCAAATATATTACCTTGTGGCCCTTGCTTTACAGGAATAGAATGTATGTCCGGGGCAAATATTCTTCGGCCTGGCCTGACATCCTGATAATTTAAAGCACCATCTTGATCAGTGGCATAATGATAGACTGGCTCTTCATAAGGACTATTAAGTATGGGGTTGTTGCTTGACATTTATGGTTTGCTTATTAATCCTGGAAATATAAGCTTTACTCACTTTCACTCTTGATACAAGTAGTAGAGTATTCAACTTTCAACATTATCAAAAAGAACCAAAATACCCTTTTCCCTAGTTAGATGATTCTTCTTTTTGGCTAACTGACTTTTTTGTCAATAAATCGAAGGTTAAGCTTACCACTTAGCGTAAGGTCACCCTTCTTATTTCTTCGTAATGCCCCTAAGATAGTAAAGTAATGGTGTTAAAAAATCCAGCTAGTATTATTTTCACTTCATTAAAGCTTATGCAGGCTTTCACAGGCATACCAGATGAGCAGCAGGTCTTATAAAAGATCAGTTAGAGGGGTAAAAGGAGTTTTTGGGGTAGAGAAGAATGCTAGTGCTTATTTTTTGAAAAGCGCCTGGGGAGTAGGTGTTGGTATGGCTTTATCCTGGGTATAAAAGACTAGACCCACGCTTTGGATATGGTCCAGGAGGTCGTTTTGTCTGATCTGGTGGTATAGAGAAAGGTCAAAGGTATAGGGCAGGATATCGTATATCCTGATTGCTCATATATGTTTAGCTCACTGGCTGATTTTAGCACAAGATTGCAAACGTATACATTAAAAGTAAATGGAGGGTATGATAGGAACGGGGAGGAAAGGTATAGGCAGGTTGTGTAGTGTATTGCCTAAGCCTAAGCGACCACTTCGGAACGCTCAGCGCGGTTGCCGGGAAGGTCAATAGCTTTGATCTCCAGGCGGTTGCCCTGCACTTCTGTGGTGGCCTTCTGGGTGGTATAGGCCCAGTCCAGGCCATTCTCCTCAGGAGTGGCATTGCCTTCTTCCAGCAGCGTACCATCAAGTCCGTAGATGGCTACGCGTACTTCAGTAACCACATGGTCGTCAGAAGCACGAATGATCAACTGGCTGCCTTTCTTACCATCGTAGAGGCTGAAATCCACCAGGTTGATATCCGGCGCATTCAGGAAATCTGCCATGGCTACGGTGTAGGCAGACTGTCCGGGCTTGGCACGCAGGCCATAGGCTTCCTTCATAATAGGGTCTTTCATCATCTTGTTCGCGTAGATGGTAGACTCTTTGAAGTTCAGCATTTGCTTCAACTGTGCTTCGCTTTTTTCTGCCGAAACCTGGGGCTTCACAGATACGATGGTTTTGCCTGCCCGCTGGCGGAAAACGATACGGTCGCCAAGCATGCCGCTTAGCCCTTCGGTAACAATGTTGTTTTTGACTTTCGCCATACTTTTTTAGTTTTTGTTATACATTTATTTAAAATACTAGCGAAAGCCTCTCCGCTAATTTGAGACCAATAGAAATGCGTTGAGTATTTACGCTCTGGTAATATTATTCAGTATGCCGGATTTCTATAAGTAATAATCCTAAGTATTTTATAAGTATATTACGCTGAGTATTTTTGGATATGCTACTGAAGATGAGGGGTTTACAGGGGCGTAGTAAGCATACGTCAGGCGATACCGCGTGCTTAGGTGCTTGATTTATGCGTATTCCGGCACTTTTGTTGCCAAGTATTTTTCTTCGTTTTTATGTAGATAGAGGAGATGGGGGGGGGTACCAGGGAATAATGTGCAGGCTGGAAGATTCTATCTAGGAGCCTTGGTAGATATTGGTCACTCGCTGGAAGCGAGCGACTGGGTGAGGGTTTTAAGCAGAGGCTTGCTCCTGACTTTTTGGCTCAGTTTGGTGGGTGTACAACACTACATGTTGGGCTTGTATGTTTTGGCGGAAGCTGGGGGGTATTTTACTCCATATTTGCAGGTCAAGCAGTATGGGTAGGTTGGAGTGTCGTAGGGCTTCCCTAAAGTTTATGAACTCTTCCCAGCGCAAAGGCACCTCATCTATGATCACCAGGTCAAGGTCGCTGCCATCGTGGGCAGTGCCATCCACCCGGCTGCCATAAGCCCATATAGCGATAGGCGTGCTAAAATGCTCTTCCGCTAACTGGCATATCAGGGATTTGTCTTTTGGCCTAAGTTTAAGCATGGGGTTGGTCTTAGGGTTGTCAGTCATCTTTACTTTTCTGTGGCGACCATAAAGAAAGGCGGCTTCACAAGATTCAAATCAAAAGGGAAGGGCTTCGCTTAGCTCGTTGATGCGCCCATAGAATGCCTCCCTGAGTTTAGGAAGCAAAGCGTCTCCCTTCGTTTTGTTTTCAATGGTTCTGCCGTCTATCTCACTGACCGGCGTCATCTCGCCCATGGTGCCGGTGGCGAATACTTCATCGGCGGTGTAGAACTCGGTAAGGGAAAGGTTTTTCTCTATGACTTCTATGCCTAAAGCACGTCCGATCTCAATGGTCAGCCCGCGGGTAATGCCGTGCAGGCAGGCATCGGCATGCGGGGTGTACAGCTTACCATCACTGACCATGAAGAGATTGGTATCGTTGAGTTCGGAGACAAAGCCATAGGCATCCAGCATGACGGCCGCATCGGCCCCCGCCACATTGGCCTGTATTTTTGCCAGTATGTTATTGAGCAGGTTATTATGGTGGATTTTAGAATCCAGGTGTTTAGGGCTATTGCGTGCAATACCGGAAGTGATGACTTTGATGCCTTTCTGGTTGTCATAGACCGGAGGTTTCCACTCAGCGAGGACGATGAGGCAGCAGCCCGCCTGGTTTAGCCGCGGGTCCATGCCCGAAGTGATTTTTTCTCCCCGGGTCAGGGTAAGGCGGATATGGGTTTCATCCCGCATGCTATTGGCTTCCAATGTCTGGAAAATAGCTTGTTTAATGGTTTCATTGCTGGGAATGTTTTCAAACATCAGGGCTTTGGCTGAGTCTTGCAAGCGTTTGAGGTGGCGGTCCAGGCAAAATATTTTGCCCTGATACACCCGTAAGCCTTCCCATACCGCGTCACCGCCCTGCACTACACTGTCAAAGACAGAGACTTTGGCTTCGGAACGAGGGTACACACCATCTTTGACATATATTTTGATATCGGCGTTTTTAGGATTGAATTTTTGGAGCATAAGGTAGTTGATTGCTTAAGTGTAGAGGTTCACATTGCTGTCTTTCATCATTTAAAAGACTTTGTAAACTAAGCTAATTTATGGGAAAGTATAAAATAAGCCTGCGCTACAAATAATTTTTATCACCCCATTAAACCTTTAGGCTGCGTGGATATCTAATCCCCAAAACCAACAAAATAAATATCCTTATGAAAACTAGAATCATTGCCATCGTTTTTGGAGTACTCATCAGTGCCACTGCATTTGCCCAAAGAGGAGATGCTACACCGGAAGAAAGAGCTGAAAAGATGACAGCCCGACTGACCGAAAAACTCGAATTATCCGAGGAGCAAGCCACCGAAGCCAAAGATATTTTTCTTACCCATATGAAAGAAGGAAAAGAAAAAGCGGAAGAGGCTAGTACGCGGGAAGACAGGATGGCTGTCAGAAAAGAACAGCAAGCCGCTATTGACAAAGAACTCAAAGCCGTGCTGTCCGAAGCGCAAATTCAGCAGTATGAGCAATTAAAAGCAGATAGAAAACAAGGGGGTGGCAAGCAGCGGGCTAAAGGCAAGAGAGGGAGAGGCCAATAAGCCAGTGATGACTTGACCGTATGATTTCAGAATGAGCAGCTACCCAGTAGCCGCTCATTTTTTATTTAAGCCAGTGCGTCCAGGAACCTTGGTGAGTAGGTTGCCCTAATGCTTTTTTGAGCAAGCTCATGTATTTTTTGCGGGAAACTTCTTCGGCGCCCATGCTCTCCAAATGCGGGGTATGCACCTGGCTATCTATAAGGCTGAAGTTCCTTTTTTGTAACTCCCCAACCAGGGTAATAAAGCCAGCTTTGGAAGCATTACTTTCCCTGCTAAACATAGATTCGCCAAAAAATATACTGCCCAGCGAAATGCCGTAAAGCCCTCCAACCAGTTTATTATCCTTCCAGGTTTCTACGGAATGCGCATAGCCCAGTTCATGCAGATAGCAATAGGCCTCCAACATTTCTTCCGTGATCCAGGTACCAAACTGTCCCTTTCTCCTGGCCTGCTGACAGGCACTAATGACCTGTCGGAAGTCAGTATCCAGCGTCACTGTGAATTTCTTCTGATTAAAAACAGGGCGCATGCTTTTGGAGACTTTGAGTTGACTAGGGAACATAACAAAGCGCGGGTCAGGGGCGTGCCAGATAATAGGTTGGCCCACATCATACCAGGGAAAAATACCCGAACGATAGGCTAAAAGTAATCTGTCAGGTGATAGGTCCCCACCCAAAGCCAGTCCTCCCCATTCTTCTGCTTCTTCTACCGGGGGAAAGGTAAGTTCGTTGCTAAGCCAGTACAGCACAATAAGTATTCAAAGTTTATCGCTGTAAACTATAAAAACTGAACTAATTATGTATACATTTCGTCAACAACTTTTTTGATTGCCATCACCATTTTTTCGGTATCTTCCTGGCTGGGTGTGGTGTCCCAGCTATCCATTTTGTGGGTGCCACCTACAATGATGCCGTCCTTGCGGTTGATGGTGTACGCACCAGGGGCATTGATGCGGTAATCCACATAGTTCTGTGGGATCACAAAGGCTAGTTGACCGGATACGGGCTTTAAGCAATCATCATTGGTAATTTGCTTAGCCCCGATTCCCGTGCAATTCACTACACACCTTTCGTACAGGGCATCTATGTCTTCCAATGACTTGAATTCCTGAATTTTTAGCTTTCCACCAAATCTCTTAAAGTCGTCGGTGTAGAGCTTAAGCAGGGAGGGAATATTGAACACCATAGAAGTGCTACGGTATACATAATCCGCTTTGAACGGATGCTCTTTTTTGTTGAGGGCAACAGTAGCCGGGAGTACATTCATAAAAGCGTACTTATCTTCATTTTCATCCATATCACTTTCACGGGCTTCCATGGGCTGGTTACGCACGAAATAAGCGTCAGTCCAGACAACATAATCACCCAGGCCCAGCAGGTTCTGGTAAGTGCGGAATGAAGTTTCGTGCGCCTGCTTAAACTTAGCGTAGAATTCCGGGGTAATATTCTCCTTCTCAATCAGGCGGTGCGACGGTGACCAGATGCCGGTGGCTTTGCTGGAAGTGATTTCGGGTGCCATTTCTTTGGTATAGATGGTGACTTCGTAGCCCCTTGCCTGTAACATGCGGGCAGTCGTTAGGCCAATGACCCCACAGCCAATCACGGCAATTTGCTTTTCTCTGCTGCTAGCCACCAGTTCGGCTGCTAAGTCGGCTGAGCCCCAGGATAGCGACCAGCCGCTACCACCGTGCCCGTAATTGTGTACCAAAGTTTTGCTGCCTAGCATTTCCTTCTCAATCCTCGGCCCCAAGGTGCGGTACGGACGCAAACCCACAGTCTGTTTGACTACCCGGTCCATAGAGATACGCAGCTTAGGCAGGTAGCGGGAAGAGTGCAGTATGTTGACCTGCTTTTCAGCCAAACGCATGGCAGATGGAACGCAGGAGCTTGCCCCGGCAGCTAAAGTAGCGAGTCCGGCATTTTTTAGAAACAGGCGACGATTTATCATATAATCAAGTAAGTAATAATATATAATTCTGTAATTATAATGTATATCAAAATAAATAGTAAGTAAATAAGTTTATTTTAACCGAAAATATTTGATTTAATCTCTAAAAGCACTTTCTCATGAAGTAAACCCCTTAAAATCTAATTTTTTTTCATCTTTGCTTAAATCCTTGACATGAACTGGCTATTTTTTGATTGTCTTTAACCGCTTATCTACCTTGATTTATAACCATAATTTTTTTTCTATGACACCACATCTATTACGCAAGACGCTAAGTAACTTTATATTTGCTTATCTATTGACCGGTTCACTGATGCTCTTTAGCGGACTATCTGCTCAGGCTCAGGTCATTTTTTCTGATGATTTTGAGCGGGCCACACTGGGTTCCTCCTGGACAACCGACCCCTTTGCCCAGTGGAGCATTCAGGATGGCAAAGCCTACAATACCATAGATGGTAGCGGGGGCAAAATGGCGACTAGCCAAAGCTTTCCCGAAACCGAGTATAGGATAGAAACCATCGCTTATCCCTTTGAATATGGCTACTGGAGAGAATATTACCTGACCTTCGGGGAGCAATCTACTGCTGACTCAAGTTATGCCATCCGCTACGACCGCGCCTACGGAGGCACATTGCAGATCGTAAAAAGCACCGATAACATTTACTACCCTGAAGTGCTGGTCAGCAAAAAGATAGCCCTAAATGATGTTAACCCCTTGAAGCTCAAAGTAGAGCATACTGCCGACGGCACCATCCAACTTTTCATTACCGAAGTAGGTACGGATTACGATCAAATCCCTGTCCTACAGGCCAATGATACTACGTATCCTAATCTGGGAAAGCTCGGCTGGCATATCAGTACCCAGACGGCTGCCCAGGACTTTTTTGTGGAAAGTATTTCAGCAAGTGCCCTTCCCCCCTCTCCTATTGTTTTTGAAGACGATTTTGAACGTGCCGAGCTAGGCGCTTTTTGGGAAGATAATAACAGTTGGACGATACAAAATGGCCAGGCCTACAATAACTCAGATGGGAACGGAGGTTTTTTGACAACGGCACAAAGCTTTGGGCAGACTTCATATGTTATTGAAACGGAGGCTTCTAACTTCGTGACCGGCTATTACCGGGAATATTTCTTAATTTTTGGCCAGCAGGATTCTACGGCCAATGCAAGTTATGTGCTCAACTATGACCCTGATTTTGGGGGCGTACTTTCCCTGGGGCTTTCCACTGATAATTATTTTTATCCTGAAACTTTAGACGACCAGATCGTACAGATTGATCCATCAGAAAACTACCGCTTTAAAGTAGCCAAATATGATAACGGCTTGCTTCAGGTCTACCTGGGCGATGAAAGTGGTTTCCCGGAAGTTCCTACCCTGGAAGCGATAGATACTACCTACAGCGCACTCGGTAAAGTAAGCTGGGGGAATGCTACCCAAACCGCTGGTGAGGATTTCTTTGTAGAGTACATCAAAGCAGAAGTGCCGGAAACGCAAAAAACAGAGCCCGAAAAACCGGCGGAAGATGAGCTGATCAAGCAACTGTATGTGCAAAGCAGTAATTCCTACGAAATAGGAAAACTAAACACCGGAGAGACATTTTTTACCGATAGATCTTACGTCATCAATAGCGTACCTTCTTCGCTGGAAGGGGCATCCTTCATCAAAACAGCCAACAACGATAAGAAGGTGAAGACTGCGAATGGTTTTCTGAAAGTGTATCTTACACAAAAGGCAGTGGCTTATTTGGCATATGATCCGCGTGCTTCACAACTGCCGGCATGGCTGAGCAACTGGACCAAGACCGAGCTGGTGATTGGCACCAATGATCCGGGATCGGCTTATTACGAAGTCTATACCAAGCTGGTAGAACCCCGCTATTTTGATACCTATCCCTACCAGTTGGAAATAGGGGCTAACCTGGCAACGCCTGCTGCGGGTTCGGAAATGAATTACCTGCTGGCCTTCCTTCCGGTAAACGCTTTTGTCAAGTATGAAGCCGAAGATGCGACTTTGAGCGGCGCCCAGGTAGCAAACAACCATAGTGGCTATAGCGGAAGTGGTTTTGCAGATTATGTGAACAGCTCCAATGATTATGTAG